>NZ_JTHF01000078.1 GCF_001043895.1 Methylobacterium indicum
CCGAATGAGTCAGTGCACTAGATCGTGACGAAACCGCCGCCCTTCGGCATCGGCGGGAGCGGCGCGGCCTCGAAATTCCCGCAGCCGAACTCGCCCGATGTGGCCGAGAAGGCCGGCCTGGGGTTGTTGCCGATCAGGACGCGGTCGCAGGCGCCGGTCGGCCGCCGGACGCGGCGGCGCGACAAGCCGAGTTGGAACCACTCGTAGGCCCGCTGCTCCTCGTCGGACGGCGCCTTCCAGTGCCGGCAGTGCTTGCACCGACCGGAGCGGGTGTCGGCCGGCTCGTCGAGGACCGGCCCACCGTTGTGCCCGAGGCGCCCGGTCACGGCCGGCCTCCGGCCAGCCCGCTCGCCTCGCACAGCCAGGATCGCAGGTCCTGGCGCATCCGGCCGATCGGCCCGTTGATGACGCTGACGCGGGCGTCGCGCCGCACGCAGCCCATCTCGACGAAGCCGCGCACGAGAGCGTGCATCGCCTCCACGTAGAGTTGCCCGCCGACCAGCGCGACATCCGCGAAGGGCTCGGCGCCGTGCCGGGCCAGCCCGGCGATCTCGGCGCCGGCGTGGATCCCATAGGTGTCGGGCCGACGGGGCGACGGCGGCCTGGGCCAGCGTGTGGTGACGCCACCGGCGATCATTCGCTCGGCGAGATCCTGCGTCAGCCGTGCGTCGTAATCGGCGATCGGCGTCGCCGCGTCCCGGAAACCGTAATGGGCCGAGAGGAAGGCGACCCGGGCGCGCCGGCCGTCCGGATCGGCAGCGCGCAGGGTGCGCCAGAGCGGGCCGTCGTAGCGCGCGAATGCCGGGATGCGATCGGGCTCGGGGCGCTTGGTCGCCGAGCAGGCGAGGATCAGGAGGCGGGGCATCGGCAGAGCTTTCGCGACGGGCGCCGGAGCTCTCTCCGATCCAAAAGCCCGTCGCCTCCCCTGGGCGATCCTCTGACTCCTGTGCTGGCCGGCCACGAAGCCGGTGGGCGTGCCGATCGGGGCGCTCGGATCGTAGAGGCTACATCGCCATCGATGTGTCGAAGGGGGATTCGCCGTTCAACGGGCCATGCTAGCGTGGCCGCATCGTGCCGATCCGTCCCGAACACCGCCACTTCTACCCGATCGACTGGCCGCAGCTCTCGGCGGTGATCCGCTTCGGCCGGGCCGGCGGGCGCTGCGAGGCCTGCGGGCGCCCGCACGGCCATGTAATTGTCTGCCTCAACGAGGGCACCTGGTACGACGCGGAGGCCGGTGGCTGGCGCTCCGGACGCGGCCGGCTTCTGCGCCGCGAACCCGGCGTCGCGGCCCTCGCGACGGTCCGGCTGACCATCCCGATCCTGGCGACCTGCCACCGCGAGCATGACACCAGCCGCAACGGCGATGCAGATCTCGCCGCCTGGTGCCAGCGCTGCCACCTGATCCACGACCGGCCCGAGCATATCCGGCGGCGCCGCCTGACCTACCTGCGCCGCCGGGCGCTCGGCGACCTGTTCCTCGGCCCCTACCCGCTCTCATAGGAATGCGGGGCGGCTTTGCTTGAACCGCCCCGGGTTTCCCGGAGGCTTCAACTTCTGAGAGGATGGAGCCATGACGAAGCGAACAACCCCGTTTTCCCCTGAGGTGCGCGAGCGTGCCGTGCGGATGGTGTGCGAGCACGAAGGCGAGCACGGCTCGCAATGGTCGGCGATCCAGTCGATTGCGGCCAAGATTGGCTGCTCGGGCGAGACGCTGAGGAACTGGGTGCGTCAGTCCGAGCGGGATCAGGGCGTGGGTCCTGGCCAGACGACGGACGAACGCGAGCGGATCAAGGCGCTTGAACGTGAGAACCGTGAGCTGCGCCAAGCCAACGAGATCCTGCGCAAAGCATCGGCGTATCTTGCCATGGCGGAGCTCGACCGCCGGTCTCGGCCATGATCAGCTTCATCGACGAGCATCGAGCCGCCTACGGGGTCGAGCCGATCTGCAGGGTATTGCCGATCGCCCCGTCGACCTACTACGCGCATGCTGCCCGGCGCGCCGATCCGGACAAGCAACCGGCTCGTGCTCGCAGCGACGCGGCGTTGATGATCGAGATCCAGCGTGTGTTCGAGGCGAACTTCTGCGTCTACGGCGTGCGCAAGATCTGGCGGCAACTGGCCCGGGAGGGGATCGTGACCGCGCGATGCACGGTGACGCGGCTGATGCGCCGATTGGGCTTGGCGGGGGTGGTGCGGGGCAGGACCGTGCGCACCACGATCCCCGACCCGGCCGCAGCTTGCCCCCTCGACCGCGTCAACCGTCAGTTCAAGGCTCCCCGGCCGAACGCCCTGTGGGTCAGCGACTTCACGTACGTGGCGACGTGGTCGGGCTTCGTCTATGTGGCCTTCGTCATCGATGTGTTTGCCCGGCGCATCCCCCGGGTCCGGCTTCGCCGGCCCGAGGACAGGCTCTGGCTGGCGGGCCTCACGCAGTGCTCATGCGAGCTTCGTTCTGGATGCTCTGGAGCAGGCCCTGCACGAGCGCCGTCCCGTCCAGGGCAGCGGTCTGGTGCACCACTCGGACCGCGGCTCGCAATACTTGGCTCTCCGGTACACAGAGCGCCTGGTCGGTGCGGGCATCGAGCCGTCGGTCGGCAGCGTCGGCGACAGCTACGACAACGCCTTGGCGGAAACGATCAACGCCCTGTTCAAGGCGGAGGTCATCCACCGGCGCGGCCCATGGCGCTCCATCATAGCGGTCGAGTATGCCATTCTGGAGGGGGTCGACTGGCACAACCATCGCCGCCTGCCCGCGCCGATCGGCAACGTCCCGCCCGTCGAGGCCGAAGCGCGCTATCATGCCAACGTCCGCGACCAAGCCCTGGCCGCCTGACCCAAGACAAACAGCCGCCGAGAAACCCGGAGCGGTTCAGTCGCACCGCGACCTCGGCTTCGCTCAGGCCATGCGAAGCCGCTCCCGACGAAGGGCTTCCGTGGCCGCCGGATCGAGGCACGGGCGGTCCTCACCGGCAATCACCACGCCGTACTGCGCCTCCGCCGCCGCCCGGCTCACTTTCTCCTCGATCACGTCCCGGAGCACTAGAGCAGGATCGCGGGTCAGGGGATCGCCCCAGCCGCCGCCGGAGGGCGTGACGTGGAGGAAGACGTCGCCCCGCCGCAGACGGACCGGAACCGTCACCAGCACCGGCAGAATGCGCTCCGTGGTGCCCGAGAGCACGCGGTTGACCGGTCCGCTGCCGGCCTGACCGCCGTCGAGGCCGTGCGGGGGGAAGTCGCGCTTGTCCGAGCGCAGGGTGAGGATCCCGGTCTCGCCAAGGAACTCGTATTCGCGCAGAAGCGCGTGGCCGCCGCGCTGGCGCCCAGGGCCTCCCGTGTCCGGGGCGATGCCGTAGCGCCGGACCCGGATCGGGAAATTGGCCTCGATCAGCTCGACCGGGACGTTGGCCTGGTTGGCGCCCATATGCGGTACGCCTTCCTGGCCGTCATGGCCCCGCGCCGCGCCCCAGCAGCCCATCAGGGTCTCGGAGAACACGAAGGGGCGCCCGTCGTGCCAGCCGCCGATCGCCGGCACCGAGGCACCGCCCGGGCCGTCCGCCGTGACGCGGTCGGGGAGCACCGGGGCGAGCGCCGCGATCACGCAGTCGATGATGCGGTAGCCGGTGATGCCGCGCGCGCCGGTCGGCGCAGGGTAGACCGCGTTCACCACGGTGCCGAGGGGCGCCGTCACCGTCACCGCCCGGGTGAAGCCGTGGCAGTTCGGCAGCTCGGAGCCCATGATCGAGCGCAGCGCCGTGTAGACCCCCGCCTTGGTGAAGGGCAAAGGCGTGTTGACCCCGCCCTCGACCTGGGCCGAGGTGCCCGCCCAGTCGATCGTGATCGCGTCGCCCGCCACCGTCACGGCGACCTCGAACACGATCGGCTCGGGGGTCTCGCCAAGACCGTCGATGTGGTCGGTGAAGCGGTAGGTGCCGTCGGGGATCTCGCGGATCTCGGCCCGGGTCAGGCGCTCGGTGTAGTCGTGCAGTTCCTCGGCATAGGCCAGCACCTCCTCGACCGAGTATCGAGTCATCAGCTCGGTCAGGCCGCGCCGGGCGGCGGCGCAGGCCGCGATCTGGGCGTTGAGGTCGCCGGTGAGCTGGTCGGGCACCCGCACGTTCAGGCGCAGGATCTCCCACAGCTTGGCGTCCGGCCGGCCACGCTCCTCGAGTTTGAGGAAGGGCACCCGGATCCCCTCCTGGATGATCTCGGTCGCGCCGAGCGCGTTGGAGCCCGGCACGATGCCGCCGACATCGGCATGGTGCGCGACCGTGGTGGCCCAGCCGACGAGGCGCCCGTCGAGGAAGATCGGCTGCACGATGTAGAAGTCGGGCAGGTGCTGGCCGGCCGCCGCGTAGGGGTCGTTGCCGATGAAGGTGTCGCCGTCGTGCACGTCGTCGGCGTAGCGGACGATCAGGTGGCGCATGGCGTCGTAGAACGAGCCGAGATGCATCGGCGTCGTCACGCCCTGCGCCAGGGTCTGCCCCTCGGGGTCGCAGAGCGCGGTCGAGAAGTCCATCGAGTCGCGTACGATCGGCGAATGGGCGGCCCGCATCAGGATCAGAGCCATCTCGTCGGCAATGGTGTCGAAGGCGTTCTTCATCACCTCGAGGCGGATCGGGTCGATGTCACGCATGGGTGGGGCTCCACGGGGCGAGGCTCTGTCCGATGATGGCGTCCGAGGCCCGGGGGTTCGTGGTCCCGATCCCGAGCGCGATCAGGATGTTGCCGTCGGGATCGAGGCGAGCGGTGGCGTCGGGCGGCACCAGGGTGGTGCCCTCGTATTCCTCGATCACCAGGGGGCCGGGGCGGCTTCCGGCCGCGAGGTCGGCCCGGCCGATCACCGGAGTGTCGTGGGCGCCGAGCCCGCGCCCGAAATAGACCCGGCGGGTCTCCCGGGGCGTCTCTACGGCACGGCCGCGGCCCGGCGCCGATGCGTCCCGGGGCAGGCGCCCGGTCACCCGCAGGGTGACGATCTCGATCGGGTTGCCCGGCAGGTCGTAGCCGTAGCTGCGCCGGTGCGCCTCGGAAAAGAGAAGCGGCGCTTGGCCGAGGTCGCGGCCCGCGTCGAAGTCGAGGGTCAGCTCGAAGGCCTGTCCGGCATAGCGCAGGTCGGCGGCGCGGGTGAGGACCAGCCGCTGCCGGGTCTCGCCCAGCTCGGCGAGGACCTGCTCCTCCAGGACTCCGTAGGCGGCCTCCAGGGCGGCGGGGTCGGCGGCGTCGAGGTGGCGCAGATGCGCGACGGAGGCGCCGGTCTCGACCTCGGCATAGAGGAGGCCGAGCGCGCTGAACACGCCGGCCCCCGGCGGCACCACGATCCGGGTGATGCCGAGCGCCCGGGCGAGGGAGGCCGCGTGGATGCCGCCATTGCCCCCGAAGGCGAGGAGCGCGAAGTCGCGCGGGTCGCGCCCGCGATAGGTCGAGACGCTCTTCACCGCCCGGGTCATCACGGTGGTCACCAGTTCGTGGACGCCGTGGGCGGCCTCGTCGAGGGACAGGCCGAGAGGCTCGGCCACGCTCTCGCGCAGGGCCCGCCGGCTCGCTCCGGCGCTGATCGGCACGCTGCCGCCGGCGAGCGCTCGCGGGTTGAGGTAGCCGAGGACGACGTTGGCATCGGTGACAGTCGGCGCCGTGCCGCCGGCCTCGTAGCAGGCCGGGCCCGGCACGGCACCGGCAGAGTGCGGGCCGACCTTCAGCGCCCCGGCCTTGTCGATCCAGACGATCGAGCCGCCGCCGGCCCCGACCTCCGAGATGTCGATCACCGGCAGCTTGAGGGCGTAGCCGCCGCCCTTCGACAGCTTGGAGGAGAGCGAGATGCCGCCACCGACCTCGTACTCGTCGGTGCGCGAGAGCGCGCCGTTCTCGATCAGAGAGGCCTTGGCGGTGGTGCCGCCCATGTCGAAGGAGATCACGTCGAGGAGTCCCGCCGCCGCGCCGCGGTGGCGGGCGCCGAGCACCCCGGCGGCCGGGCCGCACTCGACGATCTGGGCCGGGCGGCGCATCACCGTGCGGGCATCGACGATGCCCCCGGCCGAGTGCATCATGAACAGCCGCTCGGGCAGCCCCTCGGCGGCGAGCCGGGCGACGAGGGATTCGAGGTAGGCCCGCACTGCCGGCCCGACATAGGCGTTGATCACCGTGGTCGAGGTGCGCTCGTATTCGCGCATCTCCGGCAGCACGTCGACGGAGAGGGACACGAAGGCGCCGGGCAGGCGCTCGTGCAGCAGCGCGCCGATGCGTCGCTCGTGGGCCGGGTTGGCGTAGGAATGCAGCAGGCAGACCGCCACCGCCTGGACGCCTTCGGCGGCGAGCCGGTCGATCGCCCGGATCACGCTCGCCTCGTCGAGGGGTGTGAGCACCCGGCCGGCGAAGTCGAGCCGCTCGTCGACCTCAAGGCGCAAGTCGCGCGGCACCAGCACCGGGGGCTTGCGGTAGAGCGGGTCGTAGAGCCGCGGCACGCGGATGCGGCGCAGCTCCAGCACGTCGCGAAACCCCGCGGTGGTGATGAGGCCGGTCTTCGCGCCCTTGCCCTCCAGGATCGCGTTGGTGGCGACCGTGCAGGCGTGCAGCACCTCCGACACCGCGCCGACCGGCACGCCCTCGGCCGCCAGGATCTGGCGGATGCCCTCGACGACGCCGCCCGCGTAATCCGCCGGGGTCGAGGGGACCTTGCGGGTCGCGATGCGCCCGTTTGGGTGGATCAGCGCGACATCCGTGAAGGTGCCGCCGATATCGGCGGCGACCCGCACGCCGCCCCGGTCGATGCCGCTCGTCAGGCCAGTCATCACGGCGCTCCCCATCCGCCCCCGCAGGGGGTCTCCACGATCACCACTTCGTCGGCGCCCACGCTGTACGAGCCCTTGCCCGGCAGGATGCGGACCGTGCCGTCCCGGTCGACCAGGCGGTTGAGGCCGGGCTTCCCGTCCTCGCCCCCGTGCAGGCCGTAGGGCGCGTGGCGGCGCCGGTCGGTCTGGAGCGAGACCCGGGCCTCGTGATCGAGGACCCGCAGCGCCCGCACCACGCCGCGCCCGCCGGGATGCCGGCCGCACCCGCCGGGCTCCCCGCGCAGCTCGTAGCGCTCGACCCGCAGGGGATAGGCGATCTCGAGGGATTCGACCGGCGTGTTGAGGGTGTTGGTCATGTTGACCTGGACCGCATCCATGCCGGGCCCGCGCGGGCGCCCGCCCTGGCCGCCGCAGATCGTCTCGATGTAGGTGTAGGACCGGCCGGTGCGCGGATCGCGCCCGCCGATGCCGATCAGGTTCATGGTGCCCTGGCTCGCCGCCGGGATGCGGTCGGGCGCGACCTGCGCGAAGGCGCGCAGCACCGTGTCGCAGACCCGCTGCGTCGTCTCGGTGTTGCCGGCGCAGACCGCGGCCGGGGCCTGAGCGTCGAGAACGCTGCCCTCGGGGATGCGGATCTCGATCGCCCGCAGCACGCCGGCATTCGGCGGCAGGGTCGGGTCGGTCAAAACCTTGACGGCGAAGAAGGCGGCCGACTGCGCCATCGGGGCGACGGCGTTGACGTTGCCGGCGCGCTGCGACGCGGTGCCGGAAAAGTCGAGCACCAGGCGCTCGGGCGTGACCGTCACGGAGAGCCGGATCGGCACCGGCTCGTCCGAGGTGCCGTCGTCGTCGAGGCAATCCTCGGCGACGTAGGTCCCGGGCGGCAGCTCGGCGAGGCGCCGCCGCATCCGCCGCTCGGAATAGTCGAGGATCGCGTCGAACCCGGCGACGAGCGCGTCGGCGCCGTAGCGCCCGGCGAGCTCGGCGAGGCGGCGCGCCCCGACCCGCAGGCTGGCGAGCTGGGCGTTGAGGTCGCCGCGGCGCTCCTCGGGCGTGCGGACATTGGCGAGGATCAGCGCCATCACGTCGGCCTGCTCCGTGCCCGCGCGCACCAGGCGCACCGGCGGGATGATCAAGCCCTCCTGGAACACCTCGGTCGAGCGGCCCGGCATCGAGCCGGGCTCCATCCCGCCGACGTCGGAATGGTGGGCCCGGCAGGCGAGGTAGCCGACGAGCCGGTCATCGACATCGCCGCGGACATGGACCGGCGCCACCAGGGTGATGTCCGGCAGGTGGGCGCCGCCGACGAAGGGATCGTTGACGACGATCACGTCGCCGGGATCGAGCGGGCCGGAGCGGGCGAGGATCGCCGGCATCGCCCGCATCATCGCGCCGAGATGGACCGGGACGTGCTCGGCCTGGGCGACGAGCTGCGCCCGCGCGTCGAAGATCGCCGTCGAGGCGTCCATCCGCTCCTTGATGTTGGGCGAGAAGGCGGTGAGCTTGAGCACCGCCCCCATCTCCTGCGCCACCGCTTCGAGGGCGTTGCGCAGCACCTCCAGGGTGATCGGATCGACGATCATGCGGGCATCTCCACGATCAGGCTGCCGGACGCATCGACGACGGCGCGGTCGCCCGGGTAGAGGATGGTGGTGGCCGAGACCTCCTCGATGACCGCCGGCCCGTTGACGACGTTGCCAGCGCGCAAGGCGGCGCGGGCGTAGACCGGCGTGTCGTGGAAGCGCGGCTCCTCGGTCCGCGACAGCGCCTCGAAATAGACCGGGCGCGAGCCGGTCCGGGCGTCGGGCGGCGGCACCGCCCCGCCCTCGTCCAGGACCGGCAGGACCGGGGTGTCGATCCGCCCGACCGCGGTGACGCCGAAGCTGACGCACTCGACGGGGGCGGAGAGGTCGGCATGGCCGAAGCGGGCGCGGTGGGCGTCGTGGAAGCGGGCCGGCAGCGCCGCCCATTCCGCCTCGCCGAGGCGCACGTGCAGGCCGATCGGCAATTCGTAGCTCTGGCCGACATAGCGCATGTCGACGAAGGCGGTGATCGTGCGCCGGTCCGGCGGGACGGCGTCCGCGGCGAGTAGGGCGTCGCCGCGGGCCGTCAGCGCCGCGACGATGCCGGCGGCCCGGTCGGCCGCGAAGGCGGCGTGGGCGCCGACATGGGTCTCGACGAGGTCGTGGCGCAGGTCCGACACGAGCTGGCCGAGGGCGCACAGGATGCCGGGGGTCGGCGGCACCAGGAGGCGAGGGATCGCCAGGTCGCGGGCGACCGGGGTCCCGTGCATCGGCCCGGCGCCGCCGAACGGCACCAGGGCGAAGTCCCGCGGGTCGAGTCCGCGCTCCACCGACACCACCCGGATGCCGCGCACGATGGTGGCGTGCGCCACCCGCAGGATGCCGGCCGCCGCCGCGACGACGTCGAGGCCCAGCGGCTCGGCGATGGTCGCCAAAGCCGCGCGGGCCGCCGCGGCGTCGAGGGTCAGGTCACCGCCCAGCCGGGTGTCGGGGCCGAAGCGGCCGAGCACCAGGTTGGCATCGGTGACGGTCGGGCGGGTGCCCCCGCGCCCGTAGCAAGCCGGTCCCGGCACCGCCTCGGCGCTCATCGGCCCGACCCGCAGGGCGCCGCCCTCATCGATCCAGGCGATCGAGCCGCCGCCGGCCCCGATCGCGTTGATGTCGATGACCGGCAACCGGATCGGCACCGTCTCGAGCCGCGCCTGCCGGGTGACGATCGGCTGACCCTCGCGGATCAGGCTGATGTCGGTCGAGGTGCCGCCGATATCCATCGTGACGATGTCGCGGATGCCCGCGAGCCCGGCGACGTGGGCGCTGCCCACCACGCCCCCGGCGGGGCCCGACAGCACGGTGTGGACCGGCTTCTCGCGGGCCGAATCGAGGGTCATCAGCCCGCCCGAGGCCTCGATCACCATCACGGGGCTCGCCCCGGGCAGGCCGAGGCCATCCTCCCGGTCGGCGAGCAGCCCCGCCAGGGAGCCAAGATAGGTCTCCATGATCGGGCGCAGATAGGCGTTCAGCACCGCGGTCGAGGCGCGCTCGAACTCGCGGAACTCGGCCACGATCTCGGTCGAGGCGCAGACCGGCACCCCCGGCAACAGGCTTTCCAGGACCGCCTTGGCGGCCCGCTCGTGCGCCGGGTTGGCGTAGGAATGCAGGAACGTCACCGCGACGGCCTCGACGCCGCGTGCCCGCATGTCGGCGGCGGCGGCTTCGAGGTCGGCGAGGGAGAGCGGCTCGATCTCGCGGCCGGCGGCGTCGATGCGGCCGGCGGCGGTGTAGCACAGCTCCTGCGGCACCAGCGGCGGCGGCCGGACGTCGTCGAGGTCGAACAGGCTCGGGCGGTCCTGGCGGCCGATCAGCAGGAGATCGCGAAAACCCCGGTTGGTGACGAAGGCGGTGCGGCCGCCCTTGCGCTGGATCACCGCGTTCGTCGCCGTGGTCATGCCGTGGCCGACATAGGCGATGTCCGTCCCCGCGAGCCCCTGCGCGGCGACCGCCCGCTTCAGGCCCGCGACGGTGCCCAGCGCCCGGTTGCCGGGGGTCGTCGGCACCTTGGAGACGCTGATGCGGCGGTTCGCCTCGTCGTAGGCGATGCTGTCGGTGAAGGTGCCCCCGACATCGGAGGCCACCCGGAGCCGGGGCGCGGCCATGTTCGCTCCTCTACTTTTGATAACTATAACGTTTCCGTTACTTTCTGACGGTGCGGAAAGGGGCTAAAGGCCCACTCCCCGCTATTTCACGAAGGTCCGCGACAGACCTGCGGTGCGATCGACGACGAGCACGATCACCAG
Organism: Methylobacterium indicum; assembly: GCF_001043895.1. GTDB lineage: Bacteria > Pseudomonadota > Alphaproteobacteria > Rhizobiales > Beijerinckiaceae > Methylobacterium > Methylobacterium indicum. The sequence continues at coordinate 10,603 of NZ_JTHF01000078.1, forward strand.
CGTGAGGGCGATCAGCAGCACCGAGACCGCGGCGACGAGCGGGTCGGCCTCGTTCTCGACGTGATGGAACATCCAGACCGGCAGGGTCGACAGGCGCGGCCCGGTGAGGAACAGCGAGATCACCACCTCGTCGAAGGACACAAGAAAGCAGAGCGCGGCCGCTGCGGCGAGCCCCGGGCGGATCGCCGGCAGGGTCACGCGCCAGAACACCCGCAAGGGCGAGGCGCCGAGCGTCGCGGCCGCCTCCTCCGCCGCGAGCGGCGCGCCCGCCAAGGCCGTCGACAGGATCCGAAGCGCATAGGGCAGGGTGACCACCAGGTGGGCGGCGACAAGGCCCGGAAAGGTGGCGAGCAGCCCGAGCGGCGCGAACACGATCAGGATCGCGAGGCCCAGCACGATCGCCGGCAGCAGGAGCGGCGCGGTGAGGAAGCTCTCGATCGCGCTCACCCAGCCCCAGCGCAGCCGCACCAGGGCCATCGCCGCCGGCAGGGCGATGAGCAGGCTGAGCGCCGTCACGACCAGGCCGAGGGCGACGCTGGTCGCGAAGACGTCGAGAACGGCCCCGCCCGTAAAGGCCGCGCGATACCAGCGCAGGCTCCAGCCAGAGGGCGGGAACGACAGGTAGGGATCGGCGCTGAACGAGATCGGGATCGTGATCAGCACCGGCGCCAGCAGGAAGGCCAGCAGCGGCAGGGCCAGGAGGATCAGGCCGAGGGGGGGCTTGCGCTCGTCCATGGTATCCGATCCTTCGTTACCCGATCCTGCGCACGAGGCGGCCGTAGAGGACGAGGGCGAGGCCGAACATTGCCAGGATCACCATCGACAGGGCGGCGGCGAGCGGCCAGTTCAGCGTGACCATCGCCTGGTCGTAGATCTCGGTGGCGAGCAGGAAGACCCGGCCGCCCCCCAGCAGCTTCGGGGTGATGAAGGAACTGAGCGCCAGCACGAAGGTGAGCAGGCAGCCGAGCGCGATCCCCGGCAGGGTGAGCGGCAGGACCACCCGCAGGAAGGTGCGCCAGGGCGAGGCGCCGAGCGTCATCGCCGCTTCCTCGTAGCGTGGATCGAGGCGCCCGAAGCCGGCGAGCAGCGACAGGATCATGTAGGGCATCAGGATCTCGGTGAGCCCGATCACCACACCCACCGTGTTGAACATCAGGCGGAGCGGCGCCGACAGCCCGAGCGCCATCAGCATCCCGTTGACGAGGCCCTGGTCGTAGAGCAGCGCGACCCAGCCATAGGTGCGCACCACCGCCGAGGTCAGGAGCGGGGTGACCACGAGCACGAGGAGCAGGGTGCGGATCGTGCCGCGGCAGCGGTGGATCAGCAGCGCGATCGGGTAGCTCAGGACCAGGGTGAGCCCGGTGATGAGCGCGCAGGTCCGCACGCTGTCGACGAGGAGCCCGGCATAGAACCCATCGGTGAGGATCGCCTGCCAGCTCGACAGGTCGAAGGTCTCGCGCAAGGTGCCGGTCGCCTCGACCTTCAGGAAGGAGAGGCGCAGGAGGTTGAGCACCGGCACGACGAAGCCGAGCAGGTTGACGGCGACGATCGCCGCGAGCAGGGCCGGACCGGCGGCGGGGCGCACCGGGCTTCCACCGCGAGGCGTGGTCGGTGCGACGGCGAGGGCGGCGGTCACGGGCGCATCCTCCCGTCTCGCGCGACGGCTGCGAACAGCAGGGTGTCGTCCGGCCGCCACGACAGCCGCACCGGCGTGCCGGGCGCCACCGGCCCGGCATCGGAGCGCGTCGCCTCCTCGACGCCGATCATGGCGTCGCCGACCGCGACCTCGTAATGCAGCACGTCGCCCGCGAAGGTCGTGCGCGCCACGGTGCCGGCGACGGTGTTGAGGCGCCCTTCGGCGTCCTCGACCGGGGCCGAGGCCGGGCGCAGGGCGATGCGGTGGGGCCGGATCATGACCTCGACCGGCCCCTCGGCCGGGCCCGCCCCGGTGATGCGCGCCTCGCCGAGCCCGACAATGCCGCCGGCGGCCCGGGCCCGGAACTGGTTGATGCGCCCGACGAAGCTGGCGACGAACGGGGTCGCGGGCCGCTCGTAGAGGTCGAGGGGGGGGCCGAGCTGCTCCAGCCGCCCGCCATTCATCACCGCCACCTTGTCGCACATCGTCAGCGCCTCGACCTGGTCGTGGGTGACGAAGATCGCCGTGATGCCGAGGCGCTGCTGGATCTCGCGGATCTCGATTCGCATCTCGTCGCGCAGCTTGGCATCGAGGTTGGACAAGGGTTCGTCGAGGAGCAGGATCTGCGGCCGGATCACCAGGGCGCGGGCGAGCGCCACCCGCTGCTGCTGGCCGCCGGAGAGCTGGGCCGGGCGGTGCTCCTCCTTGCCGGTGAGGCGCACCAGCGCGATCGCCTCGCGCACCCGCGCCTCGCGCTCGGCCCGGCCGATGCCCCGCATCTCAAGCCCGAAGGCGACATTGCGGGCGACCGAGAGATGCGGGAACAGGGCGTAGGACTGGAACACCAGGCCCATGTCGCGCCGATGGGTCGGCACATCGGTGAGGTCGCGGCCGCCGACGACGATCCGCCCGCCGCTCGCCGGCACCAACCCCGCCACCATGCGCAGCGAGGTGGTCTTGCCGCAGCCCGACGGCCCCAGGAAGGCGAGAAGCTCGCCCCGCGCCACGTCGAGGTCGAGGCCGTCGACGGCGGTGAACCCGCCGTAGCGCTTGGTCAGGCCGCGGATCGCGAGGTGGCCGGGCGCATCGGTGGCGGTCATCGCCCTCTCCCTCACCGGCTCAGCGGGATGACGCGGCGGCGCCACTGCTCGAGGATCGCGTCGCGTCGCCCGGCCATCGCGATCCAGTCGAGGGGGATCATCCGGTCGGAGGAGCCGATCGCGGTGCGGGCCATCGCCTCCGGCGAGACCGACGCCCGCGCCTTGGCGTTGGAGGGGGCGTAGAACATTGCCTCGGTGAAGGCCTTCTGGGCCTCGGCGCCGAGCGCGTAGTCGATGAATTTCTTGGCCGCGGCGGCGTTCGGACTGTTGGCCGTCAGGTTGATGGTATTGACTTGGAAGACGCTGCCTTCCTTCGGCAGCACAGCCGCCAGCTTGCCGCCGGAGATGTCGTGGTTGAGTTGCGCGCGGGCGTTCCAGCCGACCCCGAGGGCGGCCTGGCCGGAGACGATCGGCGCGTAGACCTCGGGCCGCGGGTCCCAGGTCTGGACGTTGGGGGCGATGGTGCCCAACGCCGCGATGCCCTTGTCGACGCTCTTGAGTGGATCCTGCCCGCCCTCCGCCTTGTCGAGGACGACCGTCAGCGCCAGCCCGACGATGTCGGGCATCGCCGGGATGGCGACCCGGCCGGCATAGGCCTTGTCGCGCAGGACGAACCAGGAATCCGGACGCGGCTTGACGAGGTCGGTGTTGGTGAGAAGCACGAGGTTGTCGAAGGTGACGCCGGCCCCGGCGAGCTCCGGACGTCGCGCCTCGGGCACCAAGTCCTTGATATTGGGAATCTCGGCCTCGTCGAGCTTGGCGAACAGGCCCTCGTCGGTGCCGGCTTTCGAGACCGCGAGGTCCATGATCACCACGTCGACCTGCGGCGCCGCCTTCTGGGCACGCAGCGTACCGAGCATCTGGGCCGAGCTCGGCAGGCCGAAATAGCTGACCTTGATGCCGGGATTGGCCTTCTCGAACGGCTCGATCACCGCCTTGGTGTAGCGCTCCTGGAACAGGACCGGGAACGACATCAGGTTGACGGTCTCGGCCGCGGCCGGCCCGGCGAGGAGCCCGAGCAGCAGGGCGGTGCCGGACAGGATCTGGGTGACGGGCCTCATCGAACACCTCGCAAGAACGGGGTTTCTGGGACGAGATTTTTTGGCGAATGCGCTTTTTCGGGATCGGCCCGCACGTCAAAACTCTGCCGGTCGCGAAACGACAGCTCCGAATCCCGGACAGATCACGCGTGCCCGGGATAATCGGTCCCGTCGCAGGCAGGCATCGTGCCCCGGTCACTCGATCGAGAGGCTCGCCGCCGCGGCGCACCGGCGTGCTCTCGACCCAGCGGAAGGTAACAGTAACGGTTCCGTTACTCAAGCGGATGTCGGAGTCGGGCGTGCCGGTTTGTCCGCCACCGGTGCGAGAAAGCTGTGCACCACGCTCACGATGTGAGCAAGACGTTCCTCGCCGATCGCCGGGTTCGCCGCTGCGGGACCGAAGGTCGCCGCGATCGTGTGCTTGTTCGCGACGGAGAACCAGCACATCGCCGAGATCGAGATCCACAATTGCACCGGGTCGATGCCGGAGCGGAACTCGCCACTGGCCTCGCCGCGCCGCACGATGTCTTGTATCAACTCGACCAGGGACGACCGGAGACGCGGCAGCTGCTCGGAGGCGGCGATGTGCTCGGCCTTGCACAGGTTCTCGGTCGATACGAGCGAGATGAAGTCCTCGTGCTCGAGATAGTACGTCCAGGTAAACCGGATCAGTTGGGTGATGGCGTCCCGGGGCGCCAGGCGCTCCAGGCCAAGGCCCTGCTCGGCCTGGCGCATCGCCGCGTAGGCGGTCTCGAGCACGGTTCGGAACAGCTCGTCCTTGCCGCCGAAGTGGTGGTAGACGAGGCGCTTGTTGGTCTTGGCGGCCTCGGCGATGTGCTCGATCTTGGCGCCGGCGAAACCCTCCCGCACGAAGACCGCGTGGGCGGCTTCGAGGATGCGCTGGCGCGTGTTCATCGAGCGCTCGGCCTGGCTGCCGGGCCGATGCGGCCTACCGGTCGTGTCCGCCCCGGGGCCGCCTTCCCGGCCCGTGGGCGCGCGGTCTGTCGTCTTCATCCCGTCCATCCGCGGCGAACGTTTCACCCGCCGGCGCGGGACGGCTCCCGTCCTAGCCGGGCGAGATGGCGCGAACAACCGTCGGAACTCTTTCCGGTCGCGGGCCTCGTGAAGGAACGTTCCGGTCATCGCACCGGGTGTCCTGCGATCAGGCGAGACCGAGGAAGACCGCGAGCGAGCGGGTCACCGGCAGCAGGCGCTCATCGTCGAGAGGCGACATCACCACGAAGTTCGTGACAAGGGCGGCCGGACCGCGCGGGCCGCGGCACAATCCGTTATGCAAAGCCTTGCGGGGGCCGATAGTCCATCGGCCACACGGCTTTCCTGTTCGCGGAACTTTCATGCTGAACACCGGTTCGAACGCACCAGCCGAGGACACCAAGAGCCTCGAACGCGCCCTCGGTCACCAGATCCGCGTCCTTCGCCGGGAACGGGAGTTGTCCGTGGCCGATCTCGGCGCGGCGGCCGGCATCTCGTCGGGCATGGTCTCGAAGATCGAGAACGGGCAGATCGCGCCCTCGCTCGCCACCATCAACGCGGTCGCGCAGGCCCTCAACGTCCCGATCACGACCCTCTTCGCCGCCTTCGAAGAGAGCCGGGACTGCTCCTACGTGCGCAAGGGCACCGGCGTCGTCATTGAGCGTCGGGGCACCAAGGTTGGGCATATCTACGAATTGCTCGGCGCCGGGATCCGCGGGAATACCGTGCTGGAGCCTTATCTCATCACCCTGGAGCATGATGCTGAGGTCTATACCGGCTTTCGCCATGCAGGGATCGAGTTCATCTACATGCTGACCGGCGAGGTCATCTACCGTCATGCCGGCCACGACTACCACCTGAAGCCCGGCGACTCGTTGCTCTTCGATGCCGAGGCGCTGCACGGCCCGCAGACCCTCGTGGAGCGGCCGATGACGTACCTCTCGATCATCGCTTATCCGCGTCCGTAAGGGCGCACGCGGGCGGCCGCACGGCGGTCCCGGCACCGTTCGGCCCGCCGACCGCGCGTTTGCGTCGGCAAAGGCCGTCCTGGCTCCGATCTCGGAGGCCGGAAGGGCAGTCTCCCGGAGCAGGTCGGCTGCGTGGTCGAAAAGGCCACATCCGAAGCCAGCACGCCCGGATGCCGACGCGCCGGTGCAGGTCCATGCGCTTTGGGCTCATGCCTTCGCCGACCTAAGCAGACTTGCGTTGGCAGGCCAACGCTTCGCCCGCTTAGATTATTGATGTGTCGCAGATTTTTGCCGCCGAACCGGTGTCCACTTCGGCGAAATCTGCTTAGCTGTGCAGGAACCGGTCGCCCACGCCCGCTGCGAGATCCGGGCCACGGTCGGCCTCGTGCCGGTCCGTCATCCTCTGCGACACCGCGGCAGCTCGCGTCCGACCCACCCCTCCAGCGATCGAGCCGGCGCTGGTGTCCGGGCGGGTCTTTCGCGCCTGCGCCGTCGGTCTGGCCTGCGACGGCTCGAACCGGTCGCCCAGGCTTCCGGTGAGTTTCCTGTAGAGAAATTTTTGTTATAACTGGTTGACGAAATCCCGACGCTATGCGATCGATATTCCATCATATGAGATGGGGATCGCCAGCCCATGTGTGGGATCGTCGGCCTTTTTCTAAAGAATTCGAAGCTGGAACCACAGCTGGGATCTCTTCTTTCCGCAATGCTGGAAACGATGACGGAGCGGGGTCCCGACAGCGCTGGCTTTGCCATCTATGGATCTGATGTCCTCGGTGTGAAGTTGACCTTGCGCGGGCCGGATCCGGCGACCCTGGCCGGAGTGATCTCCGACCTGGAGACTGCAACCGGCCATTCCTGTCAGAAAAGTCCACGCGACACCCATACGGTGCTGTCGGTCCCGGCCGGCGCCGAGGCGGAGGTGCGTGCCTGGCTCGCCGCGAAGGCCCCCGGCATCGACGTCGTGTCGGCCGGGCAGCGGATGGAGATCTACAAGGAGGTGGGGCTGCCCGCCTCCGTCGCCGAGCGGTTCGACCTCGCCGGCATGTCGGGCAGCCACGGCATCGGCCATACCCGCATGGCGACCGAGAGCGCGGTGACCACGAACGGCGCCCATCCGTTCTCGACCGGGCTCGACGAGTGCCTCGTGCACAACGGCTCCTTGTCGAATCACAACGACCTGCGCCGCCGGCTGAGCCGCGAGGGGCTGACCTTCGCCACGCGGAACGACACCGAGGTGGCGGCCGGCTATCTCACCTGGCGGATGCGCGAGGGCGCCAGCCTCGGTCAGGCGCTCCAGTCGAGCCTGACCGACCTCGACGGCTTCTTCACCTTCGTCGTCGGGACCAGGACGGGCTTCGCCGTCCTGCGCGATCCCATCGCCTGCAAGCCCGCCGTCATGGCCGAGACGGACGATTACGTCGCCTTCGGATCCGAATACCGCGCCCTCGTCGACCTGCCCGGCATCGCGGCGGCCCGGGTCTTCGAGCCCGAGCCGGCCAAGGTCTATGCCTGGGAGCGCCACTGATGCCGACCTTCGACCTGCGTACCGCCTCCCTGCGTGCGTTGAACGGAGCGCTCCACGCCCTCCGGCCCGATACCAACGAGACCCGGTGGACGGTCGTGAACCCCGACGGGCGGCACGCCATCGCGGTGGGCCTCGACGCCCCGATCCAGGTCGAGATCGAGGGGAACGTCGGTTATTACTGTGCGGGAATGAACAAGCAGGCGAGCGTCGTGATCGACGGTCATGCCGGCGTCGGCGTCGCCGAGAACATGCTCTCCGGCTTCGTCCATGTTCGGGGCGATGCGAGCCAGTCGGCCGGAGCCACCGCCCATGGCGGCATGCTCCTGATCGACGGCAATGCCGGCGCACGCTGCGGCATCTCGATGAAGGGCGTCGACATCCTGGTGAAGGGATCGATCGGTCACATGTCGGCCTTCATGGCCCAGGCCGGCACGCTGACGGTGCTGGGGGATGCGGGCGAGGCGCTCGGCGACTCGCTCTACGAGGCCCGGCTCTACGTGCGCGGCACGGTGGCGAGCCTCGGTGCCGACTGCATCGAGAAGGAGATGCGCGACGAGCACCGTGAGCAGCTCTTCGCCAAGCTCAAGGCCGCGGGTCTCGCCGGCGAGGTCGATCCCCGGGAGTTCCGCCGCTACGGGTCCGCGCGCGCGCTCTACCACTTCCACGTCGACAACGCCGGAGCCTACTGATGGCCGAGACTCCCAAGGCCCCGCGCACGACCCCGCGCTACTCGGCCACCTTCTCGCCCGAGGTCATGTCGGAGATCCGCCGGGCGGCGGCGACCGGCATCTACGACATCCGCGGTGCCGGGGCGAAGCGCAAGCTCCCGCATTTCGACGACCTCTTGTTCCTCGGCGCCTCGATCAGCCGCTATCCCCTGGAGGGCTACCGCGAGCGTTGCGGCACCGAGGTGGTGCTGGGCGACCGCTTCGCGAGCAAGCCGATCCGCCTGAGGACCCCGGTGACGATCGCGGGCATGAGCTTCGGTTCGCTCTCGGCCAACGCCAAGGAGGCGCTCGGCCGGGGCGCCACCCTCGCCGGCACCTCGACCACCACCGGCGACGGCGGCATGACCGCCGAGGAGCGAGGCCATTCGCAGACCCTGGTCTACCAGTACCTGCCCTCGCGCTACGGCATGAACCCGGACGACCTGCGTCGGGCCGACGCCATCGAGGTGGTGATCGGCCAGGGCGCCAAGCCCGGCGGCGGCGGCATGCTGCTCGGCCAGAAGATCACCGAGCGGGTCGCCGGCATGCGCTGCCTGCCCCCAGGCGTCGACCAGCGCTCCGCCTGCCGCCACCCGGACTGGACCGGCCCGGACGATCTCGCGATCAAGATCGAGGAGCTGCGCGAGATCACCGACTGGGAGAAGCCGATCTACGTCAAGGTCGGGGCCTCGCGGCCCTACTACGACACCGCGCTTGCGGCGAAATCGGGCGCCGACGTCGTGGTGCTCGACGGCATGCAGGGCGGTACCGCCGCGACGCAGGACGTGTTCATCGAACATGTCGGCATCCCGACCCTGGCGGCCATTCGACCCGCCGTTCAGGCGCTCCAGGACCTCGGGCTTCACCGCAAGGTGCGGCTCGTCGTCTCCGGCGGTATCCGGTCGGGCGCCGACGTCGCCAAGACGCTGGCGCTGGGGGCGGATGCGGTGGCGATCGGAACCGCGGCGCTCGTCGCGCTGGGCGACAACGACCCGCGCTGGGAGGCCGACTACGAGGCACTCGGCACCACGGCCGGTGCCTATGACGACTGGCACGAGGGCCGGGACCCCGCCGGCATCACCACGCAGGATCCCGAGCTCGCCCGGCGGCTCGATCCGGAACTGGCCGGGCGGCGCCTCGCCAATTTCCTCGCGGTCATGACGCTGGAGGCGCAGACCATCGCCCGGGCCTGCGGCAAGAGCCATCTGCACAATCTCGAACCGGAGGATCTCGTCGCGCTGACGATCGAGGCCGCCGCCATGGCGCAGGTGCCCCTCGCCGGGACCGGCTGGATCCCCGGCAAGACGCCGCTCTGAGCGAGGGGGCCGCCCTCGGGCGGCCCCGCCCCATCCCGATCGTGGTCGCCTCTGCCGAGGGTTCAAGCGATGTCGTTCGATGTGTCGACCGCCGCCAGGGAGCGCGGCATCAAGTATTTTCTGGTCTCGTACACCGATCTCTTCGGCACGCAGCGGGCCAAGCTCGTGCCGGCCCCGGCAATCGCGGAGATCTGCCGGGACGGTGCGGGCTTTGCCGGCTTCGCCACCTGGCTCGACATGAGCCCCGCCGATTCCGACCTCGTCGCCATTCCCGATGCCGAGAGGCTGATCCAGCTTCCCTGGCGGCCCGAGGTCGGCTGGCTCCCCGCCGATCTCGCCATGGGTGGCAAGCCGGTGGAGCAGGCGCCGCGCAACGTCCTCAAGCGGCTGATCGCCGATGCGGCGGGCGATGGTCTCCAGATGAAGACCGGCGTCGAGTGCGAGTTCTTCCTGATCACGGCCGATGGTGCCGAGCCGGCGGACACGTCCGACCGGCAGATGAAGCCCTGCTACGATCAATCGGCCCTGATGCGCCGCTACGATGTCATCGCCGAAATCTGCGACGCGATGCTGGCACTCGGCTGGAAGCCGTATCAGAACGATCACGAGGACGCGAACGGCCAGTTCGAGATGAACTGGGATTACGACGATGCCCTCGTCACGGCCGACCGCCACGCCTTCTTCAAGTACATGACCCGGTCGATCGCCGAGAAGCACGGGCTGCGGGCGACCTTCATGCCCAAGCCGTTCATGGACCTGACCGGCTCGGGCTGCCACGCCCACGTCTCGCTGTGGCGCGACGGGCGCAACGTCTTCGCCGACCGCTCGGACGAACTCGGCATGTCGCCGGAAGGCTACCACTTCATCGGCGGCCTGATCCATTCCGCCGACGCCCTGGCGGCGATCACCAATCCATGCGTGAACTCCTACAAGCGGATCAATGCGCCGCGGACGACGTCCGGCGCGACCTGGGCCCCGAACACGGTGACCTATTCGGGCAACAACCGCACGCACATGATCCGGATTCCCGGACCGGGACGCTTCGAGTTCCGCCTCGCGGACGGGGCGGTGAATCCCTACCTGCTCCAGGCCGCGATCCTCGCCGCCGGCCTCGACGGCATTCGCAACCGCCGCGATCCGGGACCGCGCCTCGACATCAACATGTATACCGAAGGCCATCTGGTCGAGGGCTTCAAGCAGCTTCCCCTCAACATGCTGGACGCCATGCGGGCCCTGGCCAACAACGACGTGCTGCACGACGCCCTCGGCTCGTTCGTCCCGAGCTATCTCAAGCTCAAGAACGAGGAATGGAACGCCTATTGCCGTCATCTGACGCAATGGGAGCGGGATACGACGCTCGATTGCTGATCCTGCAACCAGCCCCGGGCCGTGCCCTGTCGCTGGCCGTCGCTTTCGGAGCGGTTGCCTTGGCCGAACCGCCGATCGACGCGGGGGCCGCCTTGGATCTCATCCATGCCCGACGCCGACGATCGTCGAGCACGGATTGCCGTTCCGGTTGACCAGCGCCTCAAGCGCGTGCGTCAACGCATCGATCCCCGTCGCGACCGTCACGACGGAGGGGCAGGTCAGCGTCAGCTCGAAATTCGACGTCCACCCAGGGATCTCACGAGAGCGGGCAGACGGAAGCGTGATCCACCGCCGATCACGAGCTCCCTGGGCATCAGAATGTGATTGGTCACACCGTCTCTCCCGCCAAGGAGCGCCCGCGCCGCGTGACTGCGGTAAGCGCTCGGTGAAGCTTCCTTTTACCCACATCCTGGCGATGTCTGGGCGAGGGCGGCTCCGAGCGCAATGTCGGTGAGCCGTGCAAAGCCACGCCATATGACGAGATTGCCGGGCGGCGGATCGCGTGAGCGGGCGAGGTAGCCACCGAGGCGCGCAACCTTCACCACGTAGGCAAAGAGGGATCGCTCACCGGCTGGCAAGTCGGGCACGAGACGGTCAAGCAGCGCGATCTCGTGGTCGGTCACGGCGAGGTGCGGGTCTGCTCGCGGCGCCGAGCGGCCGATCATGGTCGTCCAGAACACCCGCCACGCCAAGATGCAGTACACGGCGGTGAGCTTGACCAAGCGCTCGGCCGTGCGCAGCCGCGCGTGCTCGGCGCGGCAGCCCGTCTTCAGGATGTGGTGGAACACCTCGATTTTCCAGCGCCGGGCATACCAGTCCAACTTCTCGACGGCCTGCTCGGGACTGTCCACGAGCAAGTCGGTGATCAGTCGCCAGTCGATCGCTGGACGATACTTTGGCGTTTCCGGCTCACGTGCGTGCAGGACGGTGAGTGACAGCGGGGGATAGCGCTTCTGCTTGCCGATCGGCGGTAAAACCGTGATGCGGCGATAGCGGATTTCGACCGAGGCGGTGACGAGCTGCCCTCGCTGATCGCGAACCTCGATCCGATGAAGGCCTTGGACGGCGACCTCATCCATCTCGTTGGCGATCGTGTGCTGGCCGTCACCGGCCAGCCGATCGACGCAGCTGCGCACGATGAAGTGCGTGCCGAGATCATGGGCCAGAGAGAACAATTCGTAGATGTCGCTCTCGCGGTCACCGACATGCACGCAACGGTCCGGCGCGGCAAACAGCGATGTGGACTGGCGAAGGTTCTCCAGCCAGCGGAAGCTCTCTTTCTGCTCGATCGGCACGCGGGTCGGATTGACCTTGCGCTTGAGCGCATTCGTGCCTTTGAACTTCTGCCGCGACCAGAACTTCACGGCCGCAAGCCCGAGCGGCAGGCCGTCGGTGGTCACCGCGAGCGAGGCATGCATGAGCAGGCCACACAGCGTGTGCATGCGAACCTGACCTGCCTTGTCGCGCCCCGTGGTGACGGTGCGGGTGATCCCGACGGCGTCATGGCTCTCGCGCTGGAACGTGAACTCGGTCGTATCTTGGAGGACCAATATAGGGCCCTTATTGGCCCGCACACGCTCGCGTGTCGATGCGAAGTGTCCCGACAGGATCTGCGCCTCGCTGACCCGTTCGTTGGAAAAGAAACGGTATGCGGCTTTGGTGCTGGCCCAGTCCTGGCAAGCAAATGGCAGGCTGGCGCCGAGGCTACGGTCCATCTGTCCGACGAGCCGGTGCAGCCGCTGCTCGAGGCGGGCATCGGCGAAAGTGCTACCGGCGAGTTCCTCTTCCCACCGGCACCGTGTGGCAACGGGCATGAAACACCTCGTCTTCCAAGGGTTCAGGTGCCTCTCAACCAATCACCGGTGAGGCCGATCGCGCAACGCTCCAAGCTTGACCATAGATGTGGGTAAAAGGAAGTCGGTGAAGGCCGCCTTGTGCCTGTAGTGCTTTGCTCTGGATACAGTGTCTGGCGTCAGATGGCGCTGTATCGGCCCTGTGTCTGGACCTATGACCAAATCTCCTCACGTTGTCGTTGCG
>NZ_JTHF01000079.1 GCF_001043895.1 Methylobacterium indicum
CCCGTGCCCCCCTTCCCCCTTCGAGTCCAGATGAGCCCGCCATGCGCGCCCTGATCGACCTTCTCCGCGCCATGACCCCGCGCGAGCGCCGCCGCGCCGGGCTGATCGGGGCCGGGCTGGCGCTCGCGGCCCTGCTCGAGGTGGTCGGCGTCGCCTCGGTGGTGCCGTTCCTGACCCTCGTCGGCGATCCCGGGGCGGCCTCGCGCATCCCGGCGCTGGGCGCGATCCGCGACGGGCTCGGGCTGACCGACGACCGCGGCTTCCTGATCGTCGTCGGGCTCGCCGCCCTCACGGCGATCCTCGTCACCTCCTGCGTCAATGCCGGGCTCACCTACGCCCAGCTGCGCTTCAGCCACGCCGTCGGCTACGGCTTCGCCCGGCGCCTGCTGTTCCGCACCGTGGACCGGGAGCGGTTGTTCTTCTCCACCGCCAACAGCGCCGAGCTCGCCAAGACGATCCTGAGCGAGACCGACCGCCTCGTCGTCGGCGTGCTCACCCCCGCCACCGTCATCGCCTCGCGGGCGACCTCGGCGCTCGCCGTGATCGCGTTTCTGCTCGTCGTCTCGCCGCGCCTGGCGCTGATCCTCGGGGCCGGGTTCGGCGGGCTCTATGTCGGCATCTTCCTGGTGGTGCGGGCGCGGCTCGCCCGCATCGGCGCCCGGGCGGTCGCCGGCAACGAGGCCCGGTTCCGGGTGGTGCACGAGACGATCGGCGGCCTGACCGAGCTCAAGCTCTACGGCCGGGCGGAAGGCTTCGCGAGCCGGTTCGAGGCGCCGGCCCGGGCCTACGCGCAGGCGAGCGCCGAGAGCCTGCTCACCGGGCAATTGCCGCGCTTCGTCATCGAGGCCCTGGCCTTCGGCGGCGTCATCGTGGTGGTGCTGTTCGCGCTCTCGCAGGGGCTCGACACTGCCGGCATCCTGCCGCTGCTCGGCCTGTTCGCCTTCGCGGGCTACCGGATGCTGCCGGCGTTCCAGAACGTGTTCAACGCACTCGCGCTCTTGCGCTTCACCCTGCCGGCGGTCCGGCTCGTGGTCGACGCCCTCGCCGGCGAGCGGGAGCCCGTCCGCCGCGACCCCGAGCGGCTGCCGTTCCGGGACGCGATCCGCCTCGAGCGCGTCGGGTTCGACTACGAGCCCGGCCGTCCGGCGCTCTCGGACATCGATCTGGTCATACCCGCCCACACCACGGTCGGCCTCGTCGGCCGCACCGGCTCGGGCAAGTCGACCCTGATCGGGCTGATCCTCGGCTTCCTCACGCCCACCACCGGCCGCCTCGCGGTGGACGGGGTCGCGCTCGACGCCGCCACCCTGCCGGCCTGGCAGAACCGCATCGGCTACGTGCCGCAGGACATCTTCCTGGTCGACGGCACCATCGCGGAGAACATCGCCTTCGGCCTCGACGCGATCGATGCGGGCGCCGTCGAACGGGCGGCCCGGCTCGCCGGCGCGCACGACTTCGTCGCCGCCCTGCCGGAGGGCTATGCCACCCGCGTCGGCGAACGCGGCGCCCGGCTCTCCGGCGGCCAGCGCCAGCGCATCGGCATCGCCCGGGCGCTCTACCACGACCCCGACGTGATCGTGTTCGACGAGGCGACCTCCGCCCTCGACGACGAGACCGAGGGCGTGGTGATGCGGGCGGTCCAGGGCCTCGCCGGCACCCGCACCCTGATCATGATCGCCCACCGCCTCACCAGCCTCGCGGGGGCCGACGCCGTGCACGTCCTGGAGGGGGGACGGATCGTCGCCTCGGGCCCGCCCGGCGAGGTGCTGCCGCCGTCGGCACGAAGAGCGGAGCCTTCCAGTGCGGCGTGATCCGGCAGCATCGCCCCCAGGCAAGCCGGCTAATTACCGAGAAAGCCGATCCCGACCTGCCTTCGACCAAGTCAATCCGCAATGAGAGCGTTTCATTAAGCACCCTGACGTACGGATGCACATCCGCGACGCCAGAGCCGGTCGATGATCCTCAAGGGTAACCTGTCCACGAAGCTGACGCTGATCGCCGGATCGGCGATCGGCGTGACCGTTCTCGCCTTCGTCGGCGTCGCCGGATGGACGGCGGCCGAGCGGACGAACGCGGAGATCCTGCAGCTCGCCGCCGAGAAGGCGGCCGGCACGACGGCCCAGACCTCGATCCAGATCGTCGACGCGATCTCCGCCAGCCGGGCGCTCGCCGCCACGATGTCGGGGCAGCTGAGCGGCGGCGCCGTGCGCAGGGCCGATGCGGTCGCGGCGGCCAGGTCCCTGATCCAGGACTACCCGGCCATCTTCGGGGCCTGGATGTCGGACACGACCGACAAGCGGGCGGCCAAGTCCCTGACGGGCTCGGGCTTCGAGAACGAGGCCGGCCTCTTCACCCCGTACTGGACCCGCAAGGACGACGGCACCCTCGATTTCGGGACCTTCCCGATCGTCGCCACGGAGGAATGGTACGCCAGCCCGGTCACGTCCGGCCGGAGCGTCCTCGTCGAGCCCTACGTGACCAACCAGGGCCAGCTCGTGACCTCGATCAGCTCGCCGCTCAAGGTCGATGGCCGCGTGGTCGGCGTGGCCGGGGTCGATATCCGGCTGAGCGGGCTCGCGGCCACCTTCGCGGCCTTGCAGCCGTTCGAGGGCGGGCGCGTCCTGCTGCTGTCGAACGCCCGCAAGTGGATCGTCCCTCCGCAGAGCGAGCTCCTGATGAAGGAGTATGACGGGGTCGGGGCCCAGGAGGTCGCCGCCGCCCTGGCCGACCGGCATCCGCGCATCCTCCGGGGCAGCCCGGACGGCGCGGTCCGCTTCGTCTACCCCTTCACCCAGCCGGGCATGAACACGACCTGGGCCCTGGTGATGGACGTGCCGGCCGCGGCGTTCACGCAGCCGATCTACCGGCGCGTCGCCGAGACCGCCGCGGGCGGGCTCCTGATCCTCCTGGTCCTCGTCGGCGTCGTCGCGGCGGCGAGCCGGACCCTGATCGGCACGCCGCTCAAGCGGTGCCTCGATACGGTCCAGGCCCTGATCGACCGGCGTTACGACGTGACGATCACCGGCACCGCGCGCGACGACGAGATCGGCCGGATCAGCCGGGCGCTCGAAGTGTTTCGGGACAAGGCGCACCAGGCCGACCTCCTGACGAGCGAGAGCGAGGCGGAGCAGCAGCGCCGGGTGGCGCGCGCGCACCGCATCGACCGGCTCGTCTCCGACTTCCAGCACACCATCGCCGGCTCGCTCGGGATCGTCACCTCGGCGGCGACCGAGCTCGACGCCACCGCCCGCTCGATGACCCAGGTCGCCGACGACACCAACGGCCAGGCCGTCGCCTCGAGCGCGGCGGCCGAGCAGACGGCCATCAACGTGCAGACCGTGGCGGCGGCGGCCGAGGAGATGGTCTCCTCGCTCCAGGAAATCGAGCGGCAGGTGCTGCGCTCCAACGAGGTCGCCGGCCATGCCGCCCACGAGGCCGCGGCGACCGGAACCGCCATGGCAGCCCTGGGCACCGCCACCGACCAGATCGGCGCCGCCGTGACCCTCATCTCGACCATCGCCGCGCAGACCAACCTCCTGGCGCTCAACGCCACCATCGAGGCGGCGCGGGCCGGCGAGGCCGGCCGCGGCTTCTCGGTCGTCGCGGCGGAGGTCAAGGAACTCGCGAGCCAGACCGGCCGGGCCACGGAGGAGATCACCGGCCAGATCGGCGCGATCCAGGCCGCCACCGGCCAGGCGGCGGAGGCGATGCGCCAGATCAACCGCACCATCGCCGGCATGAGCGAGATCAGCGCCGCGATCGCCGCGACGGTCACGCAGCAGACCGCCGCCACCGGCGAGATCTCCCGCAACGCCAGCGAGGCGGCCCATGGCACCCGCGACGTGTCGCACAACGTGTCGCGGGTGCTGGCCTCCTCCGGCGAGACCGGCAGCGCCGCCGCGCAGGTGCTAAGCGCCGCCGCCGAACTGGCGTCGCAATCGCTCGCCGTGAAGCGGGAGGTCGACGGCTTCCTGCGCGACATCCAGGCGGCCTGATCCCTTCCAGGCCGCCCTCCCCGTCCATGCCCTCCGACCCTCCGCGTCACGCGGAGGATTTTTTCGTCACCACAGCGTCTGGCGCGCCCGCTCGGCCCAGGCCTCGTCATAGGCCGTGCCACCGACACGGCCCTCGCTCAACCCGGCCAGGATCTGGCCGGGACTCGGCAGGCTCTTCGGATCGACCTGCGCGTCGGCGCGCCACAGGCCGGAGCGGATCAGCGCCCGGGCGCACTGGAAATAGACCTCCCCGACCCGGATCACCATCACGGTGCGCGGCGCCCTGCCGTCGATCGCGAAGGACGCGCACAGGTCCGCATCGTCGTCGATCACCGCGCGGTCGTTGACCCGCAGCGCGTTGCCGACGCCCGGGATGAGGAACATCAGCCCGACCCGGGGATCGCGCACGACGTTGCGCAGGCTGTCGATCCGGTTGTTGCCGCGGCGGTCCGGCAGGAGCAGCGTCGTCGGATCGGCGACCCGCACGAAGCCCGGGCGGTCGCCGCGGGGCGAGCAATCGAGCCCTTCCGGACCGACGGTCGCGAGCGACACGAACGGCGCCGCGGCGATGAAGGTGCGGTAATGCGGGGTGATGTGGTCGGCCACCTTGACGGTCGAGGCTTCGCCGACCGCACCGGGATCGCCGTAGACCCGCTCCAGGTCGGCCACCGTTTCCAGGATCGCCATCGGCTCGTCTCCCCCTTCGCGATAACCGCGACCGGCTTACGGGCCGGTGGGCACCGACGCTATCGAATTGGGCTTACGGCCCCGTGACGTCCGCTCGAGGAGCACGGCTTGGCCGGAGTCGCCGCGCGGCCGCAGTTGCCATCTGGCAACCTAGGACGGCTGAAGGCTGGTTAATGATCGTTAACCAAAAAGCGTTTGCGTCGTCACGGCCAGGCTGGCATCGTCTTACGGAATTTTTCCGCGACGCGCTCGAAAGCCGTAAATGCCAGACTTGCCGCAGGAGCAGGCACCCGCCGCAGCCTCCGACCGCCCCTCGATCACCCGGATCATCGCCGAGGATGGCAATGCCCTGTCGAGCGAGCTGAACGCGCTGCGGCGCACCCTCTTTCCCCCGGCCTCGCACAAGCTGCTGCGCTCGTTCTCCTCCGGCGAGGCGGCGAAGCTGATCGGGGTTGCGGACGGCTACCTGCGCCAGCTCTCGCTCGCCAGCAAGGGTCCTCAGCCGGAGATCGGCCCGGGCGGGCGCCGCTCCTACACGCTCGGCCAGATCAACGAGCTGCGCCAGCTCCTCGACGACGGGCCGAAATCGAAGCGCTACGTGCCTCACCGCTCGGGCGCCGAGCATTGCCAGGTGCTGGCCGTCGTGAACTTCAAGGGCGGATCGGGCAAGACAACCACGGCGGCTCACCTCGCCCAGTACCTGGCTCTGCGCGGCTACCGGGTGCTCGCGGTCGACCTCGACCCGCAGGCCTCGCTGACCGCCCTCCACGGCTACCAGCCGGAATTCGACGTCGGCCCGAACCAGACGCTCTATGCCGCGATCCGCCACGACGACGAGCAGAAGCCGCTCGCCGAGGTCGTACGAAAAACCTACTTCCCGGGCCTCGACCTCGTGCCCGGCAACCTCGAACTGATGGAGTTCGAGCACGACACCCCGCGGGTTCTGGCCGACCGCAATGCCGAGCCGTTCTTCGGCCGCATCGCCACGGCGCTCGGGAGCGTCGCCGACGATTACGACGTGATGATTCTCGACTGCCCGCCGCAGCTCGGCTTCCTGACGCTCGGCGCGCTTTGCGCCGCCACCGCGATGCTGGTGACGGTGCACCCGCAGATGCTCGACGTGATGTCGATGTGCCAGTTCCTCTTGATGGCCTCCGACCTCCTGGGTGTGGTGCAGGAGGCCGGGGCCGATCTCGACTACGACTTCTTGCGCTACGTCGTGACGCGCTACGAACCCTCCGACGCGCCGCAGACCCAGATGGTCGGCTTCATGCGCTCGCTCTTCCGCGAGCGGGTGCTCACCCATCTGATGCTCAAATCGACCGCCGTGTCGGATGCCGGTCTGTCCAAGCAGACCCTCTACGAGATCGGCCGCGAGAGCTTCACCCGCGCCACCTACGACCGGGCGATCGAGGCGCTCGACGGGGTCAACGGCGAGATCGAAGGCCTGATGCACCGCGCCTGGGGACGCGTGCCGGCATGAAGCGCAAGGACGCCCTGCGCGCCGCCCTCGGCGCCCGCTCCCTCGACCGCGAGACGCCGCCGGCCGAGTTGCCAACTGGCAACCCGGTCGAGGCCCCGGCCACCGATCCCGCCACCGAGGCACCCCGCCAGCTGGTGCGCTCCGGCGCCGTCGGCGCCATGGGGCGCAGCCTCGGGCGCATCGCCAGCGCGGCGGCGGAGGCCCGCGCCATGGTGGCGTCGGGCGACCGGGTGGTCGAACTCGACACCGCCCTCGTCGACGGCTCCTTCGTCAAGGACCGCCTGTCGGTCGATCCGGAGGAGCATGCCGCCTTCGTGGCGCTGATCCGCGAGCGCGGCCAGCAGGTGCCGATCCTGGTCCGGCCGCATCCGTCCGAGGCCGGCCGCTATCAGGTCGCCTACGGCCATCGCCGGTTGCGGGCGGCGATCGAGCTCGGCCGCCCGGTCCGGGCGGTGGTCAAGACGCTCACCGACGAGGATCTCGTCGTCGCGCAGGGCCAGGAGAATTCGGCCCGGGCCGATCTCAGCTATATCGAGCGGGCCCTGTTCGCGATCGCGCTCGAGGATCGCGGCTTCGACCGCGCCACCATCATGGCGGCGCTCGCGGTGGAGAAAACCCAGCTCTCGCGCCTGATCGGCATCGGCCGGGCGGTACCGGTCGACATCGTGACGGCGATCGGCCCGGCGCCGAAGACCGGCCGGCCGCGCTGGACCGTCCTCGTCGAGGCGCTCGCCCGCGAGGGCGCCGGCGAGGTGGTCGGCCGCGTCCTGGCAACGCCGGACTTTTCGGAGCTGTCCTCGGACGACCGCTTCGCCCGGCTGTTTTCGGCGCTCACCGCGCCGGCACCGCGGCCGGCGCCGGTGCCGGCGGTCTGGACCACGCTCGGCGGACGGCCGGTGGTGCGGATCGACCGCGGCCGCCAAGGCACCCAGCTCACTGTCGACGACAGCCTCGAACCGGACTTCGCCGCCTACCTGATCCAGAGTCTTCCACAGCTCTACGCCGCGTTCGCCGAGTCGAAGACCCGAGACGACACCGATTAAGGTTCGTCCTATCTCCGAACCGGAGCGACGAAGACTCTCCGGTTAGCCACACCGATTCACAGGAATCTGGCGATCTGCTTCGGAATCTCGCCCGACTCGACTCTGTCGAGTCGGGTTTCGCGCGTTAGGACTCCAACCCAACAGAGTCACGATGCGCGCCCGAAAGCCCGCATCCGCCTGCGGAGCCCCTTGGTGGAGATGACGACCCCGCCGCAATCCGTCCTCGAACCGGTCGAGGGCGTGCGCGATCCCGACCTCCTCGAGATCGTCGAGAAGGCGCGCGGCAGCGTCGCCTACAAGGCGACGCTCGCCTTCGTGCGCGCGAGCCAGGCCAAGCGCGACGCCGAGTCGGAGGCGCGCGACAAGCTGGTGGTGCTGAAGGCCGAGGCCGCCGCCGAGCGCGCCCGGCTGCCGCGCAACGCGCGCCGCCGCGACATGGTGCGCGAGGTGATCGAGAACGAGCCGGCGGCGCCCGAGAACATCCAGCACATCCACTCGGTCCTGGCGCTGTGCGGCCTGCCGTATCGCGAGCCGAAGGGCGTCACCAACGTCTCGCGGGAATACGGCCGCAACACGCTCGCCATCAATGCCGGCCGGCTGATCAACCCGTCGACCGGCGAGATGGAGATGCAGGGGCTGCCCTACGGCCCGAAGGCGCGGCTCCTGCTGCTGCATCTCTGCACGGAAGCCGTGCGCCAGCGCAGCCCGAAGGTCGAGGTGGCGCAGAGCATGTCGGGCTTCATCCGCGACATGGGCTTCCCGGTCACCGGCGGCGAGCGCGGCACGCTCAAGCAGTTCAAGGAGCAGCTCAACCGGCTCGCCGCCTGCTCGATGCAGATCGGCCTGTGGGACGGCACCCGCGCCTCGACCCTCAACGTGCCGCCGTTCCGGCAGATGGACGTGTGGCTGCCGCTGCACAACCACCCGGACCAGGGCCTCTTATGGTCCTCGACCATCACCTTCCACCGCGAGTTCTACGACAACCTGATCCAGCACGCCCTGCCGGTCGACATCCGGGCCGCCCGGGCCTTCGCCGGCTCGGCGCGCAAGCTCGACCTGCTTTTTTGGGTCGGCTACCGGCTCTCGCGGCTGGAGCGGCCGCTGCGGCTCACCTGGGACAACCTCTACAAGCAGTTCGGCAGCGAGAACGGCTCGATCCGGTCCTTTCGCCAGGAATTCCGCAAGGACGTCGCCCACCTCACCGAGGTGTTTCCACGTCTGCGCCTGACCCTCGACGACGGTGGCATGCAGCTGCTGCCCTCCGATCCGAAGGACCTCCTGGTGCCGCCCAAGGCGGCGCTGGCGAATAGGCGAGCCCGCGCAAGGGCTTGATTCCGCCGACTTGCCTACGTGGCCGTCTCGTCGAGGGGCGGGACGTCGGGCGCGCATGACGCCTCACGCCGCGAGCGTAGGATCGTCGGCGTCGAGTCATGCCCGCTCATAGGATTTATTTCCTTTTATTACGGGAATGATGACGGGATCGGTCCGGGCGTAGCCGGTTAGATCGCCAGCGGACTCGCCGGAGGACGATCTTCGCGTCGAATGAACGCGAAAATCCGTTCCCCGGCAGGAGCGGCCGCGCCGCGCGGTGAGTGAACGGGAAGACGCGCCGTTCCGTATTCGGGCCGCCCCATCTGCTGGGGGGCGCACGGACCATCGTCATCCCTGTTGCCAGTTGGCACGATCATGGGACGCGCACGCCGAAGCACCACTCGGCGCCGGGATCGCGGCTGCGCCAGTCCGGCGTGACACCGGTCAGCCGGTCTCGCATCTCCGCCGGCCATGCCTCATGCAGAAAAAAACCACGCCGCCGGTTTCGCGAGCGGCGCGCAAGTCTCTCGCCACGCTGCAGAGTCCTCGTTCGGGTCTCGCCCGGCCCTCCGCCTCGATACGTAACCTCATGCGTGATCAGCGCGCTCATCGACGCGATGATCAAGAATTTTTCAGCGCAATAAACTGAATTTTTATTTTTTATGCGATCTCGAAACAGCAAATCTCAAGATATCTATTTATAGAAACGGCAAATTTACATCAGATCGTCAGTCGCCTTCTCTCTGGCGGGCGCTGTGACGCGCGCCCGTCCTACGCCGAGTTGCCTACGCGTCGCCCGCAGCGGAGAGGTGCGCGGGCGCGCTGAATTGCCTACGCCCCCGGACGCCGACACTTCCCCCGGAATCGGAGCCTTGTCCGTTGAGATTCCGCATCTTTTTCAGGATCGCGGGCGCGCAGACCCGCCTACGGTCCGTCACCGGATCGACGCCGACTTGCCTACGCTCGAGCAGGCCGACGCAGGATCCCGGTAACCCTCGCGGGCGGCAGAGTCGTGAGTCGCGCCAAAGTATTGCCGACCTCCAGCAACGCCCGGCGAGTCGAGCGAGAGTCCCGCATCGGGACGGCGAATCATCAGCCATCGTAGAGGCGGGTCGGTTCCCGCGTCTCAAGCCTCGGCTCGACTCATCCCCGGGGAAACGCGGCCGGCTGTTCTGGGCTTTGTCGGGCGACGACTCGGGGATCGCGAGGCTCCGACTCGCCGCCGCAGGCCTCAGGACTCTCGGCCCCGGTCGAACGATGGGCCCGACGTCTGACATCGGAGCCGGGAGGGGAGGGCGCTCCCACCGGGCGAGAACGCGATCCGCCTCTCCGCCGATCGAGCCCTGGAACCCCCTAACTCCTGATCCCCAAATCCCTTTTTATGAGAGATTCAGAATCTAGATTCAGAGTCTGAATCCGTAGAGCTATATGGGTATTATATGGGGTGGCGATTTTTCGTTGCCGCTCAAGGGCTTGCCCCCTGTTCGCGTAGGCAGGTCTGCGCGGTCGCGTAGGCAACTCGGCGCAGGAGCGTAGGCTCGTCTGCGTGGAATCCGGGGGGCCGGGAAGGCGACTCTGCGCAGGCCCGTAGGTTACTCGGCGCAAGGCCCCGATTAACAGCTTGGAAAGCTGTGTGAATCGCGGATGGCTCGCCGTAGGCAAGTCGGCGTGCCGGTCGGGGCCCGCGGCAGGCCCCGGCGAGGCCCGATTCCGGGCTCGCGCCCGACCTCGATTCTCACCCCCGGCACGGTCCGAGCCCGAAACCCCGGATTCTCCGCCAGGAGGCCCGTGGAGGCCCGTCCGTCCCGGGGACAGTTGTACGGCACCTGCCGGCCCCGAATCCAGCTCAGCGGCGATCCTGGCGGCTTGGCGCGGGTTGTCCCACGGCTATGCCCGAATCCGGCGCGCAGCCCGGGCCGGACCGATCGCGTTGTGGTCCAAGGCCTTGCGACTCGGGCCGAGGCCGTTGTCCCCGCTGCCGTCAACAGGCGACCGGGATTCCGGGGGCTGGTGAGGCCGTCCATCCACAGCCCCGGTTGACACCCCCTCGAAACCGAACAAAACAGGAACATATTCGGGTTTCGGTCGGTGATGGGCATGAGATGCGACAGGCCGGGCGGGAACGGCAGCTCGCGGCGTTGCGCGAGCAGATCGGCGGGCTGGCGCCCGAGGCGGCGGGACGTCCGGTCCTGTCCTTCGGCGTCGACCCGATCGACACCCATCTGCCGGGCGGGGGCCTGCGCCTCGGCGCGGTGCACGAGGTGCTGGCCGCGGGCCCGGTGGACGGGGAGGGGGCGCTCGCGGCCCTGTTCGTCGCCGCGATCCTGGCCCGGCTCCCCGGCCCGGTGCTGTGGTGCCTCACCCGCCGCGACCTCTTCGCCCCCGGCCTCGCCGCGGTCGGGCTCCATCCCGACCGGGTGCTCTATGCCGAGACCCGGCGCGAGACCGAGGTGCTGCCCACCATGGAGGAGGGGTTGCGCCATCGCGGCCTCGCAGCGGTGGTCGGCGAGGTCGCCCGGCTCGGGCTCACCCCGTCGCGCCGGCTCCAGCTCGCCGCCGAGGGCAGCGGAGGCCTCGCCCTGGTGATCCGCCGCTGGGGCGCCGCCGTGCCCGAGCCCAACGCCGCCGCCACCCGCTGGGGCGTCACCGCGGCGCCCTCTCCCGCTCTTCCCGTTCCGGGCCTGTCGCGGGCCCGCTGGACCGTGGCGCTCGTCCGCGCCCGGGGCGCCGAGCCCCGCACCTGGCTCCTCGAGGCTCCCGATGCGAAGGGTCGTCTGCGTCTTCCTCCCGAGCTGGCCGACCGACCGCTGGCGGCGCCGGCACGGCGGGCCGCCGCCGGATGAGCCCGTGGTGGCCGCCGGCCAGGACGGCCCGCGCCGGGTGCTCACCGCCGTCGACCGCGCCGCCCGGGCGGCGGGCCTGCGCCCCGGCCTCGCTCTGGCCCAGGCGCAGGCGATGGTGCCGGGCCTCGCGGTGATCGCCGCCGACCCCGAGGAGGATGCCGCGGCGCTGACCCGCCTCGCGGCCTGGTGCCTGATCTACGCTCCCCTCGTCGCCCCCGACCCGCCGGACGGGATCTGGATCGATGTCGCGGGTGCCGCCCACCTGCAGGGCGGGGAGGCGGCGTTGCTCGCCACCCTGCGGCGGCGCCTCGCCCGGGCCGGCTACCGGGTGCGGGTCGCGCTCGCCGACACGCCGGGTGCTGCCTGGGCCGCCGCCCGCTGCCTGCATCCCGAGACCGTGCTGCCGCCGGCCGGGCAGCGCCCCCACCTCCTCGACCTGCCGCTCTGGGCCCTGCGCCTCGCGCCCGACACGGTGTCGGGCCTGGCCCAGCTCGGCCTCACCCGGGTCGCCCATCTCGTCGACCAGCCGCGCGGCCCGCTGCGTCTGCGCTTCGGCGAGGAGCCCGGCCGCCGCCTCGACCAGGCCCTCGGCTATGCCCCCGAGCCGCTCGCCTATCTCGCGCCCCCGGCCGAGCACGCCGTGCGCCTCGCCTTCCCGGAGCCGATCGGCGCGCCCGAGACCCTGGCCCGGGTGGCCGGGCGGCTCTGCGCGATGCTGGCCGAGGCGCTCGCCCGGCACGGGCTCGGGGCACGCCGGCTCGACCTGGTGTTTCGCCGCGTCGACGGCCTCGACCAGGCGGTCAGCGTCGGCACCGCCCGGCCGAGCCGCGATCCCGCCCACCTCGCCCGCCTGCTGACCGAGCGTCTGCCGCAGATCGATCCCGGCCACGGCCTCGACGAGGCGCGGCTCTCGGCGCCCCGCGTCGAGCGCCTGGGCGCGCGCCAACTCGCCGCCCCCGGCGAGGAGCCCGACCCCGACGCGATGGCGGAGCTCGTCGACCGGCTGGTGCTGCGCCTCGGGCCCGGCCGGGTGTTTCGCCGCAGCCCGGTCGAGAGCGAGTGGCCCGAGCGGGCGGTGCGCCGGGTCGCCCCGTTGAGCCCGGCCACCGGCGTCACCTGGCCCGCCGACCTGCCGCGGCCCGGCCGGCTGCTGCCCGTGCCGGAGCCGGTGGCGGTCCTGGCCGCGCTCCCCGACGCGCCGCCCACCGCCTTCACCTGGCGCGGCACCCGCCGCCGGGTGGCGCGGGCCGACGGGCCGGAGCGCATCTTCGGCGAGTGGTGGCTCGCCGAGGACGAGGTCGCGGCCACCCGCGACTATTACCGGGTCGAGGACGAGACCGGCGCCCGCTACTGGCTGTTTCGCGATTGCCTGACCCGGGAGGGCGCGCGCTGGTGGCTGCACGGGCTGGGGGAGGCGTGATGCGACCGGTCGCTCGGAGCCTGCTCGATCGGATCGGATCTCGTCCCGTCCACGACCTCATCCTGAGGTGCGACCGGAGGGAGCCTCGAAGGAGGGCTCCAGGGATCACCGCGACATCTGGAGCCCTCCTTCGAGGCTCCCCGACGGTCGCACCTCGGGATGAGGTCGCGGGTGGGACGGAACGTGCCGACGGTGCCGTCGTCGGCAGTCGGTCGCGCCCCCGATGAGCATCGAGCTCCAGGTCACCACCCACTACTCGTTCCTGCGCGGCGCCTCCTCGCCCGAGGAGCTTTTTGCCACGGCCGCCCTCCTGGGCATCCGGGCGCTCGCCGTCACCGACCGCAACTCGCTGGCCGGCATGGTGCGGGCGCATGCGGCGGC
Source organism: Methylobacterium indicum (assembly GCF_001043895.1). GTDB lineage: Bacteria > Pseudomonadota > Alphaproteobacteria > Rhizobiales > Beijerinckiaceae > Methylobacterium > Methylobacterium indicum. The sequence continues at coordinate 13,164 of NZ_JTHF01000079.1, forward strand.
GCGTACCACCGGCTGCCGCCTGATCGTCGGCTGCCGGCTCGACCTGGCGGAAGGCTGGAGCCTGCTCGTCTACCCGACCGATCGGGCGGCCTATGGCCGGCTCTGCCGCCTCCTCACCCTCGGCCGATCCCGGGAGCGCGCGCCCCGTGGCGGTTGCCACCTGACAACTGGCGACGTGGCGGAGTGGAGCGAAGGGCTGCTCGCGGTACTGCCCGCCGACCGTGCCGACGACGCCCTGACCGAGCGCCTGCGCCTCTTGAAGGAGATCTTCGGGAAGAATCTCTCCTGCGGCCTGTCGCGCCGCTTCGGCGTCAACGACCACTTGCGGCTCTCCGACATCGCCGGTCTCGCCCGGGCGGCGCGGGTCCCGACCGTCGTCCTCGGCGACGTGCTCTACCATGTCCCGGAGCGACGGATGATGCAGGACGTGGTCACCTGCATCCGCCTGAAGACCACGATCGAGGCGGCGGGCTTTGCCCGCGAACGCCATGCCGGGCGCCACCTGCACGAGCCCTCCGAGACCGCCCGCCTGTTCACCCGCCACCCGGAGGCGCTGGCCCGGGCCGTGGCCATCGCCGAAGCCTGCCGCTTCTCCCTCGACGAGCTGACCTACACCTACCCGGACGAGGCGGGGGAGGACGGCCGGCCGGCCCAGGTGCGGCTGGCCGCAATGACCTGGGAGGGGGCGGCGAAGCGCTTTCCGGCCGGGGTGCCGGAGGCGGTCCGCAAGCAGCTCGCGGACGAGCTCGATCTCGTCGACTTCAAGGGGTACGCGCCGTACTTCCTCACCGTCGAGGCGATCGTCCGCTATGCCCGCTCCCAGGGCATCCTGTGCCAGGGCCGCGGCTCGGCGGCGAATTCGGCGATCTGCTACTGCCTCGGCATCACGGCGATCGATCCGGTGGCGCAGGGCCTGCTCTTCGCCCGCTTCATCAACGTGACCCGCGACGAGCCCCCCGACATCGACGTCGATTTCGAGCACGAGCGCCGGGAGGAGGTGATCCAGTGGATCTACGCCACCTATGGCCGCGCGCGCGCCGCGCTCACCGCCACGGTGATCCGCTACGGGGCCCGCGGCGCGGTGCGGGAGGTCGGCAAGGTGCTGGGCGTGCCCGAGGACGTCACCGGGGCCCTCGCCCGTCTGGTCTGGGGCTGGTCGCGCGACGGCGTCGGCGAGCGGGAGGCCAAGGCGCTCGGCCTCGACCTCTCGCAGCGCGCCTTGCGGCTGACCCTGGAGATCGCCCGGGCGCTGATCGGCACGCCGCGCCATTTCGGCCAGCATCCGGGCGGCTTCGTCCTCACCCTCGACCGGCTCGACGACCTCTGCCCGGTGGTCCCGGCCCGGATGGAGAACCGCCAGATCATCGAGTGGGACAAGGACGACATCGAGACCCTGCGCTTCATGAAGGTCGACGTGCTTGGCCTCGGCATGCTCGGCTGCCTGCGCCGGGCCTTCACGCTGCTCGCCGAGCACCGGCCCGAGACGAACCCGCCGCGGGAGATCGCCGACATTCCGCCGGACGACGAGCCCACCTACGCAATGATCCAGAAGGCCGACACGATCGGGGTGTTCCAGATCGAGAGCCGGGCCCAGATGGCGATGCTGCCGCGGATGCAGCCAAAAAACCTCTACGACCTCACCATCGAGGTCGCGATCGTGCGGCCGGGCCCGATCCAGGGCGACATGGTCCATCCCTATCTGCGCCGCCGCCGCGGGATCGACCCGGTCACCTATCCGACCAGAGAACTGGAGAGCGTGCTCGGGCGCACCCTCGGCGTGCCTTTGTTCCAGGAGCAGGCGATGCAGGTCGCGATCGTCGCCGCCGGCTTCAGTCCCGCCGAGGCCGACGGCCTGCGCCGCGCCATGGGCACCTTCAAGGGCGACGGCACGATCAATCTCTACGAGGAGAAGCTCGTCGGCGGGATGATCGCCAACGGCTACGACCCGGATTTCGCCGCCCGCACCTACCGCCAGCTCGAGGGCTTCGGCTCCTACGGCTTCCCGGAGAGCCACGCCGCCTCCTTCGCCCTCGTCGCCTACGCCTCGTCCTGGCTGAAGTGCCGGCACCCCGACGTGTTCGCTTGCGCGCTCCTCAACGCCCAGCCGATGGGATTCTACGCCCCGGCCCAGATCGTGCGCGACGCGCGCGCCCACGACGTCGAGGTCCGGCCGATCGACGTCAACGCCTCGCGCTGGGACTGCACCCTGGAGCCGGCCGGGGAGGGGAGGCTGGCGGTGCGGCTGGGTCTGCGGCTGGTGCGGGGCCTGGGGAACCAGGACGGCGCCCGGCTCGCCACCGTGCGGGAGGCCGACCTGTTTCGCTCGGTCGAGGACCTGTGGCGCCGGGCCGGTCTGTCGCTGAAGGGCCTGCGGAGCCTGGCCGCGGCGGACGCCTTCGCGGGCCTCGGCCTCGATCGCCGCGCCGCCCTGTGGGCGATCCGCGGGCTCGCGCCCGAGCCGCTGCCGCTCTTCGCGGCGGCCGACCGGCGCGAGGCCGCGCCCCTCCCCGAACTCGCCGAGCCGCCGGTGCGCTTGACGCCCTTGGGGGAGGGGGCCGCCGTGGTGGCGGATTACCGGGCGTCGGGCTTGAGCCTCGGCCGCCACCCGCTCGCCTTCCTGCGGGGGGATCTCGCGCGCGACGGCGTCTCGGCCTGCGCGGCGCTCCGCCGGCTGCGCGACGGCGCCCGGGTGACGGTGGCCGGGCTGGTGCTGGTGCGCCAGAAGCCGGGCTCGGCCAAGGGGGTGATGTTCATCACGCTGGAGGACGAGACCGACACCGCCAACCTGGTGATCTGGCCATCCCTGTTCACCCGCCAGCGCACCCTGATCCTCCAAACCGGCCTGATGGCCGCCCGCGGCCGGGTGCAGCGCGAGGGCGAGGTGATCCACCTCGTCGCCGAGCACCTGATCGACCGCTCGGACCTGCTCGCCCGCGTGGCCGAGGACGCGCCGGGCGAGCCCCTGGCGGTCGATGGCGGGCGGGGCGACGAGGCGCGGCGCGGCGGTGGCGATGCGCGGGGCGCGGCACGGCCGCTGCGGGTGGGGAGCCGGGATTTCCGGTGAGGGGGCGGGTCGTCCGCGTGCCGCACCGGACGGGATCGTCGTTGACCGCTTGTCTCCCGCCAGTCCCGGATCTCCTTCCGCTGGCGCTTCCATGGTCCGGGACTGGGGAGAGAGCTTCTCGACGGCGGGTAAGCAGGAGGCAGGGATGTGCCCGCCCCTCCTTCATCCCCCGAACCGGTCCGCCCGCGCCTGGTGCCCGGCGAGATCGACCAGGTCGGCGAAGGCGCCGTAGCTCGTCATGGCGTCGGCGCGACCGCTCGGCGTGCCGTCGCGCCGGAGCGCCGCCAGGGTCTCCTCCATCGCCCGTACGGCGGAGAACAGGGCGCTCAGCGCGTAGAAGGCGAGGCTGAAGCCCATCGCCTGGAGGTCGGCGGCCGTCAGCGCCACCGCCTCGGTGCCGTCGACGATCGATACCACCTTCGGCCCCGGCACGGCGCGGGCGATCGCCTCGACCTCGGCGACGCGCTTGACCCCGTCGACGAAGACGAGGTCCACCCCCGCCTGCGCGTAGAGGGCGGCCCGGCGGACCGCCTCGTCGAGGCCCATCGCCGGCAGCGCGTCGGTGCGGCCGATGATCAGGAGGTCGTCCTCGCCCCGCGCCTCGAGGGCGCAGGCGAGCCGCCGGGCGTTCTCCTCGGCATCGACGAGGCGGATGCCGGCGAGCTGGCCGCAGCGCTTCGGGGCCACCTGGTCCTCCAGGTGGATCGCCGCCACCCCGGCCTGGACGTGCTCGCGCACCGTGCGGTGGATGTTGGCCGGCCCGCCATAGCCGGTATCGGCGTCGGCGACGACCGGGATGGTCACCGCCCGGGTCATGATCCGGGCATGCTCGGTCATCTCGGTCTGCGACATCAGGCCGAGATCGGGCAGGCCGAGCCGGGCGGCCGTGGCGCCGAACCCCGTCATGTAGACCGCCGGGAAGCCGGCCCGCTCGACGAGGCGGGCCGTCAGGGCATCCGCCGCGCCCGGCGCCATGACGATGCCCTGCGCCATCCCGGCGCGCAGCCGGGCGGCGGGGCTGTTTTGCGCCGTCATGCCAGCGCCCCCTTGGAGGAGACGGCATCGGTGCGGGCATCGTCCTTGAGCTCGGCCCGGGCCGGGATCAGCGCGACGAGGAGGGAGGCGAGGAGCGCACCGCCGCCGATCACCCACAGGCCGGCGAGGCCGGTGCCGGCCCAGCCTTCCGCCGCGACCTTCAGGTTCGGCGCCACGAAGCCGCCGAGGTTGCCGATCGCGTTGATGACCGCGATGCCGCCGGCCGCCGCGAAGCCGCCGAAATAGCCCATCGGGAAGGTCCAGAAGATCGGCTGGGCGCTGATCAGCCCGGCGACCGAGACGCAGAGCGCCAGCACGGCGACGAGCGGCGGCAGGTAGCCGGACGCGATCATGCCGAGGCCGGCGCAGAGGAGCGAGACGACCGCGAAGGTCCGCCGGCGCCCGCTGCGCTGGGCGAGGCCCGGCCAGAACGCGCTGACCGCGAAGGCGCAGAGCCACGGGATGCTGGTGACGAGGGTCACGCCGAGGCCGATCTTGGTGCCGAGCAGCGCGCTCACCTGTGCCGGCAGGTAGAAGGCGATGCCGTAGCCGCAGATCGCGATCGAGAAGTAGGTGAGCGCGAAATGCGCCAGCAGCGGGTTGCGGAAGATCGCCCCGAGATGGACCGCGCCGTGCGCCGACTTGGCGGCGTTCTCGGTGGCGATCGCGGCTTCCAGGGCCGCCTGCTGGCGGGCCGGCATCCAGGCGGCGTCGCGGGGTCGGTCGGTGAGGTAGACATAGGCCCACACGCCGACGAGCGAGGCGGCCAGGCCCTCGACCAGGAACATCAGCTGCCAGCCCTCCAGGCCGAAGGCGCCGTGCATGTCGAGGAGGAGCCCCGAGATTGGCCCGCCGAGGATGAAGCAGAGCGGCTGGCTCAGGTAGAACAGGCCGAGGATCTGGGCCCGCTCCTTGGCCGGGAACCAGTAGGTCAGGTAGAGCAGCACGCCCGGGAAGAAGCCGGCCTCGGCGATGCCGAGCAGCACCCGCAGCACCGCGAACGAGGTATCGCCGTGCACGAAGGCCATGGCGGCGGCGAGCAGCCCCCAGGTCACCATGATGCGCGACAGCCAGACCCGCGCCCCAACCCGGTGCAGGATCAGGTTGCTCGGCAATTCGAACACCGCGTAGCCGACGAAGAAGATGCCGGCCGCGAAGGCGAAGGCCGCCTCCGTGATCCCGGTCGAGAGCTGGAGCGCCTGCTTGGCATACGCCACGTTGGCGCGGTCGAGATAGGCGAGCAGGTACATCAGCACCAGGAACGGCACCAGGCGGCGCCGGGCGGTGGCGACGGCGGCCTCGGTCTCCGAGGGCGGTGAGGCGACGGCGGGTGTCATCGGGCGTTTCCCCTTCGTTTGTTGTGGTGATTGTTGTGTCGCGGCTCGCGCGGGCGTCGGCGTTCAGTCCGCCTCGCCCGGCAGGACCTTGCCTGGATTGAGGATGCCGAGGGGGTCGAGCGCCCGCTTGATCGCCCGCATCACCCCGATCGCCGCCCCGTGCTCCAGCTCCATGAACTTGATCTTGCCCGAGCCGATGCCGTGCTCGCCGGTGCAGGTGCCCTCCATCGCGATGGCGCGGCGCACCAGCCGGTCGTTGATCGCGGCGGCTTCCGCCAGTTCCGCCTCGCTCGACGGATCGACGATCAGGCCGAGATGGAAATTGCCGTCGCCGACATGGCCGACCGTGGTGATCGGGAACGAGGCGCCGGCGATGTCCGCCCGGGTCTCGGCGAGGCAGCGCGGCAGGCTGGCGATCGGCACGCAGACGTCGGTGCTCCAGACCCGGCCGTTGGGGCGCAGGGCCTGGACCGCGTAGTGCACGTCGTGCCGCGCCCGCCACAGCCGGGCCCGGGCGTCGGCATCGGCGGCGGTCTCGAAGCCGAGCGCGCCGTTCCCTTCGGCGAGCGCGCCCACCAGCGCCATCTGCTCGGCGGTCCCGGCCTGCGTCCCGTGGAACTCCATGAACAGGGTCGGCATCTCGGCGAGCGCGGTCCCCGAGTGGCGGTTCACCGCCGCGATGGTGACGGGATCGAGAAGCTCGACCCGGGCGATCGGCACGCCGCACTGGACGATCTCGACCACGGTGGCCACCGCCGCCTCGACGCTCGGAAAGGCGCAGACGGAGGCCGCGACCGCCTCCGGGATGCCGTGGAGCCGCACCGTCAGTTCGGTGACGATGCCGAGCGTGCCCTCCGAGCCGACCAGCAGCCGGGTCAGGTCGTAGCCGGCCGAGGATTTGCGCGCCCGCGAGCCGGTGCGGATCACCGTGCCGTCCGCCATCACGGCGGTGAGGGACACGACGTTGTCCTTCATCGTGCCGTAGCGCACCGCGTTGGTGCCCGACGCCCGGGTCGCCGCCATGCCGCCGAGCGTGCTCTCGCCGCCGGGATCGACGGGAAAGAACAGGCCGGTGTCGCGCAGGTGCGCGTTGAGCTGCTGGCGGGTGACCCCGGCCTCCACCGTCGCGTCGAGGTCGTCGGCCCGCACCGCAACGATGCGGGTCATGCGGCTCAGATCGAGGCAGACGCCGCCCTGCAACGCCGCGACGTGGCCCTCCAGCGAGGTGCCGCCGCCGAACGGGATCACCGGGACCCGGTGGCCGGCGCAGGCGCGCACGATGCCCGATACCTCGTCGGTCGAGAGGGCGTAGCACACCGCCTCGGGCGGGCATGTCGGGTGGTAGGACTCGTCGCGTCCGTGATGCTCGCGCTCGGGCAGGCTCCGGGTGAAGCGCTCGCCGAGGAGGTCGGTCAGGGCCCGCACCAGCGTATCCGGCAGGCCCGCCCGGAGCGGACGAGCCGCGATGCTTCCTTCCATGACGCCCTCCCGGCGATCCGATCGTTGCGCCGGACCGTGCAGCAATCGGCTGCGTCGATCAAGCATATTGTACCTTGGATACAATAGAAGGATCGGTCGCGGATGGGACGGGGCTGTGCGATAAGCCGGCATGCCCCCGATCCAGCTCGATCTCACGGTTCCGAAGTCGCTCTCCGCCGCCGTCGAGGAGCGGATCCGCGACGCCATCGTGAATGCGGAACTCGCCTTCGGCCAGGCCCTGCCGGAGGATGGGGTCGGCCTCGCCATGGGGGTGAGCCGTACCCCGATGCGCGAGGCCCTGACGCGGCTCCAGGCGCAGGGGCTGGTGGTGATCGTGCCGAAGAAGGGCACGTTCGTGTTCGATCCCTCGCCCGACGACGTCGACCAGCTCGCGGCGTTCCGGCTGATGCTCGAGAGCGAGGCGGTCCGGCTCGGCCTCGCGGTCGCCCCGGAGGCGGCGCTCGCCGGCCTGCGGGCGGCGCAAGGGGCGATGGAGCAGGCGCGCCGGAGCGGCGACGGCCGCGCCTATGCCCGCGCCGACACCGTCTTCCACGCCAGCTTCTTCCATCATTGCGGCAACGCCTACCTGGCGAAGGCCTACGAATCCATCGCCTGGCAGGTGGCGGCCCTGCGCGCCCATCTCTCGGTGCCGCGCCTGCACGAGCAGGACACCTCGTTTGCCGAGCACGCGGCGATGATCGGGCATTTCGCGGCGGGCGAGGCGGAGGCCCTGCTGGCGATCCTCGGCCGCCACATCCTGCGCTCCGCCGCGGTCTACCGCGAGGCGATCCGGGTGCGCGGCGCGTAGGGGCCGGCGGCTGCGCCCGCCGGTCGCGGCGGCCCGCCCCGGGCGGGGCGTGCGCCATCCCTCAATGCGCCGACACGCTCCGCCCCGGCACGATGTCGTTGGCGATCACCTCGCCGAACGGGCCGTCGTTGCGGGCGTTCGTCGCCGCCCGGCCGGTGGTGCCGCGCAAGGGGAGCTTGGGGAAGACCAGCTCGGCGAAGCGGTAGGCCTCCTCCAGGTGCGGGTAGCCGGAGAGGATGAAGCGGTCGATGCCCAGATCGATGTATTCCTTCATCCGGTCGGCGACCTGATCGGGCGAGCCGACCAGCGCGGTGCCGGCCCCGCCCCGCACCAGGCCGACGCCGGCCCAGAGGTTCGGCGACACCACCAGCTTGTCGCGCCGGCCGCCATGGAGCTGCATCATCCGGCTCTGGCCGACGGAATCCTGGCGCGCCAGGGTCGCCTGCGCCTTGGCGATGGTGGCGTCGTCGAGGCGCGAGATCAGCGATTCGGCCGCCTCCCAGGCCGCGGATTCGGTCTCGCGCACGATGACGTGCAGGCGGATGCCGTACGAGAAGGTTTTTCCGCGCTTGTCGGCCGCCTCGCGGGCCCGGGCGATCTTCTCCGCCACCCCGGCCGGGGGCTCGCCCCAGGTCAGATAGACGTCGCAATGCTCGGCCGCGACCTCGATCCCGGCCGGCGACGAGCCGCCGAAATAGAGCGGCGGGTAGGGCTTCTGGACCGGCGGGAAGATCAGCCGGCCCTCCTCCACCTGCAGGTGTTCGCCCCGGTAGGTCACGGTCTCGCCGGAGAGGAGCCCGCGCCAGACACGCAGGAATTCGTCGGTCACGGCGTAGCGCTCGTCGTGGGACAGGAACACGCCGTCGCCGCGCAGCTCCACCGGATCGCCGCCCGTCACCACGTTGATGAGGAGCCGCCCGTCCGAGATCCGGTCGAGGGTCGCGGCCATGCGGGCGGCGGTCGAGGGCAGTTGCAGGCCGGGCCGCACCGCCACCAGGAAGCGCAGGCGCTGCGTCAGCGGCGCCAGCGCCGAGGCGACGACCCAGGAATCCTCGCAGGAGCGCCCGGTCGGCAGCAGCACGCCGAAATAGCCGAGCTCGTCCGCGGCCTGGGCGATCTGGCGCAGGTAGGGCAGGGTGACGGCCCGCGCGCCTTCCTGGGCGCCGAGATAGCGGCCGTCGCCGTGGGTGGGCAGGAACCAGAGGACGTCGGTCTGGCCGGTCATGGGGGAACTCCGGGGAATGAGAGTGCGCCTGTTCGGCGGCAGTGATCGAGTTTTCCAACCCGCAACCTCATCCTGAGGTGTCGGTCGATTGAACATCGACTGACCTCGAAGGAGGTCTCCAGGAAGCACAGTGGCTTCCGGAGCCCTCCTTCGAGGCTCACTTCGTTCGCACCTCAGGATGAGGTTGCGGGTGGGGCGAAGCTGGCATCTCGTCGGATTGTTCGATGAACGATCCGTCAGCCCCGCCCATCCAGCAGGTGATCGAGGATGCGCCCCTCCAGGGCCGCCAGGTCCGGGTCGCCGCGCCGGCGCGGGCGGGAGACCGTGACGGGCACGTCGAGGGCGATGCGGCCGGATTCGACGACGAGGATGCGGTCGGCGAGCGCCACCGCCTCGGCGACGTCGTGGGTGACGAGGAGCGCCGTGAACCCTTGCGCGCGCCAGATCCGCTCGATCATCGCCTGCATGTCGATGCGGGTCAGCGCGTCGAGGGCGCCCAGCGGCTCGTCGAGGGCGAGAAGCCCCGGCCGGCTGACGAGGGCGCGGGCGAGCGCCACCCGCTGGCGCTGGCCGCCCGAGAGGGTGGCGGGCCATTGCTCCGCCTTCTCGGCGAGGCCGACCTCCTTGAGCGCCGAGGCGGCGCGGGCCCGGCGCTCCGCCGCCGTGCCGCCGCGCAGGCCGACCGCGACGTTGTCGAGGACGCTCGCCCAGGGCAGGAGGCGCGGCTCCTGGAACATGATCCGGCGCGGGGTGTCCCCGCCTTCCACCGCGACGCGGCCGGCGCTCGGCGCGTCGAGGCCGAGGATCAGGCGCAGCAGGGTGGACTTGCCGCAGCCCGAGCGCCCGACCACGGCGACGAACTGGCCGGCCGGGATGTGCAGGTCGAGCCCGTCGATGACCGGCCTGCCGCCGTCGAAGCTCTTGGACAGGCCGCGCAGGGTCAGGCCGAGGCCGGCCGTGCTCCGGTCGCGGGCGATCTCGCGGTCGACGGCCTCGCGGCGCAGGGCCGTGCGGGCGGCGGGAGCGCCCTCGAACCGGCGCAGGGTGCTGGCGAACATGGGGGTGATCCTGGGCGCGAATGGGGGTCAGGCGGCGCGGTAGGCGGGGTTCCAGGCGAGGCAGGCGCGCTCGAGCCGGCGGGTCGCGAGGTCGGCGACCTTGCCGAGCAGCGCGTAGATCAGGATCGCCAGCACCACGACGTCGACCAGCATGAACTCGCGCGCCTGCATCGCCATGTAGCCCAGCCCCGACGAGGCCGAGATCGTCTCGGCGACGATGAGGGTCAGCCACATGATGCCGAGCGCGTAGCGCAGGCCGACGAAGACCGACGGTAGGGCGCCGGGCAGCACCACGCGCCAGAACAGCTCGGGCTTCGACATGCCGTAGATCCGGCCCATCTCGACCAGCTGCGGATCGACCGAGCGGATGCCGTGCAGCGTGTTGGCGTAGATCGGGAAGAACACGCCGAGCGCCACCAGGAAGAGCTTGGCCTCCTCGCCGATGCCGAACCACAGGATGACGAGCGGGATCAGCGACAGGTGCGGGATGTTGCGGATCATCTGCACGGTGGTGTCGGTGAGCCGGTCCGACAGGCGCGACAGACCATTGGCCAGCCCTAAGCCGAAGCCGATGCCGCCGCCGAT
>NZ_JTHF01000008.1 GCF_001043895.1 Methylobacterium indicum
CGCCGCCTCCGCCGCAGGGTCTGTTCCAGCGACTGGCCTCCATTTTTCTCGGACGCTGAACGCAACGATCGGGAGGGCCTCCAGGGGCCCTCCCTTTTTTGTTGCCGGTGCGGCGCGCGTGCCCCGCGCATGGGCCCCATCGGTCCGTCCGAGACCGCGAGGATGCGGATTCCGGACCGCCCGTGCCGGCCCCGAGCCAGCGCCGTCTGCACGGAGCATGGGCAAACTTCAGGGGCGGCACCTCTTTGAGCGCCGGTCCCCGGCCAATTCCGATCCGGTCCGCTATTCCCGTCGGCAGCATGCTGTAGATTGAGGCAGGGACGGTCGCATCAGACGAACGCCCGGAGGACGCACACGACCGAAGGGAGATAGGCCATGCAGGACGTCGCACGGGCGCCGGACGCGCCGCTGAAGCGGGCCGAGAGCACCGCCTGGTGGGCGGCGATGCCCCTCGATCTCTGGGGCGTGGTGCTGGCGGTGATCGCCGCGGGCGGGCTGAAGCTCGCCGGAATCCTGCCCTGAGACCTCCCCACCGCCGTCGCACTCTCGCCAAAGCGTCCGACCAGCGTCGCCGTCAAGGGTTTCGCAACGAACGGCCGGCACGATCCTCGCCTGGACCGACAGCGAATCGCTCGCGCGCAGGAGGACGGTTCCATGCTGATGGCCTTCGTCGGACGCCTCGCCCAGCACTGGCGGGATCTCGTCGCGGAGTTCATGGACCCCTACCGCCCCGAGCTGCACTACATGCGCGGCCCCGGCCCGCGCTGGCGCGAGCGGCATCCCGAGGGCTGAGGCTACGGCCAACCGGGCTCGGCGCTCATTGGGGGCGCCGCCTTGCGCACCGGTCCCGGTCGGGTCCAGCTTGCGGCCCCGTGCCACGACCGGAGCCTGCCCGTGAGCACCGCGCCCGACTCCGCCCAGAAATTCGACGCCTCCCGCGCCGGGGAATACCGGCAGCAGAGCCGCATCGCGCTCGCCGGCTACGAGGCCTGCCACGAACTCTCCGCCTGCATGCTGGCGGCCGCCCTCGGCACCGGCCGCGAGGCGCGGATCCTGGTGGCGGGGGCCGGCGGCGGAGCGACGGAGATCGTCACGGCGGCGGCCCTGGAGCCGGGCTGGCGCTTCGTCGCGGTCGATCCGTCCGAGCCGATGCTGGCGCTCGCCGTCGCCCGGCTGGCGGAGACCGGCTTGGCGGCGCGGACGGAGGTGGTGCGCGGGACCGTCGCCGACCTGCCGGACGGGGACGCGTTCGACGCCGCGACCCTGATCGGGGTGCTCCATCATCTGCCCGGCGACGCGGCCAAGCGGGCGATCCTGCGGGACATCGCCCGGCGCCTGCGCCCCGGCGCGCCGCTGATCCTCGCGGGCAATTACCGGGCCTATGCGAGCGAGCCGATGCTGCTCGCCGCCTGGGGCGAGCGCTGGCGCCAGCAGGGCGCCGGGCCCGCGGAGGTCGAGGCCAAGCGCGCCAGGATCCTGCAGGGGGCGGACCCGCCCCCGTCGGAGGAGGCGGTCGCCGATCTCCTGCGCGAGGGCGGCTTCGCGCCGCCCCTGCGGTTCTTCTCGAGCCTGTTCTGGGGCGCCTGGCTCGCCCGCAAATCCCCGGACTCGGCCTGAACGGCGCGCCCGGGATCGACGGGGTCAGCCGGAGACCGCCGCCTCGGCGAGCGTGTCGGGCCGGTCGGAGAGGCGGCTCGCGACCAGAAGCCCGATCAGCGCCGACCCGGCGATGATCAGGGCCGGCGCCGCCGTCCAGCCGGTGGCGCCGATCAGCGCGTTGGCGGCGAGCGGCCCGAGGCCGCTGAGCAGCGTGAAGCCGATATTGAGCGAGAGCGCGACGCCGCTGAACCGCACCCGGGTCGGAAACAGCCCGGCCAGCAGGTAGGCGAAACTGCCGTTGGCGCCGGCCACCGCCATGGTGAGGAGCGGCAGCACCAGGAACAGGTTGGCATCGCCCCGCGCCAGGACCTGGTAGGCGGGAATCACGCCGATCAGGACGATCAGCGCAGAGGCCTGCATCAGGCGCCGCGGCGCCACCCGGTCGGCGAAGAACGAGGCGGCGAGCAGCGAGGCCGACATGGCGAAGAGCGCGACGTTCATCGCCACCGCCACGGTCTTCGGGGGATATTTGAGCACCTGGATCAGGTAGGCCGGCATGTGGGCGAACAGGATGCCGTTGAAGCCCGCCGTGAGCGCCACGATGCCGACGCCGACGAGCACCCGGCCGCGATGGTCGCGCAGTACCTCTCCGACCGGGCTGCGGGCGGCGCGATGCTGGAGGCGCAGGAACTCGGGCGTCTCTTCCAGGGAGCGCCGCAGCCAGAAGCTCACCAGCCCGACCACGCCGCCGAACAGGAAGGCGAGGCGCCAGCCGGATTCGGCCATGACGGCCGGCGGCAGGACCGATTGCAGGGCGAGGTTGACCAGAGCCGCGAGCAGCACGCCGCCGTTGACGAGGCAGAAGACGATGCCGCAGGCGAGCCCCGGGCGGCGCGAGGCGGTCTCGACCACGAAGGTGATGGCGCCGGGGAGTTCCCCGCCGATGCAGAGCCCCTGCACGAAGCGCAAGGTCACGAGGAGCAGGGTCGCCCACACGCCCCAGGCGGCGTAGGAGGGCACCAAACCCATGGCGAGGGTGCAGGCCGACATGGTGAAGACGGTGACCACGAACACCGTCTTGCGGCCGTAGCGGTCGCCGAAATGGCTCAGCACCAGCCCGCCGAGGGGCCGGGCGAGGTAGCCGACCGCGAACACCGCCAGCGACAGCGTGAGCGCCACCACCGGATCGGTCGCCGGGAAGAACGCCGCGGCGATATCCTTGGCGAAGATCCCGTAGACGATGAAATCGTAGTATTCGAGCCCGCCGCCGAGGCTTGCGAGCAGCGTCATCTTCCATTGGCGGCGGGTGAGATCGTGCCCGCCGCCCCCGTTCGGTGTCATCGTGGTGTCCTCCGGGGCGTTCTTGTTGGTGTGCCCCGGAGCGCCCCTTAAAACGGTTCGGCCGCTGCCGCCATATCGCGGCCGCTACATCACCGCGCCGATCTGCCAGGGCACGAACTCGGCATCGCCGTAGCCGAACCCTTCCGACTTGGTACGCTCGCCGGACGCCACCCGCAGGATGGTCTCGAAGATCTGGCGGCCCTTCTCCTCGATCGAGGTGCCGTCGAGCACGTCGCCGCAATCGATGTCCATGTCGTCCTGCATCCGCCGGTACATCTCGCTGTTGGTCGCGAGCTTGATCGACGGGGTCGGCTTGCAGCCATAGGCCGAGCCGCGGCCGGTGGTGAAGCACAGCACGTTGGCGCCGCCCGCGACCTGGCCGGTGGCCGCCACCGGATCGAAGCCGGGCGTGTCCATGTAGACGAAGCCCTTCGCGGTCACCGGCTCGGCGTAGCGGTAGACGCCCGTCAGCGTGGTCGAGCCGCCCTTGGCGGTGGCCCCCAGCGACTTCTCCAGGATGGTGGTCAGCCCACCGGCCTTGTTGCCGGGGGAGGGGTTGTTGTTCATCTCGCCGCCGTTGCGGGCGGTGTAGGCCTCCCACCAGTGGATCATCTCGACGAGCTTGTGGCCGATCTCGGGGCTCGCGGCGCGCGCCGTCAGCAGGTGCTCGGCGCCGTAGATCTCCGGCGTCTCGGACAGGATCGCGGTGCCGCCCTCGGCCACCAGCCGGTCGACCGCCGCTCCCAGGGCCGGGTTCGCGGTGATGCCCGAATAGCCGTCCGACCCGCCGCATTGCAGCGCCAGCATCAATTCGGAGGCCGGCACGGTCTCGCGCTTGGCCTTCGCGACGGCGGGCAGCATCTCGCGGAGCGCCGCCACGCCGGCCTCGATGGTGCGGCGCGTGCCGCCGGTGTCCTGAATGGTGAAGCTGCGGAAGGTCTCGCTCTCCTCGATGCCGTAGGCGCGCTTCCAGCGGTCGATCTGGAGGCCCTCGCAGCCGAGGCCCACCATGATCACGCCGCCCATGTTGGGGTTGGCGGCGTAGCCCCACAGCGTCCGCTTGAGGATGTCGGCGCCCTCGCCCTGGATGTCGTAGCCGCAGCCGGTGCCGTGGGTGAGCGGGATGATGCCGTCGATGCCCGGGAATGCGTCGAGGAGGCCGGAGCGGCGCGCCTCTTCCGCGATGAAGCGCGCCACCGTGGCCGAGCAGTTCACGGAGGTGAGCACGCCGACATAGTTGCGGGTGCCAACCCGGCCATCGGCCCGGCGGTAGCCCTCGAAGGTGGCGCGCTCGTTCTCCGGCACCATCGCGACGGGACGCGCTTCCTCGCAGAAGCGGTAGTCGCGGGCGAAGTCGCCCTTGGCCTCGCCGAGGCCGACATTGTGCTCGTGCACCCACTCGCCCGGGGCGATGGGCCGGTTCGCAAAGCCGATGATCTGACCGAACTTGCGGATCGGCCCCCCCTCAGGAATCGCCACCACGGCGAACTTGTGGCCCCGCGGCACCCGCGCGGAGGCGGTCACGCCCTCGACGACGGCGCCGGGCACGATCGGATCCACCGCCACCACGACGTTGTCCTCGTGGCTGAGGCGCACGATGCGGGGGTTGGTGGGGTGGAGCGGGGTGGGGGCGGACATGGATGGGACCTTGTGAGTCTGAAGGGGCACCATACGGCCGTGCGGTCCGTCGGGCCATTCTGCGTTTCGCGTGTCATGGAACGCGGGATCCCCTCTCCCGTGTGGGAGAGGGGTAGGGGCGATCGAAGATCGCGCAGGGTGTTACGGTCCTGAGGCAGGCTCCGACCGTCCCGCTACCAGCACCATGCTCAGCGATTTACACTGAGGCGTGTCACCCTCACCCCCGGCCCCTCTCCCACTCGGGAGAGGGGGGACCCGCGCCACTTCCTGTCCACTGAGCAGGTTCAATGCGCCAGGGCCTCCGCCTTGGCCCGCCCACCGAGATACGCCGCCCGGATGTCGTCGTTGGCCCACAGGTCCTGCGGCGCGCCGCTGAGCACCAGTTGCCCGGTCTCCAGCACGTAGCCGCGATCGGCGACCGAGAGGCCCATGCGGGCGTTCTGCTCGACGAGGAGCACGGTGGTGCCGCGTCGGCGCACCTCGGCGATGATGGAAAACACCGCCTGGACGATCACCGGGGCGAGGCCCAGCGACGGCTCGTCGAGGAGCAGGATGCGGGGTTTCGCCATCAGCCCGCGGGCCAGCGCCACCATCTGGAGCTGGCCGCCCGAGAGCGTCCAGCCGAGCGCGTCGCCGAAGCGGCGGATGTCGGGGAAGAGCTCGAACATGCCCTCCGCCTCGTCCCTGATCTGGCGGGTGTTCAGACCCTTCCGGTTGGAGGCGCCGAGCATGATGTTTTCGCGGACCGTGAGGCCCGGGAAGACCCGGCGCCCCTCCGGCACGTGCGCCACGCCGCGGCGCACGATCTCCTCGGGCTTCAGGCCCAGCAGCGACTGGCCCTCGAACAGCACCTCGCCGCCGGCCGGCTTCACCAGCCCCGAGATGGTCTTGAGCGTCGTCGACTTGCCGGCGCCGTTGGAGCCGAGCAGCGTCACGACCTCGCCGGCCTCGACCGAGAACGAGATGCCGCGCACGGCCTCGATCTCGCCGTAGCGCACGGTCAGGTCGCGGATTTCCAGGAGTGCCATCGATCTCTCCTGCTCAAGCCGTCGCGAGGTCGGTCTTGAGGCCGATCGCCGGCCCCTCGGTGCTCTCCTGGCCGAGATAGGCCTCGATCACCGCCGGCTCGCGCAGCACCGTGGCCGTCACCCCGTCGGCGATGCGCCGGCCGAAATTCAGCACTGTGATGTGGCTCGCCACGTCGCTCACCAGCGTCATGTCGTGGTCGATGATAAGGATGGTCAGGCCCTTGGCGGCCATCCGGCGCAGCAACACGGTGAGCGCGTTCTTCTCGGTCGAGTTGAGGCCCGCCGCCGGCTCGTCGAGGAGGAGCAGCACCGGGTTGCCGGCGAGCGCCCGGGCGATCTCGACGAGGCGCTGGTGGCCGTAGGAGAAGGACGAGATCGGCTCGTCAGCCCGCGCCTCCAGGCCGACGAAGGCGAGAGCGGCGCGCGCCCGCGCCTCCAGCGCGGCGCGGTCCTGGGCGACGATGCCGTTGCCCGGCCGCTCGGCGCCGATCACCACGTTCTCGAGCGCGCTCATCGAGCGGAACAGGCGGATGTTCTGGAACGTCCGCCCGAGGCCCGCGGCCGCCCGCCGGTGCGGCGCGAAGCGGGTGATGTCCTGCCCGTCGAGCCGCACCCTTCCGCCGGTCGGGGTGTAGAGGCCCGACAGCACGTTGAGCGTCGTGGTCTTGCCCGATCCGTTCGGGCCGATGAGCGCGTGGATGCCGCCGCGGGCCACCGTGAAGCTCACCTCGTCCACGGCCTTCAGGCCGCCGAAATGCTTGGACAATCCCTCGACCTGGAGCACCGGGGCGGCGGAGGCCGCGGCCTGCGTCAGCGTCAGCTCCTGCGCCCGGGGGGCGGCGGGTTTCCTCGGCCGCAGGCGCTTCACCTGATCGCCCAGGAAGCCCCAGATGCCCTCCGGCATGAACACCACGATCAGGATGACGGCGAGCCCGTAGATCGCCAGGTACAGGCCCGGGATCTCCTTCAGGAACCGCAGCCATTCCGGGATCAGGATCAGGAGCCCGGTGCCGATCACCGCGCCGACCGGCGAGCCGACGCCGCCAAGCAGCGCCATGGTGAGGAACACCACCGACTCGGCGAAGGAGAACTGGTCCGGGCTGATATAGGTGAAGCTGCCGGCAAACAGCCCGCCGCCGAGCCCCGCCAGCAGCGCCCCGATGGCGAAGGCCGCCACCTTGGTGCGGTAGATGTCGATGCCGGTGACGCCGGCTGCCAGCTCGTTGTCGCGCACCGCCCGCATGGCCCGGCCCAGCCGGGTCTTGGGCATCCGCCACACCGCGTAGGCGACCGCCGCCAGCACGACGACGCAGAGCGCGAGATAGCTCTGGCCGTCGGTGAACAGGCCGGGGCGCTTGATGTTCGGCACCCCGTCCGGCCCGTGGGTGACCGGGATCCAGTTGATCATGATCAGCGTCAGGATCTGCTGGAACGAGATCGTCACCATGGCGAGGTAGTGGCCGCCGAGGCGCAGCGTCGAGGCCCCCAGCACCGCGCCGAGGATCAGCGCCAGCACGAGGCCGATCGGCAGGCAGAGCCAGAAGCTGATCCCGAGATCGACGGTGCCGAGGCCGACCGCGTAGGCGCCGATGCCGAAGAAGGCGGCCTGGGCGAGGTTGATCTGCCCGCAGAGACCCAGCACGACGGTGAGCCCGATGACCGCGATGGCGTAGGTCGCGGCCTGCATCAGGATGTTGAGCACGTAGCCGCTGAACGGCGTCGTGGCGGCGAGGAACACCGCGACCGCGACCAGGCCCAGATAGGCGAGGGTGCCGAGGGGGAAGCGGCGGGCGGGAGCGTCGGACACCGGGTCCGCCGCGACGGGGCGAGGGGAGCCGGTCATGCTTTCTCCGCGATGCGTTCGCCGAAGATGCCCTGCGGGCGGAAGGCCAGGAAGGCGACGAGGACGATGAACGCGAAGGCGTCCTTGTAGGGCACCGAGATGTAGGCGGCGCCGAAGGTCTCGATGATGCCGAGAGCCAGCCCACCGATGATCGCGCCGGTCACGTCGCCGAAGCCGCCGATGATGGTGGCGGCGAAGGCCTTGAGCGCGATGGTGGCGCCCATCTGGATCGACACGAACAGGACGGGTGCCACCAGGATGCCGGCGATGCCCCCCAGAACCGCGCTGTACACGAAGGTCAGCATGATCATCCCGGCGACGGGTATGCCGAGCAAAGCCGCCATCTCCTTGTCCTGCGAGGTCGCCTGGAGCTTTTTGCCGATCAGGGTGTGCTCGAAGAACCAGTACTGGAACGCCACCAGCACCGCGGTGACCGCGATGATCAGCAGGTACTGGGTGTCGAGGAAGACCGGGCCGACCAGGAAGCCTTGCGTCTCGAAGACCGGCGGCAGCACCTGCGGCTGCGGCCCGTAGAGGGCGAGCGTGGTGTTGGCGAGGAAGATCGAGGCGCCGATGGTCGAGATGATCACCGGCAGGTAGGTGCGGTGGCGCAGGGGATAATAGACGCCGAGATTGAACAGGGCGCCGAGCGCCGCCATGCCGCCGATGGCGAGCAGGAAGGACAGCCAGTACGGCCATTGCAGGTCGACGGCGAAGACCACCATCAGGAAGGCGGCCACCATCGAGAACTCGCCCTGCGCGAAGTTCACCACGTTGGTGGCGCGGAAGATCAGCACGAAGCCGAGCGCGACGAGCGCGTAGACGGCGCCGATGCCGATTCCCGTAAACAGAAGCTGGAGGATGAGGTCCATGCGGGCCCGCCCCGATCGGATGAGAAGGGTCGTGCCGCCGCGCGTGGCGCCGCGGCCGAGACGGCGTCGGGACGGCGCATCGCCGTCCCGCTCGGGGTCTTCCGAAGGTCAGGCCTTGTAGAAGTCGATGCGCTTGTCGAAGACGATGTTGCCCTTGTCGTTGCGCACCACGTTGTAGCCGTGCAGGCCGTCGCCGTTGTGGTCGAAGTTGTAGGTGCCCTCGGCGCCTTCGTGACCGCGGATGGCGAGAATCGCCTCGCGGATCGCCTTCGGGTCGGTCTTGCCGGCGGCGTTGATGGCCTTGGCCAGCACCGTCACGGCGTCGAAGGTCCAGGACGATTGGTTGTCCGGGGCGAGTTTCATCACCGCCCGGTAGGCCTTGCCGAAGTTGCGCGCCGCGTCGCTCGATTCCTCGGCGTAATCGGCCACCCCGTAGGTGTTGTAGAGCGAGGGGCCGGCGAGCTTGAGCGCCGTGACGTTGACGATCGAGGCCGAGCCGACCCAGGGCGCCTGCACGCCGAGCTGGCGCAATTGCCGGGCGAAGATGCCGAGGTCGTTCTCGAAGGTGAAGTAGGAGCCGATCACGTCGGCGCCGGACTGGCGGATCGCCAGAACCACCGGCGTGAAGTCCTGGCTCTGGTTGGTGTAGCCCTGGTCCAGCGCCACCGTCGCGCCGGCTTTGCCGAGCGCTTCCGTCAGCGCCTTGGCGCCGCTGGTGCCGAAGGCGTCGGTCGAGTGGATGATCGCCCACTTCTTCTTGGCGAGCGTCGTCACGCCGTATTCGGCGATCACCCGGGCCGAGAAGCTGTCGTTCGGCCGGAAGCGGAACAGCCAGGGATTGCCGAGCTGGGTCAGCACCGGGTCGGTGCCGCCGAAGGCGACGGGCTTGCCGGTCTTCAGGATGTCCGGCGCCATGGCGTGGTTCTGGGTCGAGCGGATCGAGCCGAGGAACGCCACGAGATCGGGTTGCGAAGCGAGCTTCGAGAAGGCCAGCACGGCGCCCGGATTGGTGGTCTGGTCGTCCTCGGTGACGAGCTCCAGCGGCTTGCCGAGCACGCCGCCGGCCTTGTTGACCGCTTCCAGCGCGATCTTGGCGCCGTTGAGCGCGAAGCGGCCGGCATCGGCGCCGGGCCCGGTGACCGGCAGCACCATGCCGATCCGCACCGTGCCGCCCTGGGCGCTGGCGGGCCGGATGATCGACGGCGCGACGACGCCGGCAGCCGCGACCGTGGCCGCACTCTTCAGGAAAACGCGGCGCGTCGTCCTCATCGGCATGTTCCTCCCGTGGGAAAATGGCCGATGCTTCGAGGCCCGGCCTTGGAGCGGATGAGACACCGGCAGCGCTGCCATGTCCATCCCCTCCGCCCGTCCGCCCGGATTAAAAATGCCCGGGCAGATCTGCACCGGACGCCCTCGACCGCGGGCGCCGGCGCGGCCATTCTCCGGCGCGCCAGAATGCGCGGCCATCCCAACCGGCCGCCGGAACAAAGAAACCCAAACCAAGAAACCGGGAGGATTCTTTCATGCAGATCTCAGCCAGCGGCCTGACCGCCTATGTCCGGGACATCTTTTCCCGCGCGGGCTGCTCGGAAGCCGAGGCCGAGCGGATCGGCCGCTATCTCGTCGCCGCCAACCTGACCGGGCACGACAGCCACGGCGTCATCCGGGTCCCGCGCTACGTCGCCTGGTTGCAGGAGGGTGAGGTCGAGGCCGACAAGACCCCCGAGGTGGTGACCGACGGCCCGGCCTTCGCGCTGGTCGACGCGCATTACGGCTTCGGCCAGACCGCCGGCCCGTTCGCGACCGAACTCGGCATCCGCAAGGCGCGGGAGAACGGCGTCGCCATCGTGGCTTTGCGCCATGCCGGCCATCTCGGCCGCATCGGCGAATGGGCCGAGCAGGCGGCCGCCGCCGGCCTCGTCTCGGTGCATTTCGTCAACGTGGCGGGCAGCTTGCTCGTCGCACCGTTCGGCTCGGTCGACCGGCGCTTCTCGACCGCGCCCTTCGCGGCGGGGTTTCCGGTCCAGGGCGCCGAGCCGGTAATCCTCGACTTCGCCACCTCGGCGGTGGCCGAGGGCAAGGTGCTGGTCGCCTCGCAGGGCGGCAAGGCGCTGCCCGAGGGCGTGCTGATCGAGCCGGACGGGCGCCTCTCGGCCGACCCCGCGACGCTCTACGGTCCCCTCGACGGTCCGGAGCGCGACAACCTCAAGGGCGCCGGCGCGATCCGGGCCTTCGGCGAGCACAAGGGCTCGGGGCTGGCGCTGATGTGTGAGCTGCTCGCCGGCGCGCTCACGGGATCGGGTACCGCGGGGCCGGGGCCGCGGCGGTTCTGCAACGGCATGCTGTCGCTCTACATGACGCCGGAGGCCTTCGGCTCCGAGGATGCGATGGTGCGCGAGACCCGCGCCTATCTCGACTTCTTCAAGGGCGCACGGCCGGTGCCGGGCGGCGAGGTGATGCTGCCGGGCGAGCCGGAGCGGCGCACCCGGGCCGCGCGCCTAGCCGAGGGCGTGCCGTTGCCGGATCCGGTCTGGGAGACGCTGCTGGCGGCGGGGCGGTCGTTTGGATTGGATGGGGAGGCGTATCGGGGGTGAGCTGAAGGCGGGCTTCTACGGAGGACAGTCCGCAGATCCTCCAGGCCTGGCCACCTTGCGATGAGTACGTTGTAAGCGTACCGTTTCACATGGATTTCGACTGGCATGACGAGAAGAACGAGAAGGTGCGCGCGGAGCGCGGCTTCGGCTTCGAGGATGCCGTCGGCATCTTTCTCGGCCGGATCGTCGAGTGGCAGGACCTGCGCCAAGCCTACGGCGAACCTCGCATGATTGCGGTCGGTGAGGTCGGAGGCAGGTTCTACACCGTCGTCTACACGGATCGAGGGCCGGTGCGCTGGATCATCACCGCCTGGCCCTCGAACAGGAAGGAGCGTACCCGATGGCGAAATTCAGTCTGAGCCAGGCGCTTCTGCACCGCCCTCAAGTCGACGAAGCCAAATTGGATGCAACGACCGAAGAGGATATCCGGGCCTATCAGGAGGAGGATGGCTTTGACCCCGAGTTCGAGCCGAAAGCGGTGCGGGTCGTGCCGGGTCCGCGGGACGTGCGGGTTCGACTCGGCCTGACGCAGCGAGAATTTGCGGAGGCGCTCCACATTCCTTTGGCGACGATCCGCAATTGGGAACAGGGCCGCACCGTGCCGGACGCCCCGGCCCGCGCCCTGCTAACCGTCGTGGCGCGAGAGCCGGAGGCTGCCTTCGCGGCGCTCGGCACCGGCGTCGTGCCGGATGATGTCGACGAGGCAGCCAAGTCACCGCTATCGCGGTAAGTTTTACAGATCGTCTCGCTCTTGCGGGAGGCCGTCATGAAGATCGCACAGCATGTTGTCTGGCATGCTGTCGATCACGCTGAGGATGGCAGAGAGATTGTCAGGGTGATCGGAAGGGATATTCTGGCCAACCTGCTGGCAGCTTCTGGATTCGATCTTGTCATGATGACGCACCGACCGCGAGCAGACATGCTGGTCCTCGTTCATTTTAGTCACGGTGCGAGCCATTGCGCCGCCTCCCCACTCGCGACCTTACCGAGCGCTCCCCGCCACGGCACCATCGCCTCATCGACTGGAAAACCACGAGACACCGCGCGCCGCTCCCCTACAATCCCCCCGTCCGGCACGAAGACCGGACGGGAGGAGACGAGTGATGAACCGACGTGACGTCCTCGCGGGCGCCGCCGCCCTGACCGCATCCACGGTCGCGGCACGGGCCGAAAGGCTGCCCCTCGGCGACCTGCCGGGCACCCGCTATCCCGACCCGCGGGTCGAGGCCCTGGACAAGCGCTTCCGCTACAAGGTCGGCAACGCCGCCATCGAGCGCATCGCCACCGGCTTCCGCTGGGCCGAAGGCCCGGTCTACTTCCGGGACGGCGGCTACCTCCTGTGGAGCGACATTCCCAACAACCGGATCATGCGCTGGCTCGAGAACGGCCATGTCAGCGTCTACCGGGCGAATGCGAACTACTCGAACGGCAACACCCGCGACCGGCAGGGCCGGCTCATCACCTGCGAGCACGACACCAGGCGGGTCACCCGCACCGAGCCCGACGGCACGATCACGGTGCTGATCGACAAATTCGACGGCAAGCCGCTCAACGCCCCCAACGACGTGGTGGTGGCCGCCGACAACGCGATCTGGTTCACCGATCCGGGCTACGGCATCGATGGGTTCTACGAGGGCCACAAGGACAAGGCGGAACTCCCGACCCGGGTCTACCGCCTCGATCCGTCGTCCGGCCAGGCCAAGGTGGCGGCCGAGGGCATCGACCGTCCGAACGGGCTCGCCTTCTCCCCCGACGAAAAGATCCTCTACGTCGTCGATTCCGGCGCCACCCATGGCGGCCGGGCCAACATCCGCGCCTTCAACGTCGAGGGCGACCGTCTCACCGGCGACCGGGTCTTCGCCGAAGGGTTTTCGCCGGGCTTCACCGACGGGGTGCGCACCGATGTCGACGGGAACGTCTGGTGCTCGATGGGCTGGGCCGACCCGAAGGAGGACGGAGTGCGCTGCTACACGCCGTCCGGCGACCTGATCGGCAAGATCCACCTGCCGGAGACCTGCGCCAATCTCTGCTTCGGCGGGCCGAAGAAGAACCGGCTGTTCATGGCGGCGAGCACGTCGATCTACGCGGTGTATGTGGAGACGCAAGGGGCGATGGTGCCGTGAGGAAGCGGATGCCTCCTCGTTAGGCCACGCCTTCTTTTCCGGGCCCAGGATGCGACCGCAGAAGGGCCCGGGACCTCGAGTCGGAACCGGCGGGGCGCTTCCAGTCTCGCAACGGCACCGAAAGCACCGCCGCCGCGCGGCGTTCCCTGGCCTGACGGCGTGGACGGCACGCACCGGCACCCGGGCGCCGGAACGCGACCGTCGGCCTCTCGTCCGAGGGGCCGTCCGCGGCGGGGTTTGGAATGGCCCCGGATCGGCAGGTCCCGGGGCGAGGCCGAGGCCGACGGTCGCGAGGACGGATCGCCGATGCTCTCAGGCGGTGATGAGCGCGGTATCGCCCGGTCGATGCGTCGGCGCGATCCCTCGGATCACCGATTCCGCGGTCTGGCCGCGGGTGCCGTAGAGCCATAGATCAATGCGGATTCCGCATCTCCCCAGTCCTGGCATCCATGACCGCCAGCCACGTGGCGATCGCGGATCCCTCGGGGCAAGCGAGGCACGAGGCCGGGACCGATCGATGAACGACGGCGTCGCCGTCATCCACGACCGTAGCGGCTCACTGCGGCGCCAGCGACACCCGGAAGAGCGTCCGCCCGGTCTCGTCGCGGACGTTCATGGCCAGGGCCGCCCCGGCGGACCGGGCCGGGTCGAGGGAGCAGGAGCGCAGGGCCTGGACGGCCTCGGCATGGGCGGCACCGGCATCGGTGAGGACGACCCCGATCGTGTCGCGGGCGTCCCAGGTTCCGGCTTCGAGGTCGAAGAAGTAGCGGTGCACGGCATGTCCTCCCTGCTCGCCCCGGTCTTGCCGGGCCCCACGACAATCGGCCTTAACGCAGGCTAAGCCTTGGCCTGCAAAGATCGGGCCGATTCGAGGCGGCGCCCAGCCCGGCCGAATCGGCGCGGCTCTTGCGAGACCCTATACCGCCAGCGGGAAGGGGCTCAAGCCGTGCGCTATACTTTAGGTTGTCGTCTCTCCTACGAGGTCGAGACGGAGACGGCTTTCATCTTCAACCTGGAGGTCGCACGGCAGGTGCGCCACCGCGCCCTCTCGGAGACGCTGCGTCTCTCGCCGGACCTTCCCCTGCGCCGGCACGAGGCACCGGAGACCGGCAACCGCTACGTCGCCGTCACGGTGCCGCCCGGCCGCTTCAGCCTCGACTACGAGGCCGCCGTGACGCTCGAGCCCCATCGGGCCGATCCGTCCGGCATCGGCGAGACGCCGGTGAAGGACCTGCCGCTCGCCATCCTGCCCTACCTGCTGCCGAGCCGCTTCGTCTCCTCCGACCGGCTCGCGCCCTTCGCCCAGGCCGAGTTCGGCGACGCCCCTCCCGGCTTCGAGCGGGTGAGCCGGATCTGCAACTGGATCCACGACCACATCGCCTATGTCCGCGGCGCCAGCGACGAGGAGACCACCGCCGACGAGACGCTTCTGAAGCGGGCAGGGGTGTGCCGCGATTTCGCGCATCTCGGCGCCGCGTTCTGCCGGGCCCTCGGCATCCCGGCCCGCTTCGTCAGCTGCTACGCCTACGGCCTGGTGCCGTGCGACTTCCACGCGGTGTTCGAGGCCTATCTCGACGGGCGCTGGTGGCTGTTCGACGCCACGCGGCAGGCCAACCTCGACGGGCTGGTGCGGATCGGCGTCGGGCGCGACGCGGCCGAGATCGCCTTCTCGACGCCCTTCGGCGAGATGAAACCGACCGGCATGGAGATCCGCATCGACCGGGCCGACGGGACGCCGGAGAGGGGCGAGCGCACGACCGCGGCGATCTCGACCGCGGAGGAGGGTCCTGACGCCGGGGGCGGCCTGCGCTAAGCAGACTTGCGTTGGCAAGCCAACGCTTCGCCCGCTCAGGTTCTTGTCGTGTCGCAGATTTTTGCCGCCGAACCGGTGTCCACTTCGGCGAAATCTGCTTAGGTTCCGCCCGGGAGGCCCCGCATGAGCTACCGCCACGTCGTCGGACCCCGGACCTTCGTCTTTGCCGACCTCGCCGAGCTGATGGCGAAGGCGAGCCCGCCGCGCTCCGGCGACCGGCTCGCGGGCCTCGCGGCGGAGAGCGCCGCGGAGGGCGTCGCGGCGCGCTGGTGCCTCGCGGAGGTGCCGCTCGCCGAGATCCTGGCCCGGCCGCTGATCCCCTACGAGGCCGACGACGTCACAAGGCTGATCCTCGACACCCACGACGCCGCCGCCTTCGGGCGCATCGGCCATCTGACCGTCGGCGATTTCCGAGAATTCCTGCTCACCGCCCCGCCCGAGACCCTGGCGGCGATCGCCCCCGGGGTGACGCCGGAGATCGCCGCCGCGGTGTCGAAGATCATGCGCAACCAGGACCTGATCCTGGTGGCCCGCAAGGCCCGGGTGGTCACCCGCCTGCGCAACACGATCGGGCTCCCCGGCACGATGGCGGTGCGCCTCCAGCCCAACCACCCGAGCGACGATCCCGCCGGCATCGCCGCGGCGATCCTCGACGGATTGGCCTATGGCTGCGGCGATGCCTGCATCGGCATCAACCCGGCCTCGGATTCGGTGCAGGGGCTCGCCGGCCTGCTGCACCTCCTCGCCGAGACGATCGAGCGCTTCGCCATCCCGACGCAGGCCTGCGTGCTCACCCACGTCACCACGACGCTGGAGGCGATGAACCGCGGCGTTCCGGTCGATCTCGTCTTCCAGTCGATCGCCGGCACGCAGGCCGCCAACGCCTCGTTCGGGGTCACGCTGCCGCTGCTCAAGGAGGCGCACGAGGCGGCCCTCGCCCTCGAGCGCGGCACGGTCGGCGACAACGTGATGTATTTCGAGACCGGCCAGGGCTCGGCGCTCTCGGCCGATGCCCATCACGGCATCGACCAGCAGACCCTGGAGGCCCGGGCCTACGCGGTCGCCCGCGCCTTCCGGCCGCTCCTCGTCAACACGGTGGTGGGGTTCATCGGACCGGAATACCTCTACGACGGCAAGGAGATCATCCGGGCCGGGCTGGAGGACCATTTCTGCGGCAAGCTGATGGGCGTGCCGCTCGGCGTCGACGTCTGCTACACCAACCACGCCGAGGCCGACCAGGACGACATGGACACGCTGCTGACGCTGCTCGGCACCGCCGGGGTGACCTACATCATGGGCATTCCCGGCGCCGACGACGTGATGCTGAACTACCAGTCGACCTCGTTCCACGACCAGCTCTACCTGCGCGAGGTGACGGGCCTGAAGCGGGCGCCGGAATTCGCCGCCTGGCTCGTCCGGATGGGCCTGACCGACGCGGACGGCGCGCTGCGGCCGGGCGGGGGCATGCCCCTGCTGGCAGGGCTCGCCGCGTGAGCCGCGAGGACGAGGCGGCGGGAGCCTGGCGGCGCCTCGCCGCCCTGACCCCGGCCCGGATCGCGCTCGGCCGGGCCGGCTCCGGCCTGCCGACCCGGGAGGTGCTGCGCTTCTCCCTCGCCCATGCCCAGGCCCGCGACGCGGTCCACACCCCCCTCGACGTCGAGGCGGTGCGGGAGGGGATCACGGCGCTCGGCTTCGAGACGCTGGTCGTAGCCTCGGCCGCGCCCGACCGGGCGACCTACCTGCGCCGCCCCGATCTCGGGCGCCGCCTCGACGAGGACTCCGCGGCGGCGCTCGCGGCGGCGGCAAGAAATCCGGTCGACCTCGCCCTCGTGGTGGCGGACGGCCTCTCGGCCCGCGCCGTCCACGAGGGAGCGGTGCCGCTGCTGGCGGCGCTCGCGCCGGCCCTGGCTGGCGCAGGATTGAGCCTCGCCCCGGTGGTGGTGGCCACGCAGGCCCGGGTGGCGCTCGGCGACGCGGTGGGGGCGCGGCTCGAGGCCCGCGCCGTCGCGGTGCTGATCGGCGAGCGGCCCGGCCTGTCCTCGCCCGACAGCCTCGGCGTCTACCTCACCTTCGGCCCGCGCCCCGGCCGCACCGATGCCGAGCGCAACTGCCTGTCGAACGTGCGCGCGGCCGGGCTCAGGCCGGACCTCGCGGCGTTCAAGCTGTCCTGGCTGATCGACCGGGCGCTGACCCGGGAACTGACCGGGGTATCGCTCAAGGACGAGAGCGACCGGCTGATCGAGGGACCGGCGGAGCGGCAGGCCCTGGGGCAGTGAGGCGGTGTGCCGTGAGGCCCGGCGCCGATTCCCGCCTCACTCCGCCCGCAGCACCTGTCCGTCATGCCCGGCGATCCGCAGGGCGATCAGCGCCCCGGCCTCGACCCCCTCCGGCAGCCGCACCGGCAGGAAACCCTCGGTGCGCCCCGTGCCACCGCGCTCGGCCAGGACCCGGCGGGTCTCGCCGATCTCGCGGTCGAGGCGCCGGGCGAAGGCGGCGGCGCCGGCCTCGCGCAGGCGGGCGGCGCGTTCCTTGATCGCCGCCGGGGCGACCTGCGGCATCCGCGCGGCCGGGGTGCCGGGGCGGGGCGAGTAGGGGAAGACGTGGAGCTGGGCGAGGTCGCATTCCGCGACGAGGTCGAGGGAGCGGGCGAACTGCGCCTCGGTCTCGGTCGGGAAGCCGGCGATCAGGTCGGCGCCGAACACCGCGTCGGGGCGAAGAGCCCGAATCTCGGCGCAGAACCGGATGGCGTCGTCCCGGCCGTGACGGCGCTTCATGCGCTTCAGGATCAGGTCGTCGCCGGCCTGGAGCGAGAGATGGAGATGCGGCATCAGCCGCGCCTCCTCGGCGAAGGCCGCCACCAGCTCGGGATCGGCCTCGACGGAATCGATCGAGGACAGGCGCAGGCGGTCGAGGTCGGGCACCCCGCGCAGGATCGCCCGCACCAGGGCGCCGAGGGTGACCTCGCCGAGGTCGCGGCCGTACGCCGTGAGGTCGACGCCGGTCAGCACCACCTCGCGGGTGCCCCCCGCCACGAGCGCACGGACCTGCCCCACGACGATCGGCACGGGCACCGAGCGCGAGTTGCCGCGCCCGAACGGGATGACGCAGAAGGTGCAGCGGTGGTCGCAGCCGTTCTGCACCGGCAGGAAGGCCCGGGTGCGCGCCCGCATCGGCGTCGCGTCCGTCAGCGGGTCGGCGCCCGGCGCCATCACGTCGTCGATCCGCACCCGCTCGGACGACGATCGGGCCCAGGTCGCCGGGTCGAGCTTGCGGCGGTTGCCGACGATCTCGGCCACCTCCGGCATCGCGGCGTAGGCGTCGGTCTCGACCTGGGCGCCGCAGCCCGTCACCACCACCCGGGCGTCGGGGTTCGCCCGCGCCGCCGCCCGGATCGCCTTGCGGGCCTGGCGACCGGCCTCGGTCGTGACCGCGCAGGTGTTGACGAGGAGGAGACCGGTGCGGCCCGCGCCTTCCGCCTGCCGGCGCATCGCCTCCGATTCGGCGGCGTTGAGGCGGCAGCCGAAGCTCAGGACCTCCACGCTCACGCGGCGGCCTCGAACAGCGAGGGAGCGAAGGTGCCCTCGTGCTCCAGCTCGGTCGGGCCGGTCATGCGGACGTGGTCGTCCTCGCCCCAGACGATACGTAAGGAGCCGCCCGGCAGGGTGACGGTGGCCTCGCGGTCGGTGAGGCGCAGGCGCGCGGCGGCGACGAGGGCGGCGCAGGCCGCGGTGCCGCAGGCCCGGGTCAGGCCGGCGCCGCGCTCCCAGACCTTCAGGCGGAGATGGCCGCGGTCGAGGACCTGGGCGAGCGAGATGTTGGCCCGGTCCGGGAAGATCGGGTGGCATTCGAGCAGCGGGCCGACCCGGGCGAGGTCGTAGGTCTCGGGGTCGCGCGCGACGAAGAACACCGCGTGCGGATTGCCCATGCTGACCGCCCCCGGCGAGTGCAGCACCGGATCGTCGATCGGCCCGACCTGCAGCTCGATGCGGCGGGTATCGGGAAAGGGTTCGGCGAGGGGGATCTCGTCCCACTTCAGGCGCGGCCGCCCCATGTCGACGGTGAAGTCCACCGGCGACACCCGCACGACCGCGAGGAGGCCGGGCCGGGTCTCGAGAACCAGGTTCTCCCCCAAAGGCGGGCGCGCCATCGCGGGATCGTCCAGCATCGCCCAGGCGACGCAGCGGGTGCCGTTGCCGCAGGCGCCGGCCTCCGAACCGTCGGTATTGTAGATCCGGACGAAGGCGTCGGTGCCCGGGGTGACGGGGTCGTGCAGCACCATCATCTGGTCGAAGCGCGAGGCCGGATCGGCCGCGATCGCCCGGGCCTCGGCGGGCTGCACCCGCACGTCGCTCCCGCGCAGGTCCAGCACCACGATCTCGTTGCCGAGCCCGTTCATCTTGAGGAAGCGGCGATGGGCGAGGGGGGACACGGGCAGGGCTCTCCGACGGACGCACGAGATGGGGGCCGGTCGCTGTATGGACCAGAACCGGCCCGCAGGCGAGACGAGGGCGGGGCGAGGAGGGAGACGGGGCACATGGGAAGACGGGACCCATGGGAAGACGGGACCCATGGCGCTCACGGTCTCGCGATGACGGCGCAACGGCTTTGCGCTTGACGCGTTCGACCGGGCCGGCGATGCCGGCCCGTGCCAGAGCCGGCCAGACCGGCCCCGCCAGACCCCGGAGCGTTCCGCCCGTGATGAAGACCCGCCTCCCGACGATCGCGATCGGCCTCGCCGCGTCCCTGGCCTGCGGGGCCTCCGTTCTGGCCCAGCAGCCCGCCCCGGCTCCCGC
>NZ_JTHF01000080.1 GCF_001043895.1 Methylobacterium indicum
ATCGCCCGCTCGATGTCGGCGGTCTCGGCCCGCGTCGCGGTGGTCCAGGGCCGTAACGCCATCGGCATCGAACTGCCGAATGCGCGCCGCGAGACCGTGTACCTGCGCGAGCTCCTCGCCTCCCCGGCCTTCGCCGAGACCAAGCAGAAGCTCGCGCTCTGCCTCGGCAAGAATATCGGCGGCGAGGCGATCATCGCCGACCTCGCCCGCATGCCCCACCTGCTCGTCGCCGGCACCACCGGCTCGGGCAAGTCGGTCGCCATCAACACCATGATCCTGTCGCTGCTCTACCGGATGACCCCGGAGGAGTGCCGCCTGATCATGGTCGACCCCAAGATGCTGGAACTCTCCGTCTACGACGGCATCCCGCACCTGCTCTCCCCCGTCGTCACCGATCCCAAGAAGGCGGTCATCGCCCTCAAATGGGCGGTGCGCGAGATGGAGGAGCGCTACAAGAAGATGTCGAAGCTCGGCGTTCGCAACATCGACGGCTTCAACGCCCGGGTGGCGGAGGCACGGGCGCGGGGCGAGGTGATCACCCGCACGGTCCAGACCGGCTTCGACCGCGAGACCGGCGAGGCGGTCTACGAGGACGAGATGATGGATCTCGCGCCCCTGCCCTACATCGTGATCGTGGTCGACGAGATGGCCGACCTGATGATGGTGGCGGGCAAGGACATCGAGGGCGCGATCCAGCGCCTGGCCCAGATGGCGCGCGCCGCCGGCCTGCACCTGATCATGGCGACGCAGCGCCCGTCGGTGGACGTGATCACCGGCACGATCAAGGCGAACTTCCCGACCCGGATCTCCTTCCAGGTGACGAGCAAGATCGACTCGCGGACGATCCTGGGCGAGATGGGCGCCGAGCAGCTCTTGGGCCAGGGCGACATGCTGTTCATGGCGGGCGGCGGGCGCACGACGCGCGTGCACGGCCCGTTCTGCTCGGACGACGAGGTCGAGCAGGTGGTGGCGCACCTGAAGCGCCAGGGCCGGCCCTCCTACCTCGAGGCGGTCACCGCCGAGGAGGGCGAGGAGGAGGCCGATGCCCCGGTCATGGACCAGGGCGGCTTCGGCGAGCCCGGCGCCGACCTCTACGATCAGGCGGTGGCGGTGGTGCTGCGGGACAAGAAGGCGTCGACGAGCTACATCCAGCGCCGCCTGCAGATCGGCTACAACCGCGCCGCCTCGCTGATGGAGCGGATGGAGCGCGAGGGCATCGTCGGCCCCGCCAACCATGCCGGCAAGCGCGAGATCCTGCTGGAGGAGCAGGACGGCTGAGGCCGTCCTGCCCCGGGGGGCGCGGGTTCACCGCTGCCCGAAGCTCGCCTCCTTGAACAAATCCTTCAGATGGTGGGGCTGCGAGCGCCAGTACTGCTTGGGCGCGCGGACCCGGGCGCCGAGTTCGGCGGCAGCGTGCCAGGGCCAGCGCGGATCGTAGAGCAGCGCGCGGGCGAGCGAGACCGCGTCCGCCTTGCCCTCGACCAGGATCGCCTCGGCCTGGCGCGCCTCGGTGATGAGGCCGACCGCGATGGTGACGAGGTCGGTCGCCGCCCGCACCCGCTCGGCGAAGGGCACCTGGTAGCCCGGCCCGATCGCGATCTTCTGCCGGGGCGAGACGCCGCCGGTGGAGACGTGGATGGCCGCCGCGCCCCGCGCCTTCAGGGCCTGCGTGAACGCGATGGTCTGCTCGACCTCCCAGCCCTCCTCCACCCAGTCCGTCGCCGAGACCCGGGCCCAGACCGGCTGGCCGGCGGGAAACACTTCCCGCACCGCCTCGAAGACCTCGAGGGGGAAGCGCATCCGGTTCTCGAGGCTGCCGCCGTATTCGTCGCTGCGCTGGTTGGCCACCGGCGAGAGGAACTGGTGCAGCAGGTAGCCGTGCGCGGCGTGGATCTCCGCCGCCTCGATGCCGAGGCGTGCCGCGCGACGGGCGGTGGCCGCGAACCCGTCGCGGATGCGCTTCATGTCCTCCCGGTCGAGCATTCGCGGCGCGACCTCGCCCTCGGCATGGGCGAGCGGCGACGGCGCCTCGGTCAGCCAGCCGCGGGGCGACTCCGGCGCCACCTGTTGGCCGCCGCGCCACGGCGCCTCGCTCGACGCCTTGCGGCCGGCATGGGCGATCTGGATGCAGATCGGCACCGGCGCGTAGTCGCGCACCGCATCGAGGACCTTGGCCAGCGCCCGCTCGGTGCCGTCGTCCCAGAGCCCGAGATCGCCATGGGTGATCCGCGCCTCCGGCGACACCGCCGTCGCCTCCAGGGTCAGGAGCCCGGAGCCCGACATCGCGAGCTGGCCGAGATGCATCATGTGCCAGTCGGTGGCCTCGCCGTCGCGGGCCGAATACTGGCACATCGGGGCGACGATGATCCGGTTCTCCAGCTCCAGGCCGTCGAGGCGAAGGGGCTGGAACAGGGCAGGACGGCTCATGCGGGAACTCCGGGTGAGGATGGCCGCACTGTGCCGCGCCCCGCCCGGTCGTGCCAGCGCGGGCGCTGCAGGGCGCCTGCGCGTTAGCGCCTGCTCATCGGGTGCGGCGGCGCACTCACCACCCCCGGCCGAGGCTCACGGCGATCCGGCTCGGCCGGGTGCCGACCAGGGCGGCGGCGAGGCGCTTGCGCGCGCGGGTCGCCGCGCCGCGCGCCGCGGCGGCCGCGCGCGAGCGGAGCGACGGGGCCGCGATCTCGGCCAGCCGCTCGCCGGCGCTCACCACCCGCTCCACGGCCTGGAGGGTCTTGGGGTCGGCCTCGGTCAGGGCGCAGATATCCGACAGGCTGCTGCGGAGCGCGTGCATCGTCTCGCGCGGGTCCGCGCCGCGGGCGAGATCGAGGATGCCGTGCTCGATGCGCTCCAGGAGCGCCCGGAGCGGCTCCGGCACCACGGCGACGGACGCGACGGCCTCGACGCCTTGGCACGACGCCGCCCCACGGACATCCGAAGCGAGCATGACGGTCCCTCACCACGCGGGAACTGAACGCAGGTCACACGTCCATCGTGCCAAAGCCATCAAGAGAATTCAACCACTTGTATGGTCCGACCGGCTCGGCTAGACGTTCAATGCCTTGCTAAATTCAATATTCCAAAAGCAAGCGCCGGGACAAAGATATCACGATGTATCTGCCTGCGAACTCGGCCAAGAATGCAAAACATTGTCACGATGTTACATCGTCGACCGTGCCGACAAGTCGATCCAGACTTACCCTGCTGACGCGTCTGCAATATTCGGCAAGACCCAAAAAAAATTCTTGAATACGTCGTGACCCCGATGGATCCGGATCGTACGATGCCCCTGCGCCCCGTTTTCGGCGATCATCCCGGCAGCACCAGCGAGCAGGTCCTGTCCGTCCTGCGATCGGTCCGTCGCCACCTGGCGATGGATGTCGGCTTCATCTCGGAATTCGTCGCAGGCGACCGGGTGATTCGCTTCTCGGATGTCGGAGGCCCGGCGCCGAACCCCGTCGTGGTCGGGACCTCCGCCCCGCTCGAACAGAGCTTCTGCTACTACGTCGCCAAGGGCCTGATGCCCGGGCTGATGCCGGATGCGGCGCGGGATCCGGTCGCCGGTACCATGCCGGTCACCCGCGACATGCCGGTCGGAGCGCATCTGAGCGTCCCGCTGCGCCACGCCGACGGCGAGCCCTACGGGACGCTGTGCTGCTTCAGCTACACGCCCGACCGCAGCCTGACCGCCCGCGACCTCGGCATGCTGCGCCTGTGCGCCGACATGGTGGAGTCGATCCTCTCCCGGGACCGCGACGCCGCGCGCGAACGCGAAGGCAAGCGCCGGCGCATCGCCGCCCTGCTCGACACGCAGGCGATCGAGATGGTCTTTCAGCCGATCTACCGCACGGCGGATGCGAGCCTCGCCGCCTTCGAGGCCCTGGCGCGCTTCCCCTCGCCGCCCGGACAGGGTCCCGACATCTGGTTTGCCGATGCGGCGGAGGTCGGCCTCGGGGACAAGCTCGAATTCCTCGCCCTGCGCAAGGCCCTGGCGGCCTTCCCGGCCTTGCCCGCCGGGGTCAAGCTGTCGGTGAACCTGTCGCCCTCCGCCCTCGCCGCGCCGGGCCTGATCGAGGCCCTGGGCGACGCGCCGTCCGAACGGCTGGTGATCGAGCTCACCGAGCACGCGGCGGTGGCGTCCTACGAGCAGCTGCGCGCCGTACTCGATCCGCTGCGCGCCCGCGGCCTGTTTCTGGCGATCGACGATGTCGGAGCCGGTCACGCCACGTTGCGGCACGTGCTGGATCTCGCGCCCGAGATCATCAAGCTCGACATGAGCCTGATCCGCCACATCGACACCCATTCCGGCCGCCGCGCCCTGACAGAGGCGCTGACGGGCTACGGACGGCGCATCGGCTGCGAGATCGTCGCCGAGGGGGTGGAGACGCAAGCCGAATACGCCGTGCTCCGGGGCATCGGCGTGACGCGGGTGCAGGGCTTCCTCACCGGCCGGCCGCTGAGCCTCGACGACGCCGCGGCGCTGCCCCCGTTCGGGCCGGCGGCCCTCGAGGGAGCGTCGGAGGGCTGAGCGGACCGCCGCTCATCCGAGACCCCGCTCCCGCAGCGCCCCGCCGATCTCGTCGAGGACGCCTGGATCCTCGATGGTCGGCGGCATCGCCCATTCCTCGCCGTCGGCGATCTTCTTCATCGTGCCGCGCAGGATCTTGCCCGAGCGGGTCTTGGGCAGGCGCCCGACGGTCAGCGCGAGCCGGAAGGCCGCGACCGGGCCGATGCGCTCGCGCACCAGCGCCACCAGCTCGCGCTCGATCGCGTCCGGCGCCTGCGACACCCCGGCCTTGAGCACCACGAAGCCGCAGGGCGCCTCGCCCTTGAGGCTGTCGCGGATGCCGATCACCGCGCATTCGGCGACCGCCGGGTGGGAGGCCAGCACCTCCTCCATGCCGCCGGTCGAGAGGCGGTGGCCGGCGACGTTGATGATGTCGTCGGTGCGGCCCATCACCGAGACGTAGCCGTCGGAATCGAGGAAGCCCGCATCCGAGGTGTTGTAGTAGCCCGGATAGGTCGTGAGGTAGCTCTCGCGGAAGCGCTCGTCCTGCTGCCACAGGGTCGGGAGGGCGCCGGGGGGCAGCGGCAGCTTGATGGCGATGGTGCCCATCGTGTCCGGAGGCAGCGGCTTGCCGGCCTCGTCGAGCACCTGCACGTCCCAGCCCGG
This sequence comes from Methylobacterium indicum, assembly GCF_001043895.1. GTDB lineage: Bacteria > Pseudomonadota > Alphaproteobacteria > Rhizobiales > Beijerinckiaceae > Methylobacterium > Methylobacterium indicum. The sequence continues at coordinate 5,171 of NZ_JTHF01000080.1, forward strand.
CATCGCCACCGTCGGGCTGCCGTGCTTGACCGGGAGCGCGCCCAATCCCACCGGGTTGGCGGCGATCGGCCAGCCGGTCTCGGTCTGCCACCAATGGTCGATCACCGGCACGCCCAGGATCCGCTCGGCCCAGGCGACGGTGTCCGGATCGGCCCGCTCGCCGGCGAGAAAGAGGGTGCGGAAGCGCGAGAGGTCGTGGCCCTGCATCAGCCGAGCGTCCGGATCCTCCTTCTTGACGGCCCGAAGCGCGGTCGGCGCGGTGAACAGCGCGACCGCCCCGGTCTCGGCGATGACGCGCCAGAACGCCCCGGCATCCGGCGTGCCGACCGGCTTGCCCTCGTAGAGCACGGTGGTGCAGCCGTGGATCAACGGCCCGTAGACGATGTAGGAATGGCCCACCACCCAGCCGACGTCGGAGGCGCACCAATAGGTCTCGCCGGGGGCGACGCCGTAGAGGTTCGGCATCGACCAGGCCAGGGCCACGAGGTAGCCGCCGGTGTCGCGCACGACGCCCTTCGGCTTGCCGGTCGTGCCGGACGTATAGAGCACGTAGAGCGGGTCGGTGGCGGCGACCGGCACGCAGGGCGCGGGACGGCCCTCGGCCTTGGCCTGGGCCACGGCCTGCGCCCAATCCCGGTCGCGTCCCTCGACCATCTCGGCGACGGCTTGCGGCCGCTGCAGGATCAGGCAGGATTCGGGCTTGTGCGAGGAGAGCCGGCAGGCCTCGTCGAGGAGCGGCTTGTAGGCGACGACCCGGGCCGGCTCGATGCCGCAGGAGGCGGCGAGCACCACCTTGGGGGTGGCGTCCTCGATCCGGGCGGCGAGCTCGCGGGCGGCGAAGCCCCCGAACACCACCGAATGCACGGCGCCGATGCGGGCGCAGGCCAGCATGCCGAACAGCGCTTCCGGCACCATCGGCATGTAGAGCACCACCCGGTCGCCGCGCCCGACGCCGAGATCCTGGAGCACGGCGGCGAGGGCCGCGACCTCGTCCAGAAGCTCGGCATAGGTGATCCGGCGCTTGGTGCCGGTGACGGGAGACTCGTACAGGATCGCCGCCTGGGCGCCGCGTCCGGCCGCGACGTGGCGGTCGACGGCGTTGTGGCAGGCATTGACCTCGCCCCCGGGAAACCAGCGGCCGTAGGCGCCTTCCTCGGGGGCGAAGACCCGGGCGGGCGGCGTCACCCAGTCGATCGCCCCGGCGGCCTGCCCCCAGAACCCCTCCGGGTCGCGCTGCCAGGCGGCGTAGGTCTCCGGGTAGCGGCTCGGGCTGGCCATGGCGTTTCCCTCCGGCGCGCCGCTCGTCTCGGGGCGATCCTGCGCCTCAGATAGAGCAGCGACGGCGATCACCGGAAGTCGAACTTTCGTAAGGAGCGAGACGGATTGATCGCGGCGTCCTCGTGGTTACTCTGGCCGGACAGGCAGCAGGACGATCCATGACCGGCGCGACCCTCTACGACCACGGCCTCGACCGGAATCCGGCCAACCACCAGCCGCTGACCCCGCTCACCTTCCTGGAGCGGGCGGCGGCGGTCTTCCCCGAGCGGACGGCCGTCATCCATGGCGCCTTGCGGCGCGACTACCGCGACCTCTACGCCCGCTGCCGGCGCCTCGCCTCGGCGCTCAAGGCCCGCGGCATCGGGCGGGGCGACACGGTGGCGGTGATGCTCGCCAACACCCCGGCGATGATCGAGTGCCATTACGGGGTGCCGATGGCCGGGGCGGTCCTCAACACCCTCAACACCCGGCTGGACGCCGCGATCATCGCCTTCTGCCTCGACCACGGCGAGGCCAAGGTCGTGATCACCGACCGGGAATTCGCCCGCATCATGGGCCCGGCCCTGGCGAAGGCCGGGGTGACGCCGCTCGTCATCGATTACGACGACCCGGAATATGACGGCCCAGGCGAGCGCCTCGGCACGGTCGAGTACGAGGAGCTTCTGGCCGAGGGCGATCCCGCCTTCGCCTGGGCCATGCCCGCCGACGAGTGGGACGCGATCAGCCTCAACTACACCTCGGGCACCACCGGCGACCCGAAGGGCGTGGTCTACCACCATCGCGGCGCGTCGCTGCTCGCGGTCGGCAACGTGGTGGCGGGCCATCTCGGCCGGCACCCGGTCTATCTCTGGACCCTGCCGATGTTCCACTGCAACGGCTGGTGCTTCCCCTGGACCCTGTCGGTGGTGGCCGGGACCCATGTCTGCCTGCGGCAGGTCCGGGCCAAGGCGATGTACGACGCCATCGCGGATCACGGCGTGACGCATCTGTGCGGCGCGCCGATCGTGATGTCCCTCCTCATCAACGCGCCGGCGGCCGAGCGGCGCGACCTGTCGCACCGGGTCTCGTTCCTCACCGCCGCCGCGCCGCCGCCGGAGGCGGTGCTCGCCGGGATGGCGGAGGCCGGGTTCGACGTGACCCACGTCTACGGGCTGACCGAGACCTACGGCCCGGCGGTGGTGAACGAGTGGCACGCCGACTGGGATGCCCTGAGCAAGGACGAGCAGGCGGCCCGCAAGGCGCGCCAGGGCGTGCGCTACCCGCCGCTCGAGGCCCTCGACGTGCTCGATCCCGAGACGATGGCGCCGGTGCCCGCCGACGGCGAGACGCTCGGCGAGGTGATGTTCCGCGGCAACGTGGTGATGCGCGGCTACCTGAAGAACCCGGCCGCGACCGAGGCCGCCTTCCGGGGCGGCTGGTTCCACTCGGGCGATCTCGGGGTGAAGCACCCGGACGGCTACATCCAGCTCAAGGACCGCTCGAAGGACATCATCATCTCGGGGGGCGAGAACATCTCGTCGATCGAGGTCGAGGAGGCCCTGTTCAAGCACCCGGCGGTGGCGGCCGCCGCCGTGGTGGCCAAGCCCGACGAGAAATGGGGCGAGACGCCGTGCGCCTTCGTCGAGCTGAAGGGCTCCGAGATGATCTCGGCCGAGGAGCTGATCGGCTGGTGCCGCCAGTCGCTGGCCGGCTTCAAGGTCCCCCGGCACGTCGTCTTCACGGAACTGCCCAAGACCTCGACCGGCAAGGTACAGAAATTCGTGCTGCGGGAGATGGCGAAGGCGCTGTGACGGAGCCGCGGGCGCTGGGGCTTCCGGATTTGGGAGCTCGGGCCCGCGCGCCGGAGCGTCGACGCCTGTCAGGCTCGACCTCGCCCGACGGTGCGGGCGGGAGCTTCCGGGATTGGGACGATCACGGTTGCCGGCGGCGCCGGCGGGACTCACCCCCGCGTCGCGCACCCTGCGCATATCGTCTCGCGGGAGCAAAACCCGCCGGCCGTCGTCGCTATGAAAATGGTCGCAATGAGCGGGGGCCGCCGCGTCGATACGCCGACGCGGCGGCGCGCTGAATTCTGCCGGGCTAGTGCATCACGCGAGTGGACGTCGTCCGCAGGCGACTGATCTCATCCTTCAGGTGAAGCTTGCGCCGCTTGAGTTCGACTATTCGCAAGTCGTCCGTGGAGAGGTGGGTGCAGGCGTCCTGAATCTCGCGCTCCAGGGCTTCGTGCTTACGCTCGAGCTCGGTGAGATGCGTGTGCAGCGACATCAGCCATTGCCTCCTGTCATGTAGGTGACACACGAAGCCTGCCACAGCCCGGGGCCGATGTCTAAGGCATTCCGTATTGCAATTGCGTAATGTGCACCGCAGCGCGGAGCCGCCGAGAGGCTGCACAACCCCCGCCGAGCCCCCGCGATGCCCTTGCCGGAGGGCGGGCCCTCGTTCATTCTTCGCCGCATCATCCCAGGGCTTAGGGCGGCGATGGCGTTCGAGTTGAGTGCGGAATCGACGGCGGAGTACGAGACCGAGCTGGCGCGGCTCCGGGAGGAGCATCGCGACCTCGACGACGCGATCGAGGCGCTGGCGGGCGTGATGGCCGGCGACCGGCTCCAGCTCCAGCGCCTGAAGAAGCGCAAGCTCGGGATCCGCGACCGCATCTCCTTCCTGGAAGACCAGCTCACGCCGGACATCATCGCCTGAGGGCGGCGTCCCGCGGCGGCTTGCGGGAGCGCGAGCGCGCCGCTACTGCGGAGGGATGACCGGTCGCGGCCCGTTCGCGCGGCTTTGCGGCGCTTTTGCGAGAGGATGCGCTTGACGATGGCGGCATCGCCCCCCGTCGCAGTGATCATGGGCAGCCAGTCCGACTGGGCCACCATGCGCCACGCGGCCGAGACCCTCGACGCCCTCGGCATTCCCTACGAGGCCCGCATCGTCTCGGCCCACCGCACCCCGGACCGCCTGGTGGCCTTCGCCAAGGGCGCCAAGGCGGCGGGCGTCAAGGTGGTGATCGCGGGCGCCGGCGGCGCCGCCCACCTGCCCGGCATGGCCGCCGCGATGACGCCGCTGCCGGTCTTCGGCGTGCCGGTCGAATCGAAGGCGCTGTCGGGCCAGGACAGCCTGCTGTCGATCGTGCAGATGCCGGCCGGCATCCCGGTCGGCACGCTGGCCATCGGCCGGGCCGGCGCCGTCAACGCGGCGCTCCTCGCCGCCGCCGTCCTCGCCCTGACCGACGCCCCCCTGGCCGAGCGGCTCGATGCCTGGCGCGCGCGCCAGAGCGCAGCGGTCGCCGAGCACCCGGATACGAGCGCCCCGTGAGCAAGCCCCTCATCGCCCCCGGCGCCACCGTCGGGATCATCGGCGGCGGCCAGCTCGGCCGCATGATCGCGGTCGCGGCGGCGCAGTACGGGCTCAAGGCCCATATCTACTGCCCCGACCCCGACAGCCCGGCCTTCGAGGTGGCGGGCCGCCGGACCGTGGCGGCCTACGACGACGCGGCGGCGCTCCAGGCCTTCGTCGAGTCCGTCGACGTCGTGACCTACGAGTTCGAGAACATCCCGAGCCGCACCGCCGAGATCCTGGCCGCGCACCGGCCGCTGCACCCGAGCGCCTCGGCGCTCGCGACGACGCAGGACCGGCTGACGGAAAAATCCTTCGTCGCGGGCCTCGGCATCCCGGTCGCGCCGTTCCGCGCGGTGGACGACGCCGCCGGCCTCGCGCAGGCCGTGCGGGAGATCGGCCTGCCGGCGGTGCTGAAGACCCGGCGCTTCGGCTACGACGGCAAGGGCCAGCTCATGCTGCGCCAGGAGGATTTCGGCGAGGCGGGCTTCGACCCCGCCGCCGCGATGGCCTCCCTGCACGACCAGCCCTGCATCCTCGAGGGCTTCGTGCCGTTCGAGGCCGAGGTCTCGGTGGTGGCGGCCCGCAACGCGGAAGGGCGCTTCTCGGCCTACGCCCCCTGCGCCAACGAGCACCGCCACCACATCCTCGCCCGCACCGTGGTGCCGGCGCCCGGCATGACGCCGGAGACCGCCGCCGAGGCGGTGTCGATCGCCCGCGCCATCGCGGAGGCGCTGGACTATGTCGGCGTGCTGGCGGTGGAGATGTTCCTGGTCCGCGGAGCGGACGGGCGGGCGGGCGTCGTCGTCAACGAGATCGCACCGCGGGTCCACAATTCCGGCCACTGGACCATCGAGGGGGCCGAGACCTCGCAATTCGCCCAGCACGTCCGGGCGATCTGCGGCTGGCCGCTCGGCAGCCCGGCCCTGACCGGCCGCTCGGTCGAGATGCTGAACCTGATCGGCGATCAGGCCGACGACTGGACCCGGATCCTCGCCGAGCCCGGCAGCCACCTGCACCTCTACGGCAAGGGCGCGGCCCGGCCCGGGCGCAAGATGGGCCATCTCACCCGGGTCGCGACCGGCGCCTGACCCGGCGCCCGGCACCGACGGGTGAGGCCGCTGGGCCACACCCGTCGCCACGCAGCGCCCTCCCCTGCCGCAACGGCGCCGGGAGCCACACCTTCGCCACATCGTCCCGCTCAAGCGGAAAGGCGCACTGCCTTTAAGCCGGCCTTCACCTCGATCGAGGAAGGGTCGTCCGGCACCGGGACCGCTTCGAGGCGGCGCGTGCGTGCGGATTGCGATGGTGCGCGGCGCGACGCGGATGCGCCGCCCCGGGGGAGCGGGTGATGAACAACGTGATCGGCTGGAGCCGTGTGACACCGGCGGCCCGGATGCTGGGAGCGACCGTGCTGACCGCGCTCGCGCTCGCCGGCTGCGACACCGTCAGCCGGGCCACCGCGACGCGACAATTCGCGGTGGTCGAGGCCGACAAGTCCGGCGCGACCGAGGTGAACATCGCCTCCCTGTCGGACGTGATCCAGCGCAACCCGAGCGACGCGGCGGCCTACAACACCCGCGGCGCGGCCTATGCCCGGGCGGGGAACTTCGATTCGGCGATCGCCGACTTCACCAAGGCGATCCAGCTCGACCCGAACTCGGCCTCGGCCTACGGCAACCGGGCCCTGGCCTATCGCCAGTCGGGCCGCAGCGACGCGGCGCTGCAGGACTTCACCAAGGCGATCAACGCCGACCCGAACTACACCGCCGCCTATATCGGGCGCGCCAACCTGCAGCGGGCGCAGGGCAACTACGAGGCCGCCTACAGCGACCTCAGCCAGGCGATCCGCCTGACGCCGGAATCCGCCGAGGCCTACCACGCCCGCGGCCTGGTGAGGCAGGCGCAGGGCCAGCACCGCTCCGCGATCGGCGATTTCGACGCCGCCATCGACCGCAACCCCTTCGTGGCGGCGCCCTACGCCGCCCGCGGCCAGAGCCTGATCGCCACCAACCAGTACGACAAGGCGATCGAGGACTACAACGCGGCGCTGAACGTCAACAACAAGGACGCGGATTCCTGGGCCTATCGCGGCCTCGCCTACGAGAAGTCGAACCGCCGCCAGGAGGCGGTGGAGAGCTACCAGCGCGCCATCGCCATCGACCAGGGCAACCCGATCGCCAAGCAGGGCCTCGGCCGGATGCAGGGCGGGATGGCGTCGCTGTTCCGGTAAAGTCCGGAGCAGATTTGGTAGGTTTCCAGGGCTCCCGGCGGTACGCTGGGAGCCTTTTTCGTAGCCGCAATTACTGTGCCTCGTCCTATGGCCCTGCCGAGAAGGGCAAGGCGAACAGCCCAAAACCGCTCGACCATGAGCGTCGGGGCGTGTTCGACTGGATTCCACAGGGCCGGAACTCTCTTGCTCGTTCCGGGCCGTATCATGCTACGGTGATGGAATGTCGCGCATGCGAACCAGAGTTTCCGAGAAGAAGACGCTTCGGCCCTGATCCCCTCGAATAGAGCGCAGGGGCGCTCGGGGTCAGGGCCTGCGTCAGAGGCTCTTTTGGAAAAGCACCGTCGTGGTGTGCGTCGACATCACCGTGCGCGGCTGATGAAGACCCGCGAGGATTATCATGGCGGAGCGACTGGCCGGCGGCTTTCGCCCCAGGCTATTCTCTCCTTCTGGTCTCGAACGCCGACCCCATGCTCGTGCTGGATGTGCGGCAATCCTCGCCGATGGCTCGATGAGGTCACGGTACAGGAACGCCGGGCCTTCCAGGCGGATGAAGCAAGAAACGAGGCTGCAGTCGAGCAGATTGCGGAGCGGTGACGGACAGAGCACGAAGACCAGGTATCCTTGCTCCCCTGGCTTCGTGCTCAGGCACTTACCCGTAGCTCGCACCTCGCGGGCGCCGTCCCTGACCGCTGCACCAACCCGAATCTTTGCATCCCACAACCGGCCATCGCCGAGGCGGGAGACCCGCCGGAGATACGCGGGGAACCTTCGGCGCGACCGTCACAGCACCTTCCGGTACTGGATGAATCCCGGCCGGTCGGCCAGCGTGTCGTAGAGCGCCCGGGCGGTGACGTTGGCCTCCTGGGTCAGCCAATAGACCCGGCTCGCCCCCGCCTCCTTGGCGGCGGCGTAGACCGCCTCGATCAGCGCCCGTCCCACCCCCTGCCCGCGGGCGGCCTGCGCGGTGAACAGGTCCTGGAGGTAGCAATAGGGCCCGGCGGTCCAGGTCGAGCGATGGAAGATGTAGTGGACGAGGCCGGTGACGGTGCCCTCCTGCTCGGCCACGAGGGCGTGCATCGGCTCCGATGCGTCGTGCAGGCGGGTCCAGGTGAGGTCGGTGACCTCGGGGGCGACCGTGGCGCCGTAGAAGGTCAGGTAGCCCTGCCAGAGCGGGTCCCAGGCGGCGCGCTCGTCGGGGCGCAGCGGACGGATGATGGGGCTCGGCATGAGCGGCGAATCCTCGGGTGAGAGACGCCGCAGGGTCGCGGGGAAAGGCCCCAGGATCAAGGGGCCGATCAAGGGGGCCGCACCGGGATCCCGGCGCGGCCCCGCTCGGAAGAATCCTACTTCAGGTGGAACTTGTCGAAGTCGCGGTGCTCGGCCTCGATCCGGCGCACGGTGCCGGTATGCGAACGGTAGACCACCGTCTCGGTGCGGATGGTGTCGCGTCCGAACTTCACGCCCTTGACGAGCGCCCCGTCGGTCACGCCGGTCAGCGCCACCACGACGTCGCCGCGGGCGAGGTCCTCGAGGGAATAGATGCGGTTCGGATCGGCCACGCCCATCTTGGCGGCGCGGTCACGCTTCTCCTCGGTGTCGAGGATCAGGCGGCCCTGCATCTGGCCGCCGATGCAGCGCAGCGCGCCCGCCGCCAGCACGCCCTCGGGCGCCGCGCCGATGCCGAGATAGATGTCGATGCCGGTCTCCTCCGGCATCGTCGTGAAGATCACGCCGGCGACGTCGCCGTCGGAGATCAGGCGCACGCCCGCGCCCGTCCGGCGGATCGCCGCGATCAGGTCGGTGTGGCGCGGCCGGTCGAGGACGAGGGCGGTGATCTCGGACGGCGGCACGCCCTTGGCCTTGGCCAGCGCGTGGATGTTCTCCTCGGGGGTCGCGTCGAGGTGCACGGTACCGACCGGGTAGCCCGGGCCGATGGCGATCTTGTGCATGTAGACGTCGGGCGCGGCGAGCAGGGTGCCGCCCTCGGCCATCGCCATCACGGCGACGGAGCCCGGCATGTCCTTGGCGCACAGCGTGGTGCCCTCGAGCGGATCGACCGCGATGTCGACCTTCGGGCCCGAGCCGTTGCCGAGGGTCTCGCCGATGAACAGCATCGGGGCCTCGTCGCGCTCGCCCTCGCCGATGACGACGGTGCCGTCGATCGGCAGGCGGTTCAGCTCGCGGCGCATGGCGTCGACGGCGGCCTGGTCGGCGGCCTTCTCGTTGCCCTGGCCGCGCAGGCGCGCCGCCGCGACGGCGGCCCGCTCGGTGACGCGCACCAGTTCGAGGGTCAGGATGCGCTCGATGACCTGGCTCGGCCCCGGCTTCTTGGCGTCCGACATGCGTTCGTGATCCTCGTTCTGGTCCTTGGGGCCGGGTCTTAGAGGAGAAACCGGCGCCGCTGAACTGAATTCTGCCAATCGGCCGGCCGATCACCGGTGGAGGGTGGGGGATCGGCGGACGACGGTAACTTGCGAACGACCTTGCAGGCCGGCCTCACTCGCGCTCGATGCGGATGAGCTGGGGCGGCTCGGACAGGAGCCCGTCCGCCGCCATCGCGTCGAGGCTCGCGCGGATCGCGGCTTCCGTCGCCGCGTAGGTGATGAGCACGAGCGGCACCGGCAGGCCCGAGCGGCCGTGGCGGTCGCGGGCCGCGGCGCTCTCGGAGCGGTGCTGAAGGATGCTCTCGAGGGAGATCTCGCGCTCGGCCATCTTCGTCGCGACGCCGGCGGCGACGCCGGGCCGGTCGTGCACGGTGAGGCGGATGTAGTAGCCCCCCTGGTGGCGCTGCATCTCGGCCCGCACCGGGACCGTGAGGCCGGCGACCGGGCGGCCGAAGGCCGGGGGCGTGCGGCCCGCCGCCACGTCGGCGATGTCGGCGACCACCGCCGAGGCGGTGGCTTCGCCGCCGGCGCCGGGACCGATCAGGGTGAGCTCGCGCAGGGCATCGGTGTCGATGGTGACGGCGTTCGTCACGCCCATCACCTGGGCGATGGCCGAGGATTTCGGCACCATCGTCGGGTGGACCCGCTGCTCGATGCCGGCCTCGGTCGCCTCGGCGACGCCGAGGAGCTTGATCCGGTAGCCGAGCTCGTCGGCCATGCGCAGGTCGAGGGGCGTGATCGCCGAGATGCCCTCGACCGAGACGCCCTCCGCGTCGAGTTCGGTGCCGAAGGCGAGGCTCGTCAGGATCGCGAGCTTGTGGGCGGTGTCGAAGCCCTCGACGTCGAAGGTCGGATCGGCCTCGGCGTAGCCCAAAGCCTGGGCGTCCTTGAGGCAGGCCTCGAAGGTCAGGCCCTCCAGCTCCATCCGGCTCAGGATGTAGTTGCAGGTGCCGTTGAGGATTCCGTAGACCCGGGAGATCCGGTTGCCGGTCAGCGCCTCGCGCAGGGCCTTGACCACCGGGATGCCGCCCGCCGCCGAGGCCTCGAAGGCAAGCGCGACGCCCGAGGCCTCCGCCGCGCGGGCGAGCGCCGGGCCGTGCTTGGCGAGCAGCGCCTTGTTGGCCGTCACCACGTGCTTGCCCGCGGCCAGAGCCGCCTCGACGGTCTCGCGGGCCTTGCCCTCAGCGCCGCCGATCAGCTCGACCACGCAATCCACCTCGCCCGAGCGGGCGAGCGCCACGGGATCGTCGAACCAGGTCACGCCCTGAAGGTCGAGGCCGCGGTCGCGCGAGCGGTCGCGGGCGGCGACCGCGGTCACGACGACCGGCCGGCCGGCGGTGGCGCCGATCGCCTCGGCGCGGCGCGCGACCATGCGGACGACGGAGGCTCCGACGGTGCCGAGACCGGCGATGCCGAGGCGGAGGGCTTGAGTCATGGCAAAGAATCCGGGCAGGCAGGCGCCGGGCCCCACGCATGGTGCCCCTGCGGCGGCGTTCTTCTGCAACGGTTTCGGGACCCGTGCAAGGAAGCCGGGGGTGAGGCCGGCTCCCGTCGCGTCAGGCCGCCCGCGGCCCCCCGGCGGCACGCGCCGCCCGCACCAGGGCGTAGAGCACGCAGGCATTCAGCAGATGCCAGAGCCAATGGGTGCCGAACGGCACGACCGGGCAGAGGGCGGCGTCCAGGGTCCGGGCGGCGAGCGAGACGAGAAACAGGAGGCCGATGCCGATCAGGGCGGCCCCCTCCCGCCGGCCGAACCGACGCGAGGCCGTCCCGACACCGAACAGGGCCAACGCCGCCGGCGCGTAGGCGACCGACCCGTTCGTGAGCGGGCCGAGCGGGCGCCCGGCGAGGTTCGACAGGGCGGGCTCGAAGACCGCGGCCGCCACCGCGAAGGCGAGGGTCCCGGCGAGCGCCGCCGGGGCCGGGAGCACGAGGAAGCGCCTGAGCGCCAGGAAGACGTAGGCGTGGATGAAGAGCGCGATCGGGATCACGTCGGCGAGCATCGCCCATTGCACCGCCAGCGTGTGGAAGAGAGCGCTGCCGATCCCGATCACCCCGACCAGCACCGCGAACCCGTCGGCCACCGGGTCCGGCGCCCGGCCGCGCCGCAGGAGCAGGACGGCCGCGACCAGGAAGGCGGCGTTCGAGATCGCGTTCAACGGCTCGGCCAGGAGCTCCGGCCCGGTCCGCTCGCAATAGTCGCGCACCGGCTCCCACCATCCCGCCATGTTGCCCGCCATGTCGCCTGCCATGTCGCCCGCCCTCTCGGGTCCCCAGCTCACACCCGGCGCCCGGCTTGCCAGCGCGGCGCGAAACCCCGATGACGGGAGCCCTCGATACGAGTGCGGTTCACGAGCGGCGCGGGACGCGATGCGGATCACCACCTGGAACGTCAACTCGGTCAAGCAGCGCCTGCCGCACCTCCTGGCCTTCCTGGCCGAGGCGCAGCCCGACGTGGTCTGCCTCCAGGAGCTGAAATGCGTCGACGACGCGTTTCCCCGCACGGAGATCGAGGAGGCCGGCTACGTGGTGGCGACCCACGGCCAGAAGGCGTTCAACGGCGTGGCGCTCCTCGCCCGCCGGCCGCTGCCGCTTCAGGAGATCCGCCGCGGCCTGCCGGGCGATCCGAGCGACGAGCAGGCGCGCTACATCGAGGCGGTGATCCCGACGGGCACCGTGCCGGTGCGGGTGGCCTCGATCTACCTGCCGAACGGCAACCCGGTCGGCACGCCGAAATACGAGTACAAGCTCGCCTTCATGCGCCGCCTCCAGGCCCATGCCGTGGCCCTGCGGCAGAAGGAGGAGGTCCTGGTGCTCGCCGGCGACTACAACGTGATCCCCGAGCCCGAGGACGCGGCCGACCCGGCGGCCTGGACGAGCGACGCGCTCTTCCTGCCCCAGACCCGGGCGGCGTTCCGTGCGCTCCTCGCCGAGGGCTTTACCGACGCCCTGCGGGCCTGCGACGGGCGGGCGGGGGTCTACAGCTTCTGGGATTACCAGGCCGGCTGCTGGCCCCGGAACCAGGGCATCCGCATCGACCACCTGCTGCTCGCGCCGCAGGCCCTCGACCGCCTGGTCTCGGCCTCGGTGCAGAAGCACCTGCGCGGGCTGGAGAAGCCGTCCGACCACGTGCCGGTGACGGTGGAGCTGGCGGTGGATCCGGCCTGACGGCCGCTCACTCCGCGGCAGGCCGCAGGTAGCCGTCCTGGAACTCGGCGACGCGCCGGAGGCCGGCGAGGTCGAGGATGTCGACCCGCCGGCCGCCGACCTCGACCAGCCGCATGAGGCGCAGCTGCCGCAGCACCCGGTTGACGTGGACGTTGGACAGGCCCGCCGTGTCGGCGATGTCCTGCTGCGTCAGGGGGAAGTCGTAGCCGGAGCGGGTCGCCCAGCCGACGGTGCCGAGCCGCTCGTGCAGCTCGCACAGCAGGTGCGCCACCCGCTCGATCGCGGAGCGGCAGCCGACATTCATCATCCACTCGCGGGTCGTCTCCTCCTCGGCGAGCTTGGCCAGCCGCAGCGCCCGGGCGATGCCGGCATGCCGGGCCGTGAGATCGGACAGCACCTCGTGCGGCACCCGCGCCACCCGGCAGGGGCCGATCGTGCCGACGCTGTGGTTCATCCGGCCGAGATGGACGAGGTCGGGGTCGCACAGGTCGCCCGGCAGGAGATAGCCGGTGATCTGGCGGGCCCCGCTCGGGCGGTGGCGGTAGCGGCACGCCACGCCCTCCACGATCAGGACGGCGCTCTCGGGTGCGGCGCCCTCGGCCAGGAGATCCTGGCGTCCCTCCACGCGCTGAGCGCCGGTGCCGAGGCCGGCCAGGACGGCCTCCTCGTCCGCACCCAGAGGGCCGAAGGCCGCGAGCTTGCGCACGATGGGATGCAGCAGGTGCGGGCCATGGTGCCCGCAGCCGGCCGGGGCGAGCGCGTGGGCCATCATCGTCGTCATGGACGTTGTCGTGGGCGTCGTCAGGGACGTCGTCATGGGCGAACCTCGCGGGCGAGCTGGTCGAGCACGTGGACGAGGTCCCGGTGCCAGGCCGGCTTGGTCAGTCGGGGCGCGGCGCTGAGCTCGGTGCAGGCGGCGGCGTCGCGGGGTCGGTCGGCATGGACGAGGAACGGCACGCCCCGCGCCCGCAGGGCCCGGGCGAGCCGGCTGCCGTCGCCGTCCCGGAGCGGAAGATCGATCACGGCGAGATCGAGGGGGCGGCTCGCCAGCCAGGCGAGCGCCTGGGCCTGCGTCGCCAGCGGCCCGGCGACCCGGTAGCCGGCCTCCTCCAGCGTCTCGCCGACCGCGAGGCCGACGAGCGGATCCTCCTCGATCAGCAGCACCGTCGGACGATGGTCGTCCCGTCTCACGAGAGGCCCCTCCGTATGGATCCGGGACATGCCCGGCCGGCAGATCGGCCAGCGCGCGAAAGCGCGCCGGTAAAGAGTTATGGGCGCGGCTCATCACCGCGCAAGCAATCTCTCCGCTTGGTGTTGTATCGAACCAATCGCAGCCCACGATTCAGGTTCCCGAATTGACGAAGATTACCTAATTTTTCAAAGCCGAAACGTGGCAATGGCCAAGAATATCATTTGTTATGCGCTTCGATGACGGCGATTATTTTCTTTGATGCCCGCAGTGAAAGCTGATAGTGATCATTCCTGGTTCGTCGTCGGAGAGGTCGCCTCGGCTGTCGGGTCAGCGAGGAGAATGTCATGCCGCGACCCCCGCACTCGACCGTCCGCAACCGCCTCCTGAGGGCGATGGCGCCCGAGGACTTCGCGCGGCTGCAGCCGCATCTCGACCCCCTGTCGCTCCAGTTGCGGGAGGTCGTGATCGCCCCGGACGCGCCGGTGGAGGAGCTGTTCTTCCTCGAGAGCGGCATGGTCTCGATCTCGACCGCGCATGACGAGCGCCGAGTCGAGGTCGGCCTGGTCGGAAGCGAGGGGCTGGTCGGCGCGGTGCCGGTCGCCCTCGACTGTCTCACCACGCCGCAAGTCTACTTCGTCCAGCTCTCGGGCGAGGGCTGGAGCATCGGCCGCGGCGCGCTCTGCGCGGCCCTCGACGAGAGCCCGGCCTTGCGCCGGCTGCTCCTGCGCTACGTCCACACCCTGATCGTCCAGATCACCCAGACCGCCTACGCCCACGCCTCCCTGAGCCTGGAGAGCCGCCTCGCGCGCTGGCTGCTGATGTGCCACGACCGGACGGAGGGCGACGAGCTCGTGCTCACGCACGAGTTCCTGTCGATGATGCTGGGGGTGCAGCGGGCGGGGGTGACGTTGGCGATCCAGAACCTGGAGGGAGCCGGCCGGATCCGGGCCAAGCGGCGGCGGATCGAGGTGCTCGACCGCGCCAAGCTCCTGGCGCTGACGAACGGCAGCTACGGCACGCCCGAGGGCGAGTATGCCCGCCTCATCGAGGGCGCCTGATGCCGCGCTACTTCTTCCATCTCCGGCACGGACCCGGCCCCGACGGCCTGGCGCGCGATCCCGAGGGGGACGCCCTGCCGGACACCGACGCGGCCCGCGCCCACGCCCTCGCCGTCGCCCGCGACCTGATCGCCCGGACGCAGCTGCACGCGATCCGGGACTGGTTCGCCTGCGCGTTCGAGGTCACGGACGAGAACGGTGCTCCGGTGATGACGGTGCCGTTCTCCGACACGGTCACGGAGGACGGGGCGTAGGCTCGGCGGCGAGGCGGTGGGCGATCCAGGTCTGGGCCGCGTCGAGGTCGGCGAAGGCCGCCGGCTGGTGCGACGCCAGGGCGCCGAATCCCGCCTCGAGGAACCAGGAGCCGGCTTCGTCTCCGTAGGAGTCGGAGAGGCAGACCAGCACGGCCGCGAGCGCGCCGTCCGCGAAGACGAGCAGGCCCTGCTCGTCCTCGCTGCCGGTCCTGACGCGCACGGGCTGGAGCGTGAGATCCATGGCGGGGCAACGAGACGCCGCTGCGTTGGTTCGGGTCGGTCCCGCAAAGTCTTCCCCGTCCCGCGATGTCTCGCGGCGGAGGGCCGGAATGCGGGACGCCACGATCGCGCGCTCGGTCCCGCGCGACCGGCGCTGGACCGGACGTGCCTCGATGCAGGGGGATCTGGACGCAGGGGATCCGGGCGCGAGGGAGATTTTGCAGGGTCGATCGTCCGGGCCGCCTAAATCGCCGGACATTGATCCAAGTTGAGGACGGGGGCGGCCAGCCGGCCCATTCTCGTCCTCGCCACGCCGGCCTTGTCCCGTCAGACCGACGGCACTCGGCTGGTGTCGCGACCCGCGGGCCGGGACACCTCTCCTCGGCGTTCAGCGCATCGCCCGGCCCGCCCTTTTTCTTCGACGCGCCCGCGCCGCACTCACGCGGCCCGCTCCTCCTCTTCCGGCACCACGTCCACGGCGACGCGCAGGCTCTGCGCGCCCGATCCGGCGATGATGCCGGCGACCGGTGCGACGTCGGCATAGTCGCGGCCGCGGGCGACGACGATGTGATCGTCCTGCACGCCGATCCCGTTGGTCGGATCGAGGCCGACCCAGCCCTCCCCGCACCAGACCGCCACCCAGGCGTGGCTCGCATCCGCTCCTTCGAGCCGCGGCTGTCCCGGGGGCGGCAGGGTGCGCAGGTAGCCGCTGACATAGGCCGCCGGGAGGCCGAGGCCGCGGAGCGCCGCGATCATGATGTGGGAGAAATCCTGGCACACGCCGCGCCGGCCGGCGAAGGCCTGGGCGAGCGGCGTGCCGACCTCGGTCGCCTCGGCGTCGAAGGTGAAATCCTCCCGGATGCGGCGCATCAGGTCGAAGGCGCCCGCATAGGCGCCGCCGCCCGCGGGGAAGCTCGCCCGGGCGTAATCGGTGACCTCGGGCAGGAGCGGGACCCGCCGGCTCGGCGCCGCGAAATGCGCCGGCGCGTCGGGCCCGAGGCCCGGCCGGGTCAGCACCCGCTCGCGCACCTCCTCCCAGGCCGGGCCGGAATCGCGGTCCGGCAGCGGCGGCCGCTCGACCCGGACGCGGGACTGCGCGTCGATCCGGAAATCCCGGTGCGGCGTCTCGACGGTGACCGACACCGTGCGGTTGCCGAAGAAGTCGCCGCGCTCGGTCGCGGCGCGGGGCGCGGGCTCGACCACGACCTCGTGCGAGAGCGGCACCTGCCCGTCCCCCGCCGCCGGCGCGAGGCGCAGGGTGCAGCGGGCATAGCCGACCGGGTTGCGGTAGGCGTAGGCCGTCAGGTGGCGCAGGCGGTAGAGCATCGAGGGCGGTCGTCCAGAAACCGGGCGAGCAGGAGCCGGCGAGGAGGGCGCCGGGCGCGTCCGGCCGGCGCTCACGCCAGGGTGACGAGGGTTTCGGGCCGCGCGGCGTCGGACCCGCCGGGGAAATAGCGCGCACCGACCGCCTCGGCGATCTCCCACAGGCGATTCTCCCAGACCGCCACGGTGTCGAGCGGCAGGGTCCCGGCCTCGGCGCCGGCGATCTCTCCCGCCAGGCTCGCGACGAGGCGCACCGGCGCCTCCGCCACCCCGTCCTGGCGCAGCGACGGCAGGCCGGCCAGGCGCTCGGCCAGGCGCTCGACCTGGAAGGCGAGGGAGCGCGGGTTGTAGGGATCGAGCAGCACCATGTCGCGTACCGGCGCCAGCGCGACCCCGAGGATGTAGCGCGCTCCATAGGAGATGCGGGAATCGGCGAGTTCGAGCAGCACCCCGAGATCGTCGGTGCTGGCGCCGGCCGCGCCGAATTCGAGGGCGAAGCGGCAGGCATGGACCGCGCGCTCGACCCGCCGCCCCATGTCGACGAAGACGAAGCCGCCGGCCCGGTTCATGTTCTCCTGGGCGAGGCCGGCGAGGGCGGCGGTGAGCGAGAGCGCGCGCTCGGCCCGGTCGAGAAGCGCGGCCTCCGAATCGGTCCCCTCGGCCGGGGCCTCCAGGACCTCGCGCAGGGCCGAGAGCGCCCGCCAGGTCTCGCCCGACAGGCGCTCGCGCAGGGCGGCGGCGTTGCGCCGGGCCGACAGGGCGTGGGCGAGCGCCGACCCCCATTGGCTCCCGTCCGAGAGGGCGTGGTGGGCGAGCTGCGCCGCCGGTCCCCCGGTCGCCGGCACGGCGCCCCAGGCCTGCAGCAGGGCGCGCAGGCGGGCCGAGGTGGCGCGGTCCTCGGTCGCCATCGAGACGCTGCCGGCCCCGTCGAGGAGGCAGGCGGTGAGACGGATCACCGCCTCGGCCCGCTCCAGGTGGCGGCCGAGCCAGAACAGGTTGTCGGCAGCCCGGCTCGGCAGCAGGCCGGGCACCCGGCGCACCGCGATCCGGTCGCTCGGCGGCAGGAGGCTCGCCTGCGCGGCGGTGGAATCGTCGGAGAGCACCCAGACGTCGGCGGCGCGCACGCCGGCCCCCATCGCCACCGGGCGCACGTCCGGCGTCTCGGAGATGCGGCAGAAGCCGCCGGGCATCACCCGCCAGCCCTCGGGCGTCGCAGCGGCGAAGACCCGGAGCACGAAGGGGCGCGGCACCAGCCGGGTGCCGTCCCAGACCGGAGCGGTGGAGAGGCGCACCGGCTCGTGGGCGACGAGGTCGCCGGGGCGGTCGCGCAGCACCCCGCGCAGGCGCTCGGTCTCGGCCGCGTCGCGACCCTCGCCGAAGGCGCGGCTGGTGAAGGCCCCCTGCGCGGGCGCCGCGGCCGGGCGGAAGGCCAGGGTGTCGAAGCGGTCGAGCACCGCATCGCGCTGGTCGGGGTCGCCGCACCACCAGGTCGGCAGCCCGGGCAGGCGCAGGGGCTCCCCGAGCAGCCGCTCGCAGAGTGCCGGCAGCGAGGCGGCGAGCCAGGCGCTCTCGACGAGGCCGGTGCCCGGCATGTTGCCCATCGTCACCGCGCCGGCCCGGAGGGCCTCGACGAGGCCCGGGGCCCCGAGGCGCGAGGCGGGGTTGAGCTCCAGGGGATCGACGAAGTCGCCGTCGATGCGCCGCCAGAGCACGTCGACCCGCTTGAGGCCGGCGACCGTGCGGATGAAGACCTGGCCATCGCGGACCAGGAGGTCGTCGCCCTCGACGAGGGCGAAGCCGAGATAGCGGGCGAGCACCGCCTGCTCGACATAGGTGTCGCTGTAGGGCCCCGAGGTCATCAGCCCGATGCGCGGCTCCTCGCGGGAGGCCGTGGCGGCCAGGCCGTCGCGGAACGCCTGGAAGAACGAGGCGACGCGCTCGACGTCGAGCGCCCCGTACACCTCCGGCAGGGCCCGGGCCATGACGAGCCGGTTCTCGAGGGCGTGGCCGGCGCCGGACGGGGCCTGGGTCCGGTCGGACAGCACCCGCCAGGCGCCGTCCGGCCCGCGGGCGAGATCGGCGGCGTAGAAGTGCATGTGGCGGCCGCCCGGGGGGGCCACCCCGACGAGGGGGCGCAGGAATTCCGGATCGCCCGCGACGGCCGCCGCCGGCAGGAGGCCGGCCCGGGCAAGCGTTCCCTCGCCGTAGAGGTCGGCGAGCACCGCCTCGAGCAGCTCGGCGCGCTGCGCCACCCCGGCGGCGATCGCCTGCCACTCCGCCCCCTCGATGAGGAGCGGCAGGGCGCCGATCGGCCAGTCGCGCTCGGTCGCCTCGCCGTAGGCCCGGTAGGCGATGCCGGTGTCGTGGATGTGCCGCCCGGCCGCCGCCAGCCGGGCGGCGATCTCGTGATCCGGCAGTTCGGCCAGCCGGCCGAGGAACAGGGCCCAGGCCGGACGCAGCGCACCGTCCGCGGCCACCAGCTCGTCGGGCAGGCCCGGCAGGGCGGCGTACCCGGCGGTCCAGCGCGCCAGGCGCTCCTCCGGTCCGTCCTCCCGGGCGGTCTCGACCCGGCTCGGGGCCTCCCGGCCGCCCGGGTCCCCGGCCGGCGCGCCCCGGGGCCCGGGATCCGTGGCGACGAGGCCCTCGCGGGCCGGATCTTCGCCGGCGAGGTCCTCGTCGGCGAGACCGTGAGCCGGCCCTCCCCCGCTCATCGCGACGCGGGCGTGCGCAGGTCGAGGGTGAACGGGAATTCGCGCCGGGGCTCCTCCGGCGGCGGGCTGACCCGGCCCGGGGTGTGGCCGTTCTCCTGGAAGCGGGCGAGGCGGCGCCCCTCGGCCTCGTAGGTGTTGATCGGGAAGGTCTCGTAGTTGCGCCCGCCCGGATGGGCGACGTGGTAGACGCAGCCGCCGAGCGAGCGCCCGCTCCAGGTATCGAGCACGTCGAAGGTGAGCGGCGCGTGGACCGGCAGGGTCGGGTGCAGGGCCGAGGCCGGCTGCCAGGCCTTGAAGCGCAGGCCCGCCACCGCCTCGCCGGAGCGGCCGGTATCGGTCATCGGCAGGCGCCGTCCGTTGCAGGTGACGACGTGCCGGCTCGGCACGAATCCCGAGACCTTGACCTGCAGCCGCTCGACCGACGAATCGACGTAGCGCACGGTGCCGCCGATCGCGCCCTCCTCGCCCAGCACGTGCCAGGGCTCCAGCGCCTGGCGCAGCTCGAGCTTGACCCCGCCGCGCTCGACCTCGCCGTAGCGCGGGAAGCGGAACTCTCCTTGAGCCTCGTACCAGGCCGGGTCGAAGGCGTAGCCCGCGCGGCCGAGATCGGCGAGGACCGAGGAAAAATCCTCCCAGAGGAAATGGGGCAGCATGAAGCGGTCGTGCAAAGCCGTGCCCCAGCGCACGAACCCGCCCTCCTGCGGCTCGCGCCACAGCCAGGCGACGAGGGCGCGCAGCAGCACCTGCTGGGCGAGGCTCATCCGCGCCTCGGGCGGCATCTCGAACGAGCGGAACTCCAGGAGGCCGAGGCGCCCGGTCGGGCCGTCCGGGGAGTAGAGCTTGTCGATGCAGATCTCGGACCGGTGGGTGTTGCCGGTCACGTCGGTGAGGATGTTGCGAAAGAGCCGGTCGACGAGCCAGAGCGGCACCTCGGGCCCGCCCGGGGGCGGCACCTGGGCGAGCGCGATCTCGAGCTCGTAGAGACCGTCGTGGCGCGCCTCGTCCATCCGCGGCGCCTGGCTGGTCGGGCCGACATAGAGGCCGGAGAACAGGTAGGACAGGGACGGGTGGCGCTGCCAGTAGAGCACCAGGCTCTTCAGGAGATCGGGCCGGCGCAGGAACGGCGAATCCGCCGGGGTCGAGCCGCCGAGCACGACGTGGTTGCCGCCCCCCGTCCCGGTATGGCGCCCGTCGGTCATGAACTTCTGCGCGCCGAGCCGGGTCTGGCGGGCGTCCTGGTAGAGGCCGGTGGTGATCTCCACCGCCTCGCGCCAGGTCGCGGCCGGCTGCACGTTGACCTCGATCACGCCGGGATCGGGCGTGACCTTGACCACCGACAGGCGCGGATCGAAGGGCGGCTCGTAGCCCTCGATGTGGAGCGGCTGACCGATCTCGGCCGCCGCCGCCTCCAGGATCGCGAGCAGGCTCAAATACTCGTCCACCCGCTCGATCGGCGGCATGAACACGCACAGGATCCCGTCCCGCGGCTCGACGGCGAGCGCGGTGCGCACCGCGACGCCGACCGGGGCGGGCTTGGGCGGCGGCGCGGCGGGGCCGGGCACCAAGGGCCCGCGCTGCTCCAGGGGATCCTGGGGCACGTAATAGGGATAGGCGCCCGGCGGCACGTAGGGCAGCGAGGCGAGCGGCAACCGGAAGCCCGCCGGGGAATCGCCCGGCACCAGGTAGAGGGCGCCGCGCTTGAGCTGCCAGACCTCCGAGACCCAGTGCCGCTCGGGCCCGACCGCGATGTTGGCGAGCGGCAGCACGTAGCCGACGGCGTTCTCGACCCCGCGGGTGAAGACCCGGGCCATCCTGGCCTGGGATTCCGCGTCGCCGACCTTGGAATCGAGGGGCGTGACGTTGACCGGCAGCTCGGCCGCCTTGCGCTCCCAGTGCTCGGGATCCTCGAACAGCGGCTGGACGTAGGCGTCGAGCCTGAGACGGCGGGCGAGGCTCCGAATCAGGGCCTCGGCCTCCGCGATGCCGGCGGTCCGCGGGCCGGTCTCGGAAACGATCAGGGCGGGGTCGCGCCAGATCGGCGTGCCGTCCTTGCGCCAGTAGAGCGCGAAGGCCCAGCGCGGCAGGCTCTCGCCCGGATACCACTTGCCCTGGCCGTAATGCAGGAAGCCGCCGGGGCCGAACCGGTCGCGCAGGCGCCGGATCAGCTGGTCGGCGAGCCCGCGCTTCGTCGGCCCGACGGCGGCGGCGTTCCATTCCGGCGACTCGAAATCGTCGACCGACACGAAGGTCGGCTCGCCGCCCATGGTCAGGCGCACGTCCTGCGCGGCGAGGTCGCGGTCGATCCGCTCGCCGAGCGCGTCGAGGGCGGCCCAGGCCTCGTCGGAGAAGGGCTTCGTCACCCGCGGCGCCTCGGCGACCCGGGTCACCGTCATGGCGAAGTCGAACTCGACCTCGGCCGGCTCGGCGAGGCCGGCGATGGGCGCCGCCGAGCGGTAATGCGGGGTCGCCGCCAGAGGGACGTGGCCCTCGCCGCAGAGGAGACCCGAGGTGGCGTCGAGCCCGATCCAGCCGGCGCCCGGGACGTAGGCCTCGGCCCAGGCGTGGAGGTCGGTGAAGTCGGTCGAGGTGCCGGCCGGTCCGTCGACCGCCGTGGTGTCGGGCACGAGCTGGAGCAGGTAGCCGGAGACGAAGCGGGCAGCCATCCCGAGGCGGCGCAGGAGCTGCACCATCAGCCAGGCCGAGTCGCGGCACGAGCCGCTGCCCTTCCCGAGCGTCTCGGCCGGGGTCTGCACCCCGGGCTCCATCCGCACGACGTAGGACACCGTGTCCCGCACCAGCGCGTTCAGCGCCACCAGGAACTGCACGGTGTTGGGCTCGGCCGGCAGCCGCGCCATCAGGGCGTCGATCTCGGGGCCCCCCTCCTCGACCGCGAGGTAGGGGCCGAGCTCGGCCTTCAGTTCGTCCGGATAGGCGAAGGGCCGGGTCTGGGCGTAGTCCTCGACGAAGAAGTCGAACGGGTTGATCACCGACATGTCGGCGACGAGGTCGACCTCGACGCGGAACTGCGTCGTCTTCTCGGGGAAGACCAGCCGGGCGAGCCAGTTGCCGTTGGGATCCTGCTGCCAGTTCACGAAGTGGTTGGCCGGCGTGACCTTGAGGGCGTAGCTCTCGATCCGGGTCCGCGTATGCGGCGCCGGGCGCAGGCGGACCACCTGCGGACCGAGGGCGATCGGCCGGTCGTAGGTGTAGGACGTGACGTGATGCAGGGCGGCCTTGATCGACACGACGACTCCGAACCTTGATGCTGGAAGAAGGGGCGCCCGCCGGCCTGTCCGCGCGTTCGGGGGTGTTTTACACCGTGGCCGGGCCCGCGTCAGCCGCCGCGTCGCGGGCGTCAACCGGTGTCGCGTCTCTCTACGTCATCGCGGGGCCTCGTCCGGGCGGCTGGGCGAAATTGAGGCAAGTCCCGTGCCGCCGGCGGCGGAACTTCCGGCCGGTATCCGTCCTTGGTGAGCCATGGCCCCGCCCGGCATCCGGCCGGGGCCCGCCGGACGCCGCGATGAAGATCTTCCAGTGCCAGGCCTGCGCCCAGCCGGCCCATTTCGAGGCCGATGCCTGCGAGAGCTGCGAGTGCCGCCTCGGCTACGACCCGGACCTCGCCGACCTGACCGCCATGGTCCCGGCCGGCTCGCGCTGGCGCGGGCTGGCCGATGCGCGCCGCCGCTACCGCCCTTGCGCCAACCGCGAATCGGGAGGCTGCAACTGGCTCGTTCCCGCGGGCTCGGCGGACACCTTCTGCGTCGCCTGCCGGCACAACCGGGTGGTGCCCGACCTCTCGATCCCCTGGAACCAGACCCGCTGGCGCGAGGTCGAGGCGGCCAAGCGCCGGCTGTTCTACGCCATGCTGCGGCTGCGCCTGCCGCTCGCCTCCCGCCGCGAAGACCCGGCGGGCCTCGCCTTCGACTTCCTGGTCGACCCCGCGGAATCCTACCTGATCGGCCCGCCGGTGCTCACCGGGCACGACAACGGCCTCATCACCCTCAACATCGCGGAGGCCGACGACGTCGAGCGCGAGCGCCGGCGCACGCAGTTCGGCGAGCATTACCGCACATTGCTCGGGCACTTCCGCCACGAGATCGGGCACTATTTCTGGAACGTGCTGGTGCGGGCCGATCCCTGCCTCGACGCGTTCCGGGCGGTGTTCGGCGACGAGCGGACCGATTACGGCGCGGCGCTCCAGCGCCACTACGCCCACGGCCCGGCGGAGGGCTGGCAGGAGACCTTCGTCTCGGCCTACGCCACCTCCCACCCCTGGGAGGACTTCGCCGAGACCTGGGCGCATTACATGCACATCGTCGATACGCTGGAAACCGCCAGCCAGTTCGGCGTCAGGGTGCAGCCCAAGCTCCAGGCCGGGCCGGCGCTGCACGCGCCGATCACGCTCGCCGCCAAGGTCGATTTCGACCCCTATCGCAGCCCGGATTTCGGCCGCCTCATCGAGTCCTGGCTGCCGCTCACCTTCGCGATGAACTCGCTCAACCGCAGCATGGGCCAGCCCGACCTCTATCCGTTCCGGATGACCCCGGCGACCATCGGCAAGCTCTCCTTCGTCCACGACCGCATCTACGCCCGCACCGACGCCCCGGAAGCCGAGGCCGGCACGCTGCGGGCGGTGATCGCCGGCCTGCGCCACCCGGTGGCGGCGCCGCGCTCGGCCTGAGCGGAACTGCCGCGTGCAACGCGGCTCGACCTTTGGACCGTGCACCGTCGCGTCGCCGGAGCGGTCGCCGCTTGGGTGACGAGACGCCCCGCGGGCAAGGTCGACAACCACGTCCCGTTCGACGGCCACCTCTCGGCCGAAGAGGGGACCGGCTTGACCCAGAAGCCCTGGCTCGGTCATGTCCCGCTCGGACGCGGAGATCGCCTCGATGCGGCGATTCAAGGCGTTGCCGGACCGGGCCGGATTGCTCGAATCCGGCAAGGTCGTCCGAGGGGAGAACCATCCGTGATCGTCTGCTTCGGCTCCCTCAACGCCGACCTCATCTTCCGCCTGCCCGAGGTTCCGCGCTCGGGCCAGACCCTGCTCGCCGACGACCTCGCCGTGCAGGCGGGCGGCAAGGGGGCGAACCAGGCGGTGGCGGCGGCCCGCGACGGAGCCGCGGTCGCGATGGTCGGCGCGGTCGGGAGCGACGCGCTGGCCGAGGTGGCCGTGTCGGGCCTGCGCGAGGCCGGGGCCGATACCGGCCGGGTCCGGGCGGTCGCGGCGGCGACGGGCTGCGCCTCGATCTGGATCGACGCGCAGGGCCGCAACCGGATCGTGGTGGCGCTCGGCGCCAACGGGCACACGCGGGCGGACCAGGTCGCGGATGCCGACCTCGCCCGGGCGACGTCGCTGCTCTTGCAGATGGAGGTCGACCCGGCCGAGACCACGGCGTTGCTGCGCCGCGCCCGGGCGCTCGGCCTGCGCAGCATCCTCAACCTCGCCCCGGCCCTGCCGCTCGATCTCGACACGATGCGCCTCGCCGGCCTCCTCGTCGTCAACGAGGACGAGGCGGAGGCGACCGCCGCGCGCCTCGGCTGCGCGCCGGAGGCCGCGGCCCTCCAGGCCGCCCTCGGCATCGACGTGGTGCGCACCCTCGGCGAGGCCGGCTCGGAGGCGGCGACGGAGAGCGGCGCCTGGCACGTTCCGGCCCGCGCGGTCGAGCCGGTCGACACCACGGCGGCGGGGGATTGCTTCGTCGGCGTGCTCGCCGCGGCCCTCGACCGCGGCGCGCCGCTCCGCGCCGCGATGGAACGGGCGAGCGTCGCGGCCGCCCTCGCCTGCGGGCGGCGGGGCAGCCAGGCGAGCCTGCCCTGGCGGGAGGAGACCGACCGGGCGCTCGGGGCCTGATCAGGCCGGGCAGCACGCGGGGTCGGCCCGGACCGGAAAGGCGGTCTCGCGCGCCTTGATCAGCGCCACCACCGTGTCGTTGACCGGGGTCGGCACGCCGCAGCGGCGTCCGAGCCGGGGGATCGATCCGTTGATGGCCTCGACCTCGCCGCGGCGCCCGGCCCGGTGGTCGAGCAGCATCGAGGGCCGGGCTGCCGGGATCTTGCCGCCGAGGCGGCGGATATGCGCGACCGGGTCGCCGACCTGCAGCGTCACGCCCATCGCGGCCGCCACGGCGATCGCCTCCTCGGCGCAGGCCCTCGCGACCTCCCAGGCATCCGGATCGGCCATCACCTCGCCGATGGTGAGGCCCGTCAGCGTCGTGGTGCCCGAGAAGGTGACGTTCATGATCAGCTTCTCCCACACCATCCGGCCGATGTCGTCGAACAGGCTGACCTTGAACCCGGCCGAGTCCCAGATCGCCGCGGAGGCCTCCAGGCGCTCCCGCGAGAGTCCCGCAAGGGCGCCGAAGCGGATCATCTCGAGGCCGTTATGGTGCGCGTGGCCGGGCCCGCGCATCGAGGCGCCGAAGCCCCCGACCACGCCGACGGCGATCCGGTCGGGGTCGATGACGGCGGCGGCGACCTCCGGCGAGCCGAGCCCGTTCTGGATCGTCTGCACCACGGTCCCGGGGCCGATCAGGGGCGCTGCGCTCGCGGCGGCCGCCGCGACGTCGAAGGCCTTGGTGGCGACGATGACGAGGTCGCACGGGCCGATCCCCTCGGTCGTCGTGCCGGCGCCGGCCAGCCTCACGGTGCGGTCGCCGCTCGCGCCCTCGACCCGGAGGCCGTGCTCGCGCATCGCCGCCGCGTGGTCGGCCCAGAGCGTGACGGCATGGACCTCGTGGCCCGCGGAGGCCATCAGCGCCGCATAGACCGAGCCCATGGCGCCGCACCCGACGATCGCGACCTTCGCCATCCCGTCCCCTCCCCCGATGTCTCGTCCTTCGGGGCGTCGTCCGGTCCGGCGCGCCCGTCGCATTGGAGCACGATCGACGGGTACGGCCAAACCCACGGGTTGCGGGCATACCGTCCTTGCCATTCGCGCCCGGTGCCGTATCAGGACGTAGGAACTTTTCGCGTGTTCGTCATACCCGGGGCCCGATGTCAAAGCCGGCGATCCGTGTTCAGGTCCGCTCCGCGCTGCTGGCCCTCGCCCTGTTCGCCGCTCCGGCCGCGGCGCAGCAGCTCACCACGGCCTGGCCGAGCAATGTCGGGCCGCTGAACCCGCATCTCTACGCCCCCAACCAGATGTTCGCCCAGGCGAGCGTCTACGAGCCGCTGGTGAAGTACCGGGCCGACGGCACGGTCGAGCCCTGGCTCGCCACCGCCTGGACGGTCTCGCCGGACGGGCTCACCTACGACTTCACCCTGCGCCCCGGCGTGACCTTCAGCGACGGCACGCCCTTCGACGCGCCGGCCGTGAAGGCGAATTTCGACGCGATCCTCGCCAACCGGGCCCGTCACGCCTGGCTCGACCTCGCCCGGCAGATCGACCGGACCGAGGTCACCGGGCCGCTCGCCGTCCGCCTCGTGCTGAAGGCCCCGCACGCGCCGACGCTCAACGAGCTCTCGCTGCCGCGGCCGTTCCGCTTCGTCTCCCCGGCCGCCATGAAGGCGGGCGGCACCACGGCGGGCGGGATCGCGGCCCCCGTCGGCACGGGCCCCTGGAGGCTCGTCGAGACCCTGCTCGGCGTCTCGGACACGTTCGCCGCCAACCCGACCTACTGGGGCGAGAAGCCCGGCTTCGCGCGCCTCGTCGTCAAGGTGATCCCGGACCCCAACACCCGGGCCATCGCGCTGCAGACCGGCGAGGTCGACCTGATCACCGGTGCCGCCGGCCTGATTCCGTCCGAGGCCTTCCTGCGCCTGCGCGACCAGGCGCCGGCCTTCTCGGCCGCGCTCTCGCCGCCGCTGGCGACCCGGGTGCTGGCGCTCAATTCGGCGCGCGCCCCGACCGACGACCTGGCCGTCCGCCGCGCGATCAACCGGGCGGTCGATAAGGACACCCTGGTGCGCACGGTCCTCGACGGGCTCGAGCCCCGCGCCGACTTCCTGTTCGGACGAGACGTCCCCGATGCCGATGCCGGTCTCACCCCCTACGGCTTCGACCGGGCGGCGGCCGAAACGCTCCTCGACGCGGCCGGCTGGGTCCGGGGCCGCGACGGCGCGCGGGCGAAGGACGGCCGGCCGCTCGCGGTCGAGCTCGCCTTCGTCGGCACCAACGCCCAGCAGAAGGCCATCGCCGAGGTGGTCCAGGCCGACCTCGCCCGGATCGGCATCGCGGTGCGGCTCGTCGGCGAGGAGGAGAGCGCGATCCTCGCCCGCCAGAAGGACGGGCGCTTCGGCCTGATCTTCGGCGAGACCTGGGGCCCGCCCTACGATCCGGCCTCCTTCGTCAGCGCCATGCGGGCGCCCTCCCACGCCGACTACCAGGCGCAGAAGGGCCTGCCCGACAAGCCGATGATCGACGCCACCATCACGGCGGCGCTCGCCGCCACCGATCCGCAGGAGCGCCGCCGCCTCTACGGCCGCGTCCTCACCGCCCTGCACGAGGCGGCGGTCTACCTGCCGATCTCCTCGGCGGTGGCGATCGAGGTCCACCGCCCGACCGTGACCGGCGTGCGCTTCGGCGCCACCCTCAACGAGATCCCGTTCGCGGCGATGCGCCCGGGACCGGGCCGCTGATGCCGCGCTTCGTCCTCGCCCGCCTCGCGCTGATCCCGCCGATGCTGCTCGGCGTCTCGCTCCTCGTCTTCGTGATGCTGCGGGTCGGGCCGGGCGACCCGGCGCTCGACTACCTGCGCCTGTCGCAGGTGCCGCCGACCGACGCGGCGCTCGCCGATGCCCGATCGATGCTCGGCCTCGACCGTCCCTTCGCGGTCCAGTACCTCGACTGGCTGTGTCGGGCGCTCCAGGGCGATTTCGGCCTCTCCTACGCCACCCGCCGGCCAGTGCTGCCGGAACTCCTCGGCTACCTACCGGCGACGCTCGAACTCGCCGGGACGGCGCTCGTCGTCAGCCTGGCCTTGAGCTTGCCGCTCGGCGCCTGGGCGGCGGCGCATCGCGACGGCTGGCAGGACCGGCTGGTGCGGGGGATCGCGGTGCTGGGCGTCTCGCTGCCGAACTTCTGGGTCGCCTTCCTGCTCGTCGTCGTCTTCTCGGTCACGCTCGGCTGGCTGCCGGCGATGGGCCGCGGCGGGGCCGCCCACCTGGCGATGCCGGCGCTCGCCATCGGCCTGATGTCGCTCTCGGTGAATGCCCGGCTCCTGCGGGCGAGCATGCTGGAGGCGGGCCGCGGGCGCCACGTCCTCTACGCCCGCCTGCGCGGCCTCTCCGAGGGCGCGGTGGCGCGCCGGCACGTCTTCCGCAACGCGCTCGTGCCGGTCGTCACCGCCACCGGCATGCATGTCGGCGAACTCCTGGGTGGGGCCCTCGTGGTCGAGACGATCTTTTCCTGGCCGGGCGTCGGCCGCTACGCGGTCTCGGCGATCTACGACCGCGACTATCCGGTGATCCAGTGCTTCACCCTGGTGATGACGGTGGTGTTCGTGCTGTGCAACCTCGCGGTGGACCTGGCCTATGCCTGGCTCGACCCGCGCCTGCGCCTCGGCCAGGAAGCCGCGTGAGACCCGCCGTGCTCGCCTCCCGCCCAGCCGCCTCCCACGCGATCATCGCGGCGGGCACCCTCGCCGGAGGCTTCCTGCTGCTGGCGCTGCTCGGCCCCCTGATCGCGCCGCACGACCCCCTGGCGGTCGACCTCGCCCACCGCTTCGCGCCGGCGAGCCCAACCCATCCCCTCGGCACCGACCATCTCGGCCGCGACATCCTCTCGCGCCTCGTCGCCGGGGCGCGCACGACCCTCGGCGCGGTGCTGGTGGTGCTGGCCCTCGTCCTGAGCCTCGGCCTCGCGGTCGGGGGGCTCGCCGGGATGCTCGGCGGCCGGCTCGACACAGCCTTGATGCGGCTCTGCGACGTCTTCCTCACGGTGCCGACCTTCGTGCTGGCGCTGTTCATGATCGGGGCGCTCGGCACCGGGCTCGCCAACGTGGTGGCGGCGATCGCGCTGTCGCACTGGGCCTGGTACGCCCGGATCGTGCGGGGCCTGGTGCTGGAGCTGAAGACCCGCGACTACGTGCTCGCCGCGCGGATCGCCGGGGCGCCGCGGCGGGCGATCTTTTTCGAGCACATCCTGCCGGGAGTGGTGCCGTCGCTCGCCGCGCTCGCCACCCTGGATATCGGCCACATGGCGCTCCACGTCGCCGGCCTGTCCTTCCTCGGGCTCGGGGTGCAGCCGCCGACGCCGGAATGGGGCGTGATGATCAACGACGCCCGCGCCTTCTTCTGGACCCGGCCGCTCCTCGTCGTCTGGCCGGGCCTCGCCATCGCGCTCGCGGTGCTGGCCTTCAACCGGCTGGGCGACGCGCTCCGCGACCGGCTCGATCCGGCGCTCACCGCGGAGCGGGGCCTGTGAGCGCCCGCACGCTGCGGGCCGAGGGCCTGTCGGTCGAGACCTGGTGCAAGCCCCGGCACGAGACCCGGGCCGGCCGCGAGCCGGTGCCGCTGGTGCGCGCGGCCGGCCTCGACCTCGTCACCGGCGAGGTCCTGGCCCTCGTCGGCGCCAGCGGGTCGGGCAAGTCGCTGGCCTGCGCGGCCCTCCTCGGCGTGCTGCCGCCGGGCACCCGGTCGAGCGGCGGGCGGATCCTCCTCGACGGCATCGAGGCGGATCCGGCGGCGTTGCGCGGCCGGGCGGTCGCGACCGTGCTCCAGGCGCCGCGCACCGCCTTCAACCCGCTGCGCACCCTCGCCGACCACGCCGCCGAGACCCTGGCGGTGGCGGGAATCCGCGGCGGGGCCGCCGGGACGGCGATGCGGGAGGCCTTCGCGGCGGTCGGGCTCGGCGACGATCCCCGCGTGCCGGGCCTGCATCCGTTCCAGCTCTCCGGCGGGATGCTGCAGCGGGCGATGATCGCGCTGGCGCTGATGTCCGGCGCGCCCTTCCTCGTCGCCGACGAGCCGACCACCGACCTCGACCTCGTCGCCCAGAAGCGCATCCTCGACCTCCTCGCCGGGCTGGTGCGGGCCCGCGGCCTCGGGCTCCTGATCGTCACCCACGACCTCGGCGTCGTCGCCCGCCTCGCCGACCGGATGGCGGTGATGGAGGCCGGACGGATCGTCGAGGCCGGTCCCGTCGCGCGGGTCTTCGCCGCGCCGGCCGCGCCGTCGACGCGAGCGCTCCTCGCCGCCCACCGGGCCCTGCACGGGGAGCCGGCATGACGGCCCTGCTGACGGCCCGGGGGCTCGGCCACTCCTATCCGGGCCCCGGCGCGCGTCGCACCGTGCTCGCGGGCATCGACCTCGCCCTCGTGGAGGGCGAGTGCGTCGCCCTGATCGGCCGCAGCGGCTCGGGCAAGAGCACGCTCGCCCGCCTGCTTCTCGGGCTCGAGCCGGCCGAGGCCGGCGAGGTGCTGTTTCGCGGGACGCCCCTGTCCCGCCTCGACCGGGCCGGGTGGCGGGCCGTCCGGGCCGCGATCCAGATGGTGCTCCAGGACCCGCTCTCGGCGGTCAACCCGCGCCACCCGGTCGGCCGGATCGTCGCCGAGCCGCTACGCCACCTGACCGGCCTGTCCGCTCCCGAACGGCAGGCGCGGGTGGAGGAGGTGCTGGCGACGGTCGGCCTCGACCCCGCCGTGGCCCTGCGGCTCCCGGGACAGCTCTCCGGCGGGCAGGTGCAGCGGGTGGGCCTCGCCCGGGCGCTCGCCACGCGGCCGGCCCTGGTCGTCCTCGACGAGGCGGTCTCGAACCTCGATGCGCCGCGCCAGGTCGAGATCCTCGATCATCTCGCGGCCCTGCGCCGCCGGCACGGCACCGCCTTCCTGCTCGTCACCCACGACGTGCGGCTGGCGCGCCGCTTCGCCGACCGGATCGTGGTGCTGGGTGACGGGCGGATCGTCGACGCCTCGCCGTGCCGACCGGTCCTCTCGCTCACCCATCCGGCGGCGCGCGAACTCCTCGACGCGGTCCTGCCGGCCGAGCCCGCGGAGGCGCGCTGATGCAGCGGATCACCGTCACCCTCGATCCCGGCCTCGTGGCGGAGGTCGACCGGATCGCGACGCTGCGCGGCTATGCCGGCCGCTCGGAGGCGATGCGCGACCTCCTGCGGCGCGGCCTCGCCGAGGCGCGCCGCCAGCTCGATCCCGACCTCTCCTGCGTGGCGACCTTCGGCTTCGTCGCCGAGGCGGGGGTGCGCGACCTCGGCCAGCGCCTCGCCGAGATCCAGCAGCGTCGCCACGACCTCGTGATCGCCCAGGTCCAGACTCCCCTCGACCACGACGCCAGCCTGCACACGCTGATGCTGCGCGGCCGCGCCCGCGACATCCTCGCCTTCGCCGACGAGGTCGCGACCCAGCGCGGCATCCGCCACGACAGCCTCTCGCTGATCCCCGCCCGGATCGAGCTCGACGACCACGGCCACGGCCCGGAGCCGCATCCGCACGAGCACATCCGGACGTGAGCCCCTTTCGCCGGGCCCGGGGGCCAGGGGCGGAATCGAACGGATCGATCGAGCCGGCTCGGGCATTTTCCGACGAAGTGGCCACCGGTTCGTCGATAGAAAATGCGGCAGGACCGATGATCGAGAGCAGCGCCAGGTTGCAAAGCGATCGGGCGCTGCTCTCGACGCTCGCCTCGCCGAGGACATCGCCGGGGCTCCGGCCCATATCGGATGCGGTAAGCCGACCTCGATTGCGCCCGCCGGCACGCCACTTACGCGGAACTCGGACCGGCGAAAGGTCTGCGCCTCGGCCAGGTCCGACGGGGTCGGGCAGTCGCACGAGAGGCAGAGCCGAGACGCGAACGTCCGCGCCGCGCCGCCGCGGTCGATCGAACACCGCCAAAGCCACCATCGCGAAGGAACATCGCCGCAGGAGGCGATGCCCTGAAGGAACGAAACTGCGCGGCCGGCATTCCTCATGCCAGCCAGCTTGGCCTTAAGGACTACAGCCCATGACGCTCCTGATCGTCCTCATCCTGCTCATCCTGCTCTTCGGTGGCGGCGGCAGCTTCTACGGTGGCGGCCGCTACCGGACGGGCGGCCTCGGCATCGGCGGCATCCTCCTCATCATCCTGATCGTGCTCCTGCTCACCGGCCGGCTGACCATCTGATCCCTCCCGCCGGCCACCCGCCGCGGCTCGACCCTCGCGGCGGGTGATTCCGGTCGCCATGGACCTCAGGGACCAGGTGTACGGTTCCGGGACGTGCCGGTGAGCCGATCGGCTTCCATTGGCCGCCTGTCCGATCGGACAGCACAGGGAAGAACGTCCGCAGAACATCCTTCGGGAGGCTGTTCGGGATCTTTCGCACCGATCGGTAGCTTTCGCTCCCGCTCCGTCGCTCCGGCGGGCGCCTCCGCATATACTCTAAAAACTCCAAATCATTAGGTTGCAATACATTTCAATGACGACCACGACAAGGCTCGAACCCGCGATCCGCCACTTGAAAACCAATTGAAGTGTGCGATTATGCTATTTCAGTGAATGGAATTACTGAAATCTTGTCGTTGCCGTGCTGCGCCCATGTTGCGGGCTCGATCCGGCCCAGGATGGACTGCTCACCAGCGCTGATCGCTCTGCGCTCCGTTCGGCCGGCGCTGAACAGGTGGCCGTGGACCCGTCGGGTGAAGTCCGGAGCGTCGTGCCCGGCCGGCTCCAACACCTGCCTGATCGCCGCGCCCTCGTCGATCCAGAGCGACACGGCGAAGTGCCGGAAGTCGTCAGCGGTCCAGCGCGGCGAGCCGTCGGCCGCGGTGATCCCCGGGGCGACCTGCCGCGGCTTCAGGTGGCGGGTGGCGATATCGCGTAGCCGAGCGGCGGCTTCTCCTCGGAGGGGAGGACCAAGCCCTCCTTGCCCTCGCCGGCAGCCTTCCAGTTCGCCACGATCGCCGCGAGATACGGGCCGATCGGCACGGTCCGGGGCGCGGCCTGCGTCTCCTCGGTCCCCGAATCGTTGAACGCGTCCCGCAGCAGGACATTTCCGCCCTCCGCGACCGGCCCCGCGTAGATCGAACTAAGCCGAACCGGTCACTTTGTCGGTCGGAATCGTCACGAGAGCACCGGGCACGACGTGCTCCATTGGGAGGCCGCGCGGAGATTGCTTCGCCAGGTCGGCGAAGCGAGCCGCTGCGTCAAGGCGATCCGTCATCCTGTCTTCGATCGGATAACCCCGTGAGTCAGACAATAATCAATGATTGCATTAATAATTTTATCGTCGACTCATGATTTTATCGATATACAAAATGATGGCAAGCAAGTGGCTAATCATAAATATTAAGAAAGCATGATTTTAGATTTTTCCGACAACAATGGAGAATATGATACATTTGATTTTACCACATCAACTAGAGCATTTTCCGACGAAGTGGATGCCGCTTCGTCGAAGAAAACGCGGAAAACAAAGACTTAGAGAACTTTTCGATTGCAACGCGACCGTGAAGCGCTCTAGCAGGGAAGCGATCCATGCCAACGGCGGCAACGATATTATTTTCGGTGGTGGCAGCGACGATGCTCTATTCGGCGGATCAGGACGGGATACCCTTCTAGGCGGCCTTGGGAACGATCTGATCAACGGCGATGAAGGCGATGACCTGATTATCGATGGCGGCTCATCCCCGATCCATACAGGTTTTGATATAGAGCGCCTAACAGAACGGCACGATCGTGGCGTTTGGGCGTCGGGCCGGTATGGCTCGCCGGCGTCTTCCCGCCGATCTCTGGGCTGCAATCGCCCCGCTTCTGCCGCCGCACCCGCCTCGCCCCAAAGGCGGACGTCCTCGGGTGGACGACCGCGCTGCCCCGACCGGCATCCTGTTCGTGCTGCGCTCCGGCATCCCCTGGGAGATGTTGCCGGCTGAGATGAACTGTGGCCGCGGCATGAGCTGCTGGCGCCGGCTGCGTGGCTGGCAGGTCCCCGGCATGTGGCGGCGCCTGCATCAGGTGCTGCTCGAACGCCTGCATGTGGCGGGCAGTATCGATTGGGGCCGGGCGAGCGTCGACAGCGCGAGCGTGCCGGCGAAGAAAAGGGGGTCTGCCACCGGCCCGAACCCGACGGATCGGGGCAAGGCGGGCACCAAGCGCCACCGTGTCACCGACGCCCGTGGCACGCCGATCGGCCTCGTCCTGACGGGTGCCAACTGCCACGACCGCCCGCCGATGGCCCCGACGCCGGACGCGATCCCGCCCTTGCGCAGCGGGCGGCGTGGACGCCCGCTCCGGCGCCCGACAAGCTGCACGCCGACAAGGCCTATGATGCCCCCGTGCACCGCCCATGCTCCAGGTGTGGCAGCCGAGGTGGAGTTCGACCGGCGACTGTCGGATGCCGCGGCCGGGCTGATCCGCAGGGAATGCCGGCGTGAGACGTGGAGATCTGGCGCGCCGCCGTGAAGATCGGCGCCGGGGTGCGGCTCAAGGAACACGCCATGATGGCGAGCGCCGTCAACGACTGAGGCTCACCGGGTCAGCCCGTGGTGTCCCATTCAGAAGCCGCACTTCGGGCACCACAGCACGTGAAATCTCAGCCATGGGCCGCCGCGCGGCGAACGTGATCCGGCACGACGAAATCGGGGTTGTGCAGGGCGTGGTCGGAGCTTTCGATGAAGAACGGCCGGTCGCCCCAGTCGAGGTCGCTTTCCGCCGGCAGACCTTCGGCGAGCAGGATGTCGTGGCTGTCCAGCTCGACGTGCCAGTAGGTGACCGACGAGACTGGCTCGCGGGCGATGCTGGTGCCACGACCCGGCTGGGTGAAAGGCCGAAGGTGAGCGCGGCGATACAGTAAGGCCGCCGACACCCTTTGCCGCTCAACCGCTGCTATGGAAGAGGCAGGTCGTTGCGGCGGTAAAGCTCGCGGAGGACGGCGCTGTGGTCGAGGTCACCGTCGCCGTGCGCGACCATGTCTGAAAACATCTGATCGACGAGGGACAGGACGGGCAGCGTCAGGCCCAGCGTCGCCGCATGGGCGAGCGCCGTTCCGGTGTCCTTGACCTGGTACTTCGCCGGGCCGCCAGGCGCGAAATCGCGTTCGATCATCCGCAGGGCGTGCTGCTTGAGGATTGTCGAGTCGGCGAAGCCCCCGAGCAGAGCCTCGCGGACCTTGGCGGGGTCGGCACCGCCGCTCTCGACGAAGGTGATCGCCTCGGCCACCGTGACGATCGTCGAGGCGACGATCGCCTGATTGGCGAGCTTGGCCAGCTGTCCGCATCCCGCAGGGCCGACATGGGTCGGGCGCCCCATCGCGGCGAGGACGGGCTCGGCCCGTCCGAACGCTTCCGGGCTACCGCCGGCCATGATCGCCAGGGTGCCGGCGATCGCGCCGCGCTCACCGCCGGAAACCGGAGCATCGACGTAGTGGATACCGGCCTGCGCCGCCGCGGCGGCCTGGCGCTGCGCGGTCTCGACCGGAATCGAGCTCATCACCACGAGCAGGCTGCCGGGCGCCATCGCGGCGAGCGCGCCGTCGGGCCCGAGCAGGATCTCATCGCAGACTGGACCGGAGCTGAGCATGCAGATCCCCACGTCGGCGCCGCGCACCGCCTCGGCCGGATCGGCCGCGAGACCGACCCCGGCCTCCG
The DNA here is from genome assembly GCF_001043895.1 of Methylobacterium indicum. Taxonomy (GTDB): domain Bacteria; phylum Pseudomonadota; class Alphaproteobacteria; order Rhizobiales; family Beijerinckiaceae; genus Methylobacterium; species Methylobacterium indicum. The sequence continues at coordinate 40,835 of NZ_JTHF01000080.1, forward strand.
CGAGGGCGACGGTCTTGTCGGGCGAGCGGTTCCAGGCGCGCACGGCGTGGCCGGCCCGGCACAGGTTGCGCGCCATCGGGCCGCCCATGATGCCGGTGCCGAGGAAGCCGATCGTCAGCGGTGCCATCAGCGGGCGTCCGCCCCGCTCGCGGTGCGGGCGAGGAAGCGGACCGGACGTTCCTCCTCGATCAGCGCCGGGAAGCCGGCCCGGAACCGGGCGAGATGCGGGGTCTCGAGATGGGCGTGGAAGGCGGCGCGGTCGTCGTAGACCTCGTAGAACACCACCGTGAGCGGGTCGCTCTCGCTGACCGCCACGTCGAAGGCGCGACAGCCGGGCTCGCCAGCCACGGAGGAGCGGGCGTCGTCATGGGCGAGGTCGAGGAAGGCGTCGAGGGAGCCGGGCTTCACCCGGAACTCGGCGATGACCACGAAGGGCCGGGACGGGGAAGGCATGGCGGAACTCGCGGGAGGGAGAAGCACGCGCGGCGCCGGATCAGTCCGGCGCCGCCGATCGTCGGGCGTCAGGCCGCCTTGGGGGCCGCCATCTGCCGGGTCGTGTCCTCCATCTGGCGGCGCAGGGCGACCACGTCGAGATCGTTGACCAGCTCGACGTCGTCGACGCTCACGATCGTGTCGCGGGCGACCGGCCGCTTGAGCTTGACGTTGTGGGCAAGACCGATCGGCAGGGCGTTGAGCGCCAGGCTCTTCGAGGCGGGGATCGCGTTCGCCCACACCGCGTAGCCGCCCTCGCCGTCGAGCATCTCGCCAGGCTTCAGGTCGCGCTTGGCGGTCGCCACCGCGTCGCCGCGGAACTCCTTCGAGCAGCCGGTCGGCTCATCACGCAGCACCGCCGACAGCACGCTGACGCTGGTCTCGAGGCCGATCATGTGGAACGGCCGCCACATCGAGCCGTACCAGCCCGACGGGTCGGTGAGCAGGCCGTACTGCTTGAAACAGGCCTTGGTGTACTCACTCGTCGCCTTGAAGGTGACGAACACGCCGTAGCGGATGTTGTTGAACACCTCGCGCCCGTCCGGCTCCTGGCTCGCCGCGATATCGACGAGGCCCGAGCGCGGCAGCCGCCCGCCGTCGGCGACCGGGCGGAAGACCCGGGCGAGGTCCTGCAGGCCGGTCGGCGGGAAGGCGAGGCCGTCATCGGGGCAGTCCAGCCCGGTGCCGTTGGCCACCGCCGCCATCTCGATCGCCGCCTTGGTGCCGTCGGTGAACGAGTTGTACATCTTCGGGTTGAAATCACCCTTCTTCACCTCTTCCTCGGACCAGCCGAAGAAGCCCCACACCGTGTCGGGGGTCGAGTAGCGGTAGCGCGGCTCGAAGTTCATGCCCTTGCCGGCGGAGGTCAGCTCGAAGCCGCATGAGCGGGCCCAGTCGACCAGCTCGCAGATGATCGCCGGCTGGTCGCCATAGGCCATCGAGTAGACGACGCCCTGGCGGCGCGCCCGCTCGGCCAGCAGCGGGCCGCACAGCACGTCGGCCTCGACGTTGACCATCACGACGTGCTTGCGGGCGTCGATCGCCTGGATGGCGTGGCGGATGCCGGCGATCGGGTGGCCGGTCGCCTCGATGATGCACTCGATCTCGTCGCAGGCAGCGAGCGCCCCGGCATCCTCGGTGACGAAGGTGCGGCCGCTCCTGACGGCATCCCCCATCGAGGTCGCGGCGTAGCGCTCCTCGGGCCAGCCGACGCGGGCGAGCGAGGCACGGGCGCGGCCGGCGTCGAGGTCGGCGACGGCGACGACGTGCATGCCCTCGATGCGCTGGGCCTGGGCCAGCACCATCGAGCCGAACTTGCCGGCGCCGATCAGCCCGACGCGGACAGGCTTGCCGGCGGAGGCACGGGCGAGGAGCAGGGTGGAGAGATTCATCGGTGTCCTCCAACGGGTCGCTTCTTTTGCCGACCGGCCTCTCGCCGCGGGCTTCCTCGGGGGAAGGGCGGGCCGGTCTTGGCGCGGCCTCGGCGGGTCCGCGAAGCGGCTCGGCGAGGTCTGACGTGCAAACGCTAGAAGCGCGCTCCGTGAAGGACAATCCAGATTTCCGAGCCGACCGTGAAGCGTGCCTAAAGCGTTGCGGCGTCCCGCTCCGCGACCGACGCATCCCGCTTCATCGTCCACGCGTCCCGCTCTTGGGTCCACCCGTCGCGCTCGCGGCGGATCCAGTCGAGGAAGGCTCGCACCTTGCGCTGGCGCAGGTAGTCGGGCGGGCACGTCACCCACTGGGTGACGAGGGTGATCCGCGGCGGCTCCGCGAGCGGGCAGGCGACGCGCCCGGCCTTCAGGTCGCCCCACAACATCAGGTCGCTCTCGAGCGCGATGCCGAGGCCGCCGGCCGCCGCGTCGATCGCCATGTGGGTCCGGTCGAACAGGAGGCGGCGCCAGCGCGCGGCCGGTACCACCCCGGCGCGCTCGAACCAGTAGGCCCACTGCACCTGCGACTTCACCGAATGGATCAGCAGGTGCCTGGGCAGATCCTCCGCCGCGAGGCTGCCGGGGGCAGCGAGGGACGGGGCGCAGACCGGGCGGAAGCTCTCCTCCGCCAGCCCCTCGGCGAAGAGACCGGGCCAGCCGCCGGTGCCGTGGCGGATCTCGACGTCGACGCTCTCCTTCAGGAACGTCGTCGGCTCGTTGGTGCCGTCGAGGCGCAGTTCGATGTCGGGATGCGCCGAGAGGAAGCCGGCGAGGCGCGGCAGCAGCCACTTCGTCGATAGGCTCGGGGTCGCCCGCACAGTGAGCGTCGTCACCGAGCGGAAGCCCTGGATGCGCTGCGTCGCCTCCGCGATCCGGTCGATCTCGGGCCCAATCATCTCGAAGTAGCGCTCGCCGGCCTCGGTCAGCACCACGTTGCGGCCGGCCTTGCCGATCAGCGCGGTGCCGAGGCTGAGCTCCAGCGCCTGGACCTGCTGGCTCACCGCCGAGGGCGTGACGCCGAGATCCTCCGCCGCCCGGGTGATGCTGCCGGAGCGGGCGACGGCGTGGAAGACCGTGATGGCACGAAGCGGGACCGACATCGCGACAGTTTAGCGGCGCTTCACGGATGTGCAATTAATCTGGATTGTCCTTCACGGACGCCTCTCCGTAGTGTCGCCCCCAGCGAGACGAGACGCCCCGACAACAGGGGCGCCGACCGGGGAGGATGACGAGCGCCAACCTCGCGCCTCCTTCCGTCTCGGCCTGAACGATGCCGCACCGCGAGCCCCGCGGATGCCGGCGCGCCGGAGGAAGCCCATGACGTCCAAACCCGAATCCGGACCCTCGCGCCGCCTGTTCCTGGCCGGCGCCGCGGCGATGCCGCTCGTCGCGATCCGCACCCGGCCGGCGCAGGCCGCGGAATTCAACTACAAGCTCGCCACCGGCCAGTCCCTGACCCAGCCGATCAACGCCCGGCTCGACCAGGCCTGCCAGCGCATCCGCGAGGCCTCGGGCGGGCGGATCGAGCTGAAGTTCTTCCCGGCAAGCCAGCTCGGCTCCGACACGGACCTGATCACCCAGGTGCGCAGCGGAGGCATCGAGTTCCTCAACATCGCCGGCTCGGTGATCTCGACGGTGGCCTCGGGCGCGGCGATCACCAATGTGGGCTTCGCCTTCTCCGACTACGACCACGTCTGGCGCGGAGTCGACGGGCCGGTGGGCGCCTATGTCCGCACCCAGATCGAGAAGGCGGGCCTGATCGTCGCCGCCAAGGCCGCCGACAACGGCTTCCGCCAGATCACCTCGAACGCCAAGCCGATCAAGACGCCCGAGGACCTCAAGGGCTACCGCATCCGCGTGCCGGTGGCGCCGATCTTCACCTCGCTGTTCTCGAGCCTCGGGGCGAGCCCGACCTCGATCAACTTCAACGAGCTCTACACCGCGCTGCAGACCCGGCTGGTCGACGGCGAGGAGAACGGCCTCGTCACGATCGAGGCCGGCAAGCTCTACGAGGTGCAGAAGTACCTCACCGAGACCAACCACATCTGGGACCCCTTCTGGATCGTCGCCAACCGGCGCGCCTTCGGGAAGCTGCCCGACGCGCTCCAGGAGATCGTCCGGCGCGAGCTCGACCGTGCCGCGATGGAGGAGCGCGAGGACGTCGTACGCCTGACCGGCACCCTCAAGGGCCAGCTCACCGCCCGCGGCCTCACCTTCGAGACCGCCGACAAGGCCGCCTTCCGCAAGAGCCTGACCCAGGCCGGCTTCTACCGCGACTGGAAGGAGAAGTTCGGGGCCGAGGCGTGGAAGGCGCTCGAAGCCGTGACGGGGGAGCTGGCATGAGCGCGGTGGCCGACCTCCACGGGCGGCCCGCCGCCGCCCTTCCGGCCGACTGGCTCTCCTCGGCCGAGCGGGCCTTGCGCCTCGCCGTCGAGGTGCCGGCCGCAATCCTGGTCGCCGCCGAGGCGGCGATCCTGTTCGCCGGCATCGTCTCGCGGGCGATCGGGCATTCGATCATCTGGAGCGACGAGCTCGCCTCGATCCTGTTCCTGTGGCTCGCGATGCTCGGCAGCGTCGTGGCGGTGCAGCGGGGCGAGCACATGCGGCTGACCTTCGTGGTCGGCGCGCTCTCGCCCCGGGCCAGGGCCTGGTGCGACGCGCTTGCCATCGGGGCGGTCTTCGCTTTCCTGGCGCTCCTGATGCACGCGGCCTACGACTACACCGAGGACCAGTCCTTCGTGGAGACGCCGGCGCTCGGCTGGTCGGGCACGGTACGGGCGCTCGCCGTGCCGGTCGGCTTCGTGCTGGCACTCCTGTCCTGCGCCTTGCGGCTTGCCCGGCACCGCCCGGCCGACCTGATCGGGGTCGGCGCCGTGCTCTTCGGGATCGTCGCGCTCCTCAGCCTCGGCGCGCCCTGGCTCGCCGGGATGGGCAATTGGGCGCTCCTCGTGTTCTTCGTCGGGCTCCTTGGGGTCGGGATCCTGGCCGGCGTACCGATCGCGTTCTCGTTCGCTCTCGCCACCTCGGCCTACCTGCTCACCACCACCTCGACGCCGCTCACCATCGTGGTCGGGCGGATGGACGAGGGGATGAGCAGCCTGATCCTGCTCGCGATCCCGCTCTTCGTGCTGCTCGGCCAGCTCGTCGACGCGACCGGGATGGCGCGGGTGATGGTGGCGTTCCTCGCCTCGCTGCTCGGCCACGTGAAGGCCGGCATGTCCTACGTGCTGCTCGGCGCGATGCTGCTGGTGTCGGGCATCTCCGGCTCGAAGACCGCCGACATGGCGGCGGTGGCGCCCGTCCTGTTTCCCGAGATGCGCAAGCGCGGGATGAAGGACGGTGAGCTCCTGTCAATCCTCGCCGCCTCGGGGGCGATGAGCGAGACGATCCCGCCCTCGATCGTGCTGATCGCCATCGCCTCGGCGACGGGGGTGTCGATCGCCGCCCTGTTCACCGCCGGCATCCTGCCGGCCCTGCTGCTCGCCCTGGTGCTGGCCGTCGTCGCCCGCTACCGCGCCGGGCGCGAGGAGGACGCGGTCGCGATCCCGCGCGCGCCGATGTCGGTGGTGGGCAAGACCCTGCTCGTCGCGCTGCCGGCCCTGCTGCTGCCGTTCCTGATCCGCACCGCGGTGGTGGAGGGCGTGGCCACCGCCACCGAGGTCTCGACGATCGGCATCGCCTACTCGCTGGTGCTCGGGCTCGTGATCTATCGCGGCGGGCTCAAGCGCCGCGAGATCATCCCGATGCTGGCGCGGACTGCCTCGCTGTCGGGGGCGATCCTGTTCATCGTGGGGGCGGCGAGCGCGATGGCCTGGGCGCTGACCCAGTCCGGTTTCTCGCACGACCTCGCCCGGGCGATGGCGGCGGTGCCGGGTGGCAAGACCGGGTTCCTGCTGATCTCGGTGGTGGCCTTCATCGTGCTCGGCAGCCTGCTCGAAGGCATCCCGGCGATCGTGCTGTTCGGCCCGTTGCTGTTCCCGATCGCGCACCAGTTCGGGATCCACGAGGTCCATTACAGCATGATTGTGATCCTGGCGATGGGACTGGGCCTCTTCGCCCCGCCCTTCGGCCTCTGCTACTACGCCGCCTGCATCATCGGCGGGGTGGCGCCCGAGGCCGGGATGCGGCGGATCTGGATCTATCTCGGCGCGCTGTTCCTCGGGCTCTTGGTGCTCACCTTCGTGCCGTGGTTCTCGATCGGGTTCCTCTGAAAGACCTAGCAGGTTGCTGAAAAAGGCCGACGAGGTCGCAAAATCATCTCCGGCTCCCTTCCGGAGCCGGTGAAATACGCTGTATCGCCCCTAAAACAGCGGCTTGGCTTTTGCAGGAACGCAACAGAGGTTGATGGAATAAGAAAAATTTTCTCCATCCCGGGACTCTTTCAGCAGCCTGCTCGAGGATTTTCCGAGGAAGTCGAGGAAGTGGATACCGGCTCGGCGCAGAAACTGCGGCGAAATCTAAGAGCTAGATAACTTCACAATTGCAGCGTGATCGCGGAGTTCTCTTATTTAGCGATCACCTAAAGTACAGGATTTTGCTTCATGAATTCGTTGTATTTCTCTTTGCCGCGCGTCCTGTAGTGTATTTTATGGCACTGAGCGCGAACCGGATCGCGACGCTCTTGGCCGAAGCGTTCGGCGCGAGAGCACCGCGTGATGGTCAGCGTCGGGGTATTGGGTGAAGGAAACCAAATGACCGGAACGCACTCGGAACCGGTCATTATGGTCACAGGTCATGAGGGGCCGCTTCGGGTCAGCAGCGTGGATTCCACCCGCGCGTTCAGAATGCCCGAGTGGGGTCGTTTCAGACACCGACACGTTGGGGCTACGGACGCTTTGAACCTCGTTGTTGAACGAGCATCGACGGTGTGACGTCCGCCTCGAGGCAAATCGGCTTGGCACCGCGCGGATGGCTATGGGCGCTGCGCCGCCCGCAGGAATCGGCCAGCACGGTCGCTTTGATAGGGGCAGGCGCAGGAGCCGCGGTAGCGTGCGATCGACTCGGCGATGAGGCGTTTGGCGATGTCGGCGTTGGTTCGTCCGGCTGGCGCGTTACGCGGCCGCTCGGGCGCCGGCCAACTCGGCGGGGCGCCTCGCTCGAACGGGTTCTGGACTGATGGCTGTGTGGCCGGCTGCGCCATCGCCTGGCTTTGGGGTGGTGGGCGCCGGGCTGGCGCACCGTGCGAGGGCCCTCAGAGCCCCCGAGGCGGTGCATCAGAAGGTCAGCGTGATGACGCCGTAGCCGCGCACGTCCGCGTCGATCCGCGGGGAGCCGTGCGGGTTGAGCCGCTCTAGGCGTTCGATCCGCTGGGCCTTCGCTTCGGCGCGGGCCTGCTTCCCGGTGAGACCCCCTAGGCGGTGATGGTGCTCAAAGTGACCTGCTTGAGGCCAACCGATGGTATCAGCCGAGAGGATGGGCGAGCCTTAGAGGCCCAGAGCCGGCCCAATGCCCACCC
>NZ_JTHF01000081.1 GCF_001043895.1 Methylobacterium indicum
AATGCGTCAATGCACTAGCGAAGGCGGTGGGCTACCGCGGCGCCGGAACCCTCGAATACCTCTACGATGCCGGAACCGGCGAGTTCTTCTTCATCGAGATGAACACGCGTATTCAAGTGGAGCACCCTGTCACCGAGATGATCACCGGGATCGACCTCGTGCGCGAGATGATCCGGATCGCCGGCGGCGAGCCCTTGCGGTTCTCGCAAGGCGACGTGCGGCCGCGCGGCCACGCGATCGAGGTCAGGATCAACGCCGAGGATCCGGGCCAGGGCTTCCGGCCGGCGCCCGGCACGGTCACGGCCCTGAGTCTCCCCGGCGGGCCCGGCGTGCGCGTCGATACGATGCTCTATCCCGGCTACGCGGTGCCGCCCTTCTACGATTCGCTGCTCGCCAAGCTCGTCGTCCACGACGAGACGCGCGAGGGGGCGCTCGCCCGCCTGGGACGGGCGCTCCGGGAATGCGCCGTCGAGGGCCTGCCGACCACCGCGGGGCTGCACCGGGCGCTTCTCGCCGACCCGGCCGTGAGGGCGGGCGACACCCATACCCGCTGGCTCGAAGCCTGGCTCGACGCCCATCCGCTCGACACCTGATAGAAGGGGCCTTCGCGATCATGCGCTACACGTTCGGTGGCGACGAGCACCTCTTCGTCGAGGTCGACGAGGCGATGTCCCTCGAAGCCTTCTTCCGCAGCCTTTCGATCACCAACGCGGTGCGCGACAGCCGCATCCGCGGGGTCACCGAGATCTGCCCGGCCAACGCCTCGTTCCAGATCAAGTTCGACCCCGACGTCATCGCGCCCGGCGACCTTCTCAAGGAGCTGAAGAGCCTGGAGGGCGCCGGCGCCGGCGGGGCCGAGCTGAAGACCCGGATCATCGAGATGCCGGTCTTCTACGACGATCCCTGGACCCGCGAGACCCTGATGCGCTTTCGCGAGCGCCACCAGGACCCGGAAGCGACCGACCTCGAATACACCGCCCGGATCAACGGCTACCCGGACGTGACGTCGCTGATCGCGGCGCATTCCGGCTCGCCGTGGTTCGTCTCGATGGTCGGGTTCGTCGCGGGCCTGCCGTTCCTCACCCAGATGGTCGAGCGTGACAAGCAGATCCAGGCGCCGAAGTATCTGCGCCCGCGCACCGACACGCCGAAGCTCACCGTCGGCCATGGCGGCTGCTTCGGGGCGATCTACTCGGTGCGGGGCGCCGGCGGCTACCAGATGTTCGGCATCACCCCGATGCCGATCTACGATCCGACGCAGACCATCAGCTACCTGCGCGAGTTCATGATCCTGTTCCGGCCGGGCGACATCGTGAAGTTCCGGCCCGTCGGGCGGGACGCGTACGACGCCGCGGTGGAGGAGGTCGAGGCCGGGCGGTTCACCCCGCTGATCCGCGAGGTCGATTTCTCGCTCTCCGCCTTCCAGGCCGATCCCACCGGCACCAACGCCGCGCTCCTGGAGGAGCTCCATGGCTGAGGCTGCATCCATGATCGAGATCGTCAAGCCCGGCCTGTCGACCACGGTGCAGGACCTCGGCCGGCCCGGCTACTACCATCTCGGCATCCCGCTCTCCGGGGCGATGGACCGGAAATCCCTGATCGCCGCCAACCTGCTGGTGGGCAACAAGGAGGGGGCGGCCGGGCTCGAGGCGGTCTTCCTCGGCCCCGAGATCCGCTTCCACGCCGACGCCACCGTGGCGGTGACCGGGGCCGAGATGCCGCCCAAGGTCGACGGGGTCGAACGGCCGGGCTGGACCGCCTTGGCCGTCCGGGCCGGGCAGGTCCTGTCCTTCGGCTTCCTCAAGGCCGGTGCCCGCGCGTATATCGCGGTCTCTGGCGGCATCGACGTGCCGGTGGTCCTCGGCTCGCGGGCGACCTACGCGCTGGGGGCGCTGGGCGGCCACGAGGGGAGGGCGCTGAAGGCCGGCGACCGACTCGCGTTCGGGCCTGCTGGTCCTCCGGTCGGGGAGGGGCGCAGCTTGCACACGGACCTGCGCCGCAAGGCGGAGCCGGTGCTGCGGATGCTGCCCGGCCTCTACGACCACCGGGTCACGGAGGAGGCCGCCGAGCGGTTCCTCGCCGAGACCTGGAAGGTCGCCCCGGAGGCCGACCGGATCGGCTACCGCTTCCGAGGCGGGCACGCCCTCGACTTCGTTCCTCGCGAGCCGCCCTTCGGCGCCGGCTCCGACCCGTCGAACATCGTCGACAGCTGCTACCCCTACGGCTCGATCCAGGTGCCGGGCGGCACTGAGCCGATCGTGCTGCACCGCGACGCGGTGTCGGGCGGCGGCTACTTCATGATTGGCACGGTGATTGCTGCGGACATGGACCTGATCGGGCAGCTCCAGCCGCACCAGCCCGTGCACTTCGCCCGCACCGACATGGCGGGCGCGCTCGCGGCGCGGGCGGAGAATGCGGGGCGGCTCGCCCGGATCCGCGACGCCCTCGCGTGAGCGGGGCGGCGCCACACCGTCAAGCAACCCGGAGACCCGTCTCCGGGCTTACGTTGTCGCGCCCGTCGGCGTGAAGATCACTGCGCTGGGAGGCAAGTCTTCGCGCACTCAACGACAAGAGCGAGACGCCGGAACGCCGTCTACTGTGCTGGCTTGAGCCGGCAATCGGGTGCCGGGCAGCGATCGGGACCGTGCCAGCAGGAGGAGGATCGGGTGATGCGAACCGCGTTCTCGACCGCGCACGCCGAGCCGGCGGAGCGCAAGTCCGCCTGGAGCGAGGCGGTGAGCCGGACCTACTTCCCGCTCGAGCTGGGGTTTCGCCCCGGCCCGGCCTTCTCCGGCGCCCTCGAGGTCTGGAACCTCGGCGATCTCGCGATCTCGCGTAACGTTTCGGACGGCCTCGTCTACCGCCGCCACGCCCGCCACCTGCTCCACGCCCACGACGAGAGCTTCCTGATCACCGTCCCGGAGCGGGCGGAGGTGAGCTTCCGCCAGGACGGCAAGGACGTGCGCTGCCGGCCCGGCGCCTTCCTGATCGAGCGCAGCCACCTGCCCTACGAGTTCGCCTACACGGAGCCGAACGCCCTCTGGGTGCTCAAGGTGCCGAGCCCGGTCCTGCGCGCCCGGATCGGGGCGCCCGAGCGCCTCGCCACCCTGAGCTTCGACGCGACGCAGGGCGTCGGCGCGCTCTTCGTCGACATGCTGCGGCTGACCGCGCCGCGGGTCCAGGAGCTGGACGAGGCGGGCCGGGCGATGGCCGGGCGCCACCTCGTCGATCTCCTGGCTCTCGCGGTCGAGGCCGACCCGCGGACGCTGGGCAGCCAGGCCTCCTCGGTCCAGGGCGCGCACCTGCACCGGGTCGAGCGCTACATCCGCGCCAACCTCGCCCGCGCCGATCTCGGGCCGCAGGGGATCGCCGAGGCCTGCGGCCTCTCGGTGCGCTACTTGCACCAGCTGTTCGAGACGCAAGGGACCAGCGTCTGCGGCTTCGTCCGCCGCCAGCGCCTGGCGATGTGCGACGAGGCCCTGCGCGACCCCGCCTGCCGCCGCTCGCTCTCCGAGATCGCCTATCGCTGGGGCTTCGGCGACCAGGCCCAGTTCAGCCGACAGTACCGGGCCGAGTTCGGCTGCACCCCGCGGGAGGCGCGGGCGTCGGCGAGGGGGTGATCTAGAGATCAGCTTGATCCGTTCCAAAACCAGTGAAGCGCGGGATCCCCTCTCCCGTGTGGGAGAGGGGTAGGGGTGAGGGTGGCTCGGGTTCCGCAATGATCCTGAACTGTCGAACTGCGCAGCTCGACGTTCGAAGCTTCATCCTGAACCCGAGCCACCCTCACCCCCGGCCCCTCTCCCACACGGGAGAGGGGAGAGCGCCTAATCTTTATACGAATCGAGCAATTGTAGATCGTATCGCACAACCATCTGGCGCTACCGTGTAATACCGAACAGTGTTCGCAGCTGCCATGCACGGGCATGTCTGCCACGATCGCAACAATAATTCCACGAACAAGGAGGCTACCTCGTGCAGGACCTGCGCGTGGCCGTCGATGTCGGCGGCACCTTCACCGACATCTGCATCATGGACGAGGCGACCGGGCTGATCCGGATCGAGAAGACCGCCTCGTCGCGCGATCCGATCGACGGCATCATGGCGGGCGTCGACAAGGCCGGCATCGACCTGTCCCGGGTCGCGCTGTTCTCCCACGGCACCACGGTCGCGACCAACGCCCTGATCACCCGGCGCCTGCCGCGCACCGCCATGGTCTGCACCGCGGGCTTTCGCGACGTGATCGAGATCCGGCGCGCCAACAAGGAGGATCTCTGGGACACCTACAAGGACGTGGTGCGCCCCTACGTGCCCCGGCGCGACCGCCTCACCGTGCCGGAGCGGATCGACGCGCAAGGCCAGGTGGTCACCCCCCTCGACGAGGCGGAAGCGCGCCGGGTCGCCAGGATCCTGCGGCGCCGCGAGGTCGCGGCGGTCGCGGTCTGCTTCATGAACGCTTACGTCAACGGCGCCAACGAGCGCCGCATGAAGGCAATCCTGGAGGAGGAACTGCCGGGCGTGCCGGTCTCGATTTCGTCGGGCGTGCTGCCGGAGATCTTCGAGCACGAGCGCTTCTCGACCACGGTGGTCAACGCGGCACTGAGCCCGGTCGTCGTCGACTACACCACCCGCCTCGGCGAGCGCCTGCGCGAGGGGGGCTACGCCCGCGACCTGCTCCTGCTGCACACCGGCGGCGGGGTGATGACGCCGGGCAGCGTCAAGGACTTCGCGGCGCGGCTCGCCGGCTCCGGCATCGCGGCCGGCGCCATCGCTAGCCGCCACATTGCCGGCCTGTGTGGCTACGCCAATTCCATCGGCCTCGACATGGGTGGCACCTCGACCGACGTGTCGCTCGCCTACGAGGGCCAGTCGCGGGTGACCAAGGACTGGCACATCGAGTTCGGCTATCCGATCCGCTTCGCCTCGATCGAGGTGCTGACCATCGGGGCCGGCGGCGGCTCGCTGGCCTGGACCGACGAGGCCGGCTCCTTGCGCAACGGCCCGCAATCGGCCGGAGCCTTCCCCGGGCCGGCCTGCTACGGCAATGGCAACCGCCAGCCGACCAACAGCGACGCCAACGTGGTGCTGGGCCGCCTCGGCACGAGCCTGGCCGGCGGCAAGATCACCCTAAACCGGGATCTGGCGGCTGCGGCCGTGCGCGAGGGCGTCGCCGAGCCCTTCGGCCTCTCCCTGCCGGAGGCCGCCGACGCGATCCTGCGGGTCGCCAACGCCAACATGTCGGACGCGGTGCGGCTGATCTCGATCAGCCGCGGCTACGACCCGCGCGACTTCGCCCTCGTGGCCTTCGGTGGCGCGGGCGCCCTGCACGGGGTCGACATCGCCCGGGAACTGGCGATTCCCGTGGTAATCGTGCCGCCCAATCCCGGCGTCACCTCGGCGCTCGGCTGCCTCCTCGTCGACATCCAGCACGACTTCTCGGAGAGCTACCTCGTCGGCGCCGCCGAGGCCGATCCGGCCGTCATCGAGGCCGAGTTCGGCCGGCTCGAAGCGGAGGCGCTGGCCCGCCTCGCCCACGAGGGCGTGGCGGACGGAGACATCGTGCTCCAGCGCAGCATCGACATGATGTACCAGGGCCAGTGGCGCTCGCTCGCGGTGCCGGCGCCGCGGCCGATCGGGGCGATCGCGGATCTCACCGAGGCGTTCCACCGCCACCACGAGCGCGAGTACAACTTCCGCCGCGACGACGCCCCGGTCGGGTTCTTCCGGCTCAACCTCAAGGCGGTCGGCGTGGTGCCGAAGGCGGCGCTGGCCACCCACGCGCCCACCGGCGAAACGCCCGCGCCCGCGGGCCGTCGCGAGGTGTGGTTCGAGGGCGCCGCCCACGACACCCCCGTCTACGACCGCACCACCCTGCCGGCGGGATTCCGCCTCACCGGCCCGGCGGTGGTCGAGCAGGTCGATTCGACCGTCCTGGTCCCGCCCGGCACCGGCGCGGAGGTCGACCGCTACCTGAACATCCTGATCCGGGTGAAGGAGTGACTGCCATGGCCGAGACCCTCGACCCCGTCACCTTCGAGGTGTTGAAGAACGCCTTCATCACCAGCGTCGACCAGATGGGCGAGCAGATCCTGCGGACCTGCTACTCCTTCGTGATCTACAACCGCGACTTCTCGAGCGCGCTGCACGACGCGCACGGCCATTCGGCGGCGCAGGGCAACCAGGACATCGCGGTCCATGTTGGCACCCTGCACTTCACCTGCCAGGACGTGATGCGGGCCTTTGCCGGCGACATGCATCCGGGCGACGTCTACGCCATCAACGACCCCTATGCCGGCGGCACCCATTTCTGCGACGTGCGGCTGATCCGGCCGATCTTCGCCGACGGCAAGATCATCGCCTTCAGCCAGTCCAACGGGCACTGGTCCGACGTCGGCGGCAGCGTGCCGGGCTCGTTCGACGTCACCGCCCGCGACATGTTCCGCGAGGGCTTACGCATCACCCCGGTGCGGCTGTTCTCGAAGGGCCGTTTCTGCGCCGACGTCGCCTGCCTGATCGCCGCCAACACCCGCGACCCGGCCTCGATCATCGGCGACATCCAGGCCCAGGCCGAGGCGACGCAGGTCTGCGAGCGCGAGATCCTGCGCCTCGTGGAGAAATACGGCCGCGAGACCGTCGAGACCGGCCTCGCCGCCGTTCAGGACTACGTCGAGCGCGCGGTGCGCCAGCGCCTCGCCGCGCTCCCCGACGGCGAGTGGGAGACCGTGGACTTCATCGACCGCGACCCGAGCGGGCCGGAGGGCATGATCCCGATCCGGATCAAGATGACGATCCGCGGCGACACCGTCACGTACGACTTCACCGGCAGCCACCCGACCATCGGGTCGATCTACAACTCGGCCTTCGGCGCCACCTTCTCGGCGGTGGCGGCCGGCATGAAGACCTTCTTCCCCGATCTGCCGCTCAACAGCGGCTTCTACCGCGCCTTCTCGATCGTCGCGCCGGAGGGCTCGATCGTCGACGCCAAGTGGCCGGTCGCCGTCACCGGCTTCCTGATGCCGTTCGAGAAGATCATGAACGCGATCTACGAGATGTGGTCGCGGATCATGCCCGAGCGGGCCATCGCCTGCGCGTTCAACCTCGAATACCTGCTGACCGGAGGCCGCGACGGGCGCCGGGCCGAGAAGCCGATCTACATGTTCTACGACTGGCTGCCCGGCGGCTGGGGCGGCCGCAACGGCAAGGACGGCAGCAACGTCACCACCGCCTGCTTCGGCACCGGGCTGATGTCGCAGCCGGTCGAGGGCCAGGAGCGGGCGAACCCGATCCTGACCACCGAGTACGAGATCCTGACCGACTCCGCCGGGCCCGGGCGCTGGCGCGGCGGCGCCGGAGTGCGCAAGACCTCGGTGATGCTGGAGGCCGAGGGCAGCGTCATCTCCTACATCTGTGACCGCGAGCGGGCGGTGGTCTGGGGCATCGAGGGCGGCTTGCCCTCCATGCCGCACGGGCTCTCCCTGACCCGGGCCGGCCGGGAGCCGGAATGGCTCGGCTCGGTCTTCTCCGACGTGCCGATCGGTCCCGGCGACACCTTCAGCCGCCCGACCGCAGGCGGCGGCGGCTTCGGCGATCCCCTGGACCGCGATCCCGCCAAGGTCGTCGAGGACGTCGCCGACGACTACGTCACGGTGGCGCGCGCGGCCAAGGATTACGGCGTGGTGATCCGGGTGATCGACGCCGAACTGTGCCATTACGAGGTCGATGCCGCCGCGACCGAGGCCCTGCGGGCCGAGATCCGCGGGCAGCGCCGGGGCTGGCTCGCGACCGATCCGGAGCACGTGGCGCAAGAGTACCGGGCCGGGAGCCTCGACATCCTCGACGTGGTGCGCCGCTACGGCGTGCTCCTCGACTGGGACAAGGGCACGTTGCTGCCGCGCTCGACCGCGCAGTTCCGCGAGCAGTTCGCCAAGCGCTCGGCCACTGCCTGGCGCGACGCCTGACCCAAAGAAGCGCCTGCCCATGAAGCAGGCAGGCGCCGCTCAACATTCCTGCAAGATCTCACGTTGACAGTCGGAAATGCCTACTTAAACTGTCCACTGTCTGCAGTTTATGTTTTCGAAAGCAGATCTTTGGTTTTCGATCCGCTCCGGCCCCGCTGCCCGCAGGAGGAAGACCGTTCATGTCCCGATTTCCGGAGACAAATGCCGTGCAGAGGTTGATCGACACGCTGAGCTTGTCCGATCAGGTGCGGCACTACTTGCTGGACGCGCTGACCTCCGGGCGCCTGCGCCCGGGCGACCGCATCAACGAGGCCGAGCTCGCCCGCACGCTCGGCATCAGCCGCAACCCGGTGCGGGAGGCGGTCTCCGGCCTCGCCCAGCGCGGCTTCCTGGTCTCGGCGCCGCGGCGCGGCCACTTCCTGCGCCGGTTCACGCCGCAGGACGTCGACGACGTGTTCTCGTTCCGGATCTGCGTCGAATCCTTCGCGATCCGCCAGGCGCTGCCGCGGATGCGCCAGCCCGACCACGACGACCTCGCGCGTCTCGTCGAGCGCATGATCGCGGCGGCCCGGGCAGGGCGCCTCGCCGAATTGCACCAGGCCGATATGGCCCTGCACCGGCGCATCTGCGAACTGTCCGGCAACCGCCAGACCCTGCGGGCGCACGAGGGCATCGACACCGAGGTGCAGATGCTCATCGCCTATGTCGACCTCGAGCGCGAGCCGCCGCTGCAATCGGCGCTCGCCCACCTGCCGATCGTCGAGGCGCTGGCCTCCGGCGACGTCGAGCGCTCGGTCGCGGCGATGCAGCACCACCTCGAGACGACCTGGGCCTTCGTCCACCGGATGTACGGCCGGAGCGGCCGCGGCGAACCGCTGGTCGATGCGGGGGACGCGTCGCCGAGCCAGGTCCGGAGGACACGGGGATGAAGTTCGCGCCGAACCGGCTCTACGTCGAGAGCTACGCCAAGTGCCCGAATTGCGGCATCCTCCTCTACGAGAACCCGGCCAACGAGGCGCCGGACACGGTCCGGGCGAACGGCAAGGTCTACTGCTCCGCCTGGTGCGTCGAGTGGGAGGCGGAGCGGGAGGAGCGGCGGCGGAAGGCAGGTGAGGCCGGGACTTAGCGAATCTATCGCTACTATCGATTATAAAATAATCATTCTGTAAATATACGGCAGACTCTGTCCTGATTTTCCAGAAAAGGGCGCGCCTCCCCTCTCCCATATGGGAGAGGGATCCCGCGTGACTTCTTTTGGCGGACGCGTCGGGCGGACACCGAAACGAGACATCCAGCGCGGCCCTCCGGGCCTCGAACGGGCGCGGCTGCCATGAGCCCCCCGGCGACACGCGAGCGGACCAGAGGCGGCCGGCGCGAACCGGCTTTCGGCTCGAGACCCACGATCCAGGAGGACCAACGATGACGGGAAAGCGGATCATCGGCGCGGTGCTGGCCACGGCCCTCGCCCTCGGGGCACGGCCCGCGGCCGCCGCCGACGGCATCACCATCGGGCTCGCCGTGGCCTTCTCCGGCTGGATGGAGGCCTATGACGGCGAGGCCGCCAAGATGGCCCAGCTCTGGATCGAGCAGACGAACCAGAAGGGCGGGCTCCTCGGCAAGCCGATCAAGGTCGTCACCGCCGACACAAAGACGGACCGGGTCGAGGGCGCCAAGGTCGGCAAGCAGCTGATCGACCAGGGCGCCAACCTGCTCCTGGTCTCGGCCGATTACGATTACGGCGCCCCGGCCGCGCTCCAGGCCCAGAAGGCCGGAGTGGTCTCGGTGTTCATGGGCGCCTCGGACCCGAAGGCCGGCGTGATCGGCGTCGGGCCCTTCTCCTTCACCGCCAACAATGCCGGCCAGCTCGAAGGCGCCGTCATGGCCGGCTGGGGCTACGCCAAGAAGGGCGTGCGCAAGGGCTACATGCTGGTCGACGAGACCATCGAGTACAACAAGTCGGTCTGCGCCGGCTACGAGTGGAACTTCCCCACGGTCGGCGGCAAGGTCATCGGCCAGGATACCTTCAAGGGTCTCGATCCGACCATCAATTCGCAGATCACCCGCCTCAACGACGCGATCCGCACCGGCGGCGTCGATCACGTGATGCTGTGCTCGACCAATCCGGGCGCGGCGAGCGCGGTGCGCCAGCTGCGCGCCGCCGGCGTCAACCTGCCGGTGTTCAGCGCCACCGCGATGGACGGCACCTACTGGCTCAACTCGACGCCGGGCTTGAGGGACTTCTACCTGCCGGTCCAGGCGCTCACGGTCGACGACCCGCGGCCCCCGGTGAACGAGCTGACCGCGGCCTACGCCAAGAAGTACGGCAAGCCGCCGACGACTCAGTACGCCTATCCGATCTACGCCTATCTCGACCTCTGGGCGAAGGCGGTCACCACGGCCGGTACCACCGACGCCGCCAAGGTCGTGGCCGAGCTCAACAAGGCCGACAACGCCCCGACCATCCTCGGCCCGCGCACCTTCACGCCGAAGCTCCACATCCAGACCAAGATGCCGATGATCGTCGTCTCCTACGCCGACGGCAAGGAGAGCCCGGTCGAGGAATGGACCATCAAGGAGACCATTCCGGACGCCGTCCTCTACCGGCTGAAGAAGTAGCCGGCGGCTCCTCGGGCGAGAAGGATACGGCCTTCCATGCAGCACGCTTACGTCGAACCGGCCGCCCGGGGCGTCGACCGCGGCCTGACCAACGCCTCGCTGCTGTCCGCGGACGGGCTCGCGGTCCGCTTCCAGGGCCTCGCGGCGATCGCGGGCGTCAGCCTGACCCTGCACCGCCACGAGGTGTTCGGGCTGATCGGCCCGAACGGCGCCGGAAAGACGACGCTCGTCAACTGCCTGACCGGCTTCCAGCGCCCGACCGAGGGGAAGGTGCTGCTCGGGGAGGCCGACACGGCGGACTGGAGCGCCGCGGAGTTCCGCGCCCGCGGCGTCGCCCGCACCTTCCAGGCCGGCCGGCTGTTTCGCGACATGAGCGTGATCGAGAACGTCGAGGTGACGGGGGCGGGGCTCGGCCTCTCCCTGCGCGCCGCCCGCGAGCACGCCCGGGCGATGCTCGACTGGATCGGGCTTTCCGACAAGGCGGCGCTGTCGGCAGGCGCGCTCGCCTATACCGATCAGCGCCGCCTCGGCATCGCCCGGGCGCTGGTCCTGTCGCCGGCCTTCGTGCTCCTCGACGAGCCGGCCGCCGGCATGTCGGACGCCGAGTGCGAGGAGCTGATGGAGCTCGTCGCCTCGATCCCCGCGACCTTCACCTGCGGCGTCCTCCTGATCGAGCACAACATGCGGGTGGTGATGGGCATCAGCCAGCGCATCCACGTCCTCGACGGGGGCCGCACCCTGGCGGAGGGGACGCCCGAGGAGATCCAGCGCCACGAGGCGGTGCTCGCCGCCTATCTCGGCATGGAGGCCTGAACCCCATGGCGCCGCTGCTCAGCGTCGAGAATATCCAGGTCCGCTACGGCGACCTCGTGGCCCTGCGCGGCGTCTCGCTGTCGGTCGCCGAGGGCGAGGTCGTCTGCATCATCGGGCCGAACGGCGCCGGCAAGTCGACGACGATGGCCGCCATCGCCGGCGGCGTCGTGCTCCATGCCGGCGACATCCGGCTCAACGGCGCCAGCATCCGGGGCGAGCGACCGGAAAAGATCGCCCGGCTCGGCGTCTCGCTGGTGCCGGAGGGCCGCCATGTCTTCGGCACCCTGACGGTGGACGAGAACCTCGCCATCGGCGGCCACCTGCGCGGCGAGCGCGCCGCGGCGCGGGCCGACCGCGAGCGCATCCTGTCGCTGCTGCCGCGCCTCGGCGAGCGGCTGCACAGCCCGGCCGGACGGCTGTCGGGCGGCGAGCAGCAGATGCTGGCAGTCGCCCGCGCGGTGATGACCCGGCCGCGCCTGCTCCTCGTCGACGAGCCGTCGCTCGGCCTCGCGCCGAAGATCATCGACCAGATCTACGACATCCTGCTCGACCTGCGCCGCCAGGCCTCCCTCACCCTGCTCATCAACGAGCAGAGCTCGAACCGCATCCTCAAGCACGCCGACCGCATCTCGGTCCTGCGCGGCGGGCGCATCCAGCTCGAGGGCCGGGCGGCCGACCTGAAGGACGGCGAGGCGATCCGGCAGGCGTATTTCGGCTTCGGCGAGCGGGCGGCCCAACCGGCGGAGGCGAGCGCGTGATCCCGTTCCTGCAGAACCTCATCGATGCGGTCAGCTTAGGGAGCATCTACGCCCTGGTGGCGCTCGGCATCGGGCTCCTGTTCGGCATCCTGCGCCTCATCAACTTCGCCCACGGCGACTTCATCACGGTGGGCGCCTACGCGCTGATCGTGCCGTCCACCGACGTGACCGCTCGCCTCCTCATCGGCGGCTGGCCCTGGCCCGTGATGATCCCGACGATCTGCCTGATCGTGATCGTGGCGGCGCTCCTCACCGACGCCCTGGTGTTCCGCCCCTTGCGGCGCGCCTCCTCGCCCTCCCTGATGATCGCCTCCTTCGCGGTGAGCTACATCATCCAGAACGGCGTCCTCATGGCCTACGGCGCGCGGCCGAAGGCCGTCGATTTGTGGAGCGGCGCCAACAGCCAGATCCTGATCGGGGAGCTGCGCGTGCCGATGCTCCAGCTCGTCACGCTGGTGGTGACCCTCGCGCTGATGGGCGGCCTGACGCTGTTCCTCAAGAAGACGCCTTACGGCATCCAGATGCGGGCGGCGGCGGAAGATTTCCGCATGGCGCAGTATCTCGGCGTGCGCGGCAACCTCGTGATCGGCCTTGCCTTCGCGATCAGCGGCGTGCTCGCCGGCGTGGTTTCGCTCCTCACCACCACGCAATCCGGATCGCTCAGCCACATGATGGGCGTGCCGCTGGCCCTGTTCGCCTTCGTGGCGGTGGTGGTCGGCGGCATGGGCAGCCTCGTCGGGGCGGTGGTCGGCGGCTTCACCATCGGGCTCATCGTCACGATGCTCCAGGCCTACCTGCCGCCGGACCTGCGCGCCTTCCGCGACGCCTTCGCCTTCGCCTTCGTGATCCTGGTCCTCTTGGTGCGCCCGAGCGGCTTGGTGCCGGCCCGCAGCACGATCGAGCGCGTCTGATGGGAACCGCGATGCGCCTCCTCGCCCGCCATCAGACGCCGCTCCTGCTGATCGGGCTCCTCGGGCTGATCGCAGGCTTCAGCCTCATCGGCGGCGACGCCGTGCAGGTGACGCTGACCGAGATGTTCATCCGTGTCGTCGTCGTGGTCGGACTGTTCGTCTTCATCGGCAATTCCGGCATCATCTCCTTCGGCCAGGTCGGCTTCATGTGCATCGGCGCCTACGCGGCGGCCTGGGCCACCGCCGAGCCGTCGTTCAAGCAGATCATGCTGCAGGGCCTGCCCGCGCTGCTGCAGGAGAACCAGCTGCCGTTCTGGGCCGCGATCCTCGGGGCGACCCTGCTGCCGGCCCTCGTGGCGTTCGGGCTCGGGCTGGCGATCATGCGGCTGTCGGGAACGGCGGCCTCGATCGCCACCTTCGCCTTCCTGATCATCGTCAACAGCGTGTACGCCAACTGGGATTCGGTCACCGCCGGCGTCAGCTCGATCGTCGGCATCCCGACGGTGGTCGGCCCCTGGACCGCCTATGCCTTCGCGGGGCTCGCGATTCTCGCGGCCTACGGGTTCCAGGTCTCGCGCGTCGGCCTGATGCTGCGGGCCTCCCGCGACGACGAGGTCGCGGCGCGCGCCTCGGCCGTCAAGGTGGTGCGGATGCGGCTCGTCGCCTTCGTGCTCAGCGCCGCGATCACCGGCATGGGCGGCGGGCTCTACGCCCAGTTCCTCGGCATCCTGACGGTCGACCCGTTCTACCTCAGCCTGTCCTTCATCACGATCGCCATGCTGGTGGTCGGCGGCCAGGCGAGCCTCACCGGCGCCGTCACCGGGGTCGTGGCGGTCACGGCCGTCGTCGAGGTGCTGCGCCTCCTCGAGCGCGGGATCGCGCTTGGCGGAACCACCCTGGCGCTGCCCGCCGGCAGCCAGGAGATCGGGCTCGGCCTCGTCATGGCGCTGATCCTGATCTTCCGTCCCGACGGCCTCAGCCGCGGGCGCGAGCTCGCCCTGCCGGCGGGCCGGTCCGCCCGCGCCGCCCGGACGGCCTTGAGCCCCCGCCCGAAGGCGGCCTCGTGACAGCCCGGAGGATGCCCGTGACCGAGACATCGTCCACGCAGACCCCGACCCCCTGGGCGGCCGGCGCCGCGTACATCGACGGCCGCTTCATGCCGATCGCCGAGGCCGCGATCCCGATCACCGACTGGGGCTATCGCCGCTCCGACGTCACCTACGACGTGGTCGGCGTGCGCGACGGCGCCTTCTTCCGGCTCGACGACCACGTCCGGCGATTTCGCGCCTCGATGGAGACCTTCCGGCTGAAACCCCCGGAGGACGACGCGGCGATCAAGCGGGTGCTGCATCGCTGCGTCGCGCTCGCCGGGCTTCGCGACGCCTACGTGGCGATGGACTGCCTGCGCGGCCGCCCGCCTGCCGGGCAGCCCTATCACCCGGCCTTCGCCCGCAACTACCTCGCGGCCTTCGCCCTGCCGTGGATCTCGCTCGTGCGGCCCGACGTCATGGAGCGCGGCGCCCACCTCGTCGTGGCCGAGACCCTGCGCATCCCGACCCGCTCGGTCGATCCGCGGGCGAAGAACTTCCACTGGGCCGACCTGACCCGCGGCCAGTTCGAGGCCCGCGACCGCGGCGCCGATTTCTGCGTCCTCCTCGACGAGGACGGCCACGTGACGGAAGGGCCGGGCTTCAACCTGTTCGTCGTCGCCGAAGGGCGCCTCGCGACCCCCGATGCCGGCGTGCTCGAAGGGCTGACGCGCCAATCGGTGATCGAGCTCGCCGACGAGCTCGGGATGCCGGTCGCGGTCCGGAAGGTCGGCGTGGCGGAGCTGCGCGACGCCGACGAGATCCTGCTCGTCACCACCGCCGGCGGGATCATGCCGGCCTCGCGCATCGACGGCCGGATCATGGGCAACGACCGACCCGGCCCGGTCTTCCGGCGCCTGCACGACGCCTTCTGGGGCAAGCGCGCCGGGGGCTGGCACGCGACCCCGGTCGATTATGCCGCGGGCGAGGCCTGACGAAGGGAGGACGCACCATGGCCTACCGCCTCGGCATCGACATCGGCGGCACCTTCACGGATTTCGTCGCCTACGACGAATCGGGCCGGGCGCTGCGAGCCTGGAAGAACCTCTCGACGCCCCAGGATCCGATCCAGGGCATCATGACGGGCCTTCGCGCTTTCGGCGACATCCCGGCAATCCGGGCGATCCGGCTCGGCACCACGGTGGCGACGAACGCGCTCCTCGAGGGCAAGGGCGCCCGGGTCGCCTACGTGACGACCCGGGGTTTTCGCGACGTGCCGTTCATCGGCCGCGGCAACCGGCGCCACCATTACGACCTCGCCTGGGTCAAGCCGAAGCCGTTCGTGATGCGGCGCGACGCCCACGAGGTCGACGAGCGGGTCGGCGCCGACGGGGCGGTGCTCCAGCCCCTCGACGAGGCGACGGTGGCCGACCTCGCCGACCGGCTCGCGGCCGAGGGCGCGGTCGAGGCGGTCGCGGTGGTGCTGCTGCATTCCTACCTCGCGCCCGAGCACGAACGGCGCATCAAGGCGATCTTCGCAGAACGGCTGCCCGGCCTGCCGGTCTCGATCTCCTACGAGGTGCTGCCGAAGTGGAAGGAGCATTTCCGTGCCTCGACCACGATCTGCGATGCCTTCATCAAGCCAGTGGTCGGGCGCCAGCTCGGGGCGATGCGCCGGCAGCTCGACGAGCAAGGCGTCGCGGCGGGCATCGTGGTGATGCGCTCGAACGGCGGTGAGATGAGCCTCGACGCCGCCGTCGCGCAGCCGATCCAGATCGCCGTCTCAGGGCCGACCGGCGGGGTCATCGCCGCCAAGCGCGTCGCAGCCCATCTCGGCCTGCCGAACCTCGTCACCCTCGACATGGGCGGCACCTCCACCGACGTCTCGACGGTGGTGGACGGGCAGGAGAAGTTCACTACCGATTTCGAGATCTCCTGGGGCCGTCCGATCCAGGTCCCGATGATCGACATCCGCACCATCGGCGCCGGCGGCGGCTCGATCGCCCGGATCGATGCCGGGGGCATGCTGGTGGTCGGCCCCGAGAGCGCCGGGGCCGATCCGGGACCTGCCTGCTACGGCCGCGGCGGCCGCCTGCCGACCGTCACCGATGCCAACGTGGTGCTCGGCCGCATCGGCGCGGCGAACTTCCTCGGCGGCGCCATGGCGCTCGATGCCGAGGCCGCCCGCGCGGCGGTCGCGCCGATCGGGCAGGCGCTCGGCCTCTCGGTCGAGCAGGCGGCGCTCTCCATCGTGCGGATCGCCAACAACAACATGGTGGGGGCGCTGCACACGGTGCTGACCGAGCAGGGTCTCGACCCGCGCGACTTCGTCCTCGTCGCCTTCGGGGGCGCCGGGCCTCCTCATGTCAGCGACCTGATGAGCGAGGCCGCGATCCCCCGCGGCCTCGTGCCGAACTTTCCCGGCCAGTTCTCCGCCTTCGGATTCACCATGGCGGATGCCCGGGTCGACCGCGCCCGCACGGTGCAGCTCACCTCCCGGGCCTTCGACCGCGCCCGCGCGGCGGCCGCGATGGGCGACCTCGTCGCCGAGTGCCTGGCCGAGCTCGCCGCGCAAGGCCATCCGGAGGTCGCGATCCGGCGCAGCGTCGAGATGCGCTATCTCGGGCAGAACTACGAGCTCGAGATCCCGACCGAAGCCGAGTCCTTCACCGAGGAGGAGGTTGCCGCGCTGCTCGCGACCTTCCACGCCCAGCACGAGGTCCGGTTCGGCTTTCGCCTCGACGACCCGATGGAGATGGTCAACTTCCTGGTCACAGGCACGGCCCGCACCGGCAACCTCGATTTTCCCGCGATCCCGGAGGCCGACGGCCCGGCTGTGCCACGCGGTCGCCGCCAGGTCTGGTTCGGCGACGGCTTCATCGACACCCCGGTCTACTCCCGCGACGACCTGCGAGCCGGCCACGCGCTCGCCGGCCCGGCGCTGGTCGAGGAGGCGGCGTCAGTCACGGTGCTCGATCCCGGCAAGAGCCTAACGGTCGACCGCACCGGCAACCTGCTGATCAGCGCCTGAAGCCCGGGGAGCCAATCGCCATGGACATGGTCTCGCTCAACATCGTCGGCGGCATCCTGGTCTCGATCTGCCGCGACATGGGGGTGACGCTGATGCGCACCTCCTACTCGACGATCTTCTCGGAATCCCTCGACTTCACCTGCGGCCTCGCCCTGCCGACCGGCGAGCTTGTCGCCACCGGCGATTTCTGTCCCTCGATGATCGGCGGCATGCCGCTGCTGCTGCGCTCCTGCGTGCAGGAGATCGCGCTCGCCGAGCTGGAGGAGGGCGACGTCCTCGTCCACAACGATCCCTACCGGGGCGGCCTGCACACGCCCGAGCACACCTTCTTCAAGCCGGTCTTCGTCGAGGGCAGCCTGATCGGCTTCTCGGTCGCGATCGGTCATGTCTGCGAGGTCGGCGGCATGGCGCCGGCGGGCTTCGCGGGCGAGGCGACGGAGGTCTTCCACGAGGGGCTGCGGGTGCCGCCTGTCAAGATCAAGCGGGCGGGCCGCGACGTCGATGATGTCTGGCGCCTGATGCTCGCGAACGTGCGCACGCCGCGCTACAATTACGGCGACTTCCGCGCCCTCATCGCCGCCACCGATCTCGGCGAGCGGCGCATGGCCGACCTCGTGCGCAAGCACGGGGTTTCGGCCTTCCGCGAGCACGTCGCGGCGCTGATGGACTATTCCGAGCGCCGGATGCGGGCGGAGATCGAGAAGATCCCGGACGGGCGCTACGTCTTCTCGGATTGCATGGAGGATGACGGCATCGAGGATCGGGCCTTCAGCATCCGGGCCGAGGTCACGGTGGCGGGCTCCGACCTCGTGGTCGACTATCACGGCTCCTCGCCCCAGGCGAAGGGGCCGATCAACGGCACCCTCGGGGTCGCCTACGGGGCGGCCTACAACGCAGTGCTCCAGCTCACCGATTCGACGATCCCGAAGAATTCCGGCTGCTTCCGGCCGATCCGGGTGCTGGCCCCGCCCGGCACGGTGGTGAACGTGAACTTCCCGGGCCCCTCGGTCGGCGGCAACACCGAGACCCACTGCCGGATCGCCAATTGCGTGATGGGCGCGCTGGCGCCCGGCCTGAAGGAGCGCTCGGCGGCGACCGACGGGGCGACGCACAGCAACTTCCTGTTCGGCGGCACCGATCCGGCGACCGGCGAGTTCTTCTGCTGCTACGACCTCACCCCGGTCGGCTGGGGCGGACGCAGCTTCGCCGACGGCAACGACGCGGTCGGCGGCATCAACGGCAATTGCCCGCACATCCCGGTCGAGGTGTTCGAGTACCGCTTCCCCTGGCACGTCGAGGAGTTCCGCCTCGTCGACGGCTCGGGGGGCCCTGGCACCTTCCGGGGCGGCCTCGCACTCTCGAAGACCGTGCGCAGCACCGGTACTCCGATGACCTTCAGCTACATGAGCGACCGCCAGAAGGTCAGCCCCTGGGGCCTCCATGGCGGGCACGAGGGCGCGAAGGCCGAACTCCTGATGATGCGGGCCGGCAGCGAGGAGTGGCTCACCGTCACGCAAGCGTTCGGCAAGGTCTCGCCGAGCAAGTTCGCCAACGTACCGATCGCCCCCGGCGACCGCATCCGCATCAGCTCCCCGGCCGGCGGCGGCTGGGGGCCGCCGGAGGCACGAGATCCCGAGCGCGTCCGCGACGACCTCGTCGACGGGTTCATCACGCCCGAGCAGGCCCGCACCGTCTACACGGCCGGCTGAAAGCCGCCTCGCACCTATCGGAGAGACGCTCTCGATGACCCTCCTGCCGAACTCGCTCCAGGCGCGCGACGTCGCCTACCACTTCCACCCCTACACCAATGCCCGGCGGCACGAGCGGGTCGGGCCGATGATCATCGAGCGAGGGGAGGGGATCCATGTCTACGACGACCAGGGCCGGCAATACATCGAGGCGATGGCGGGCCTCTGGAGCGTCGGGGTCGGCTTCGGCGAGAAGCGGCTCGTCGAGGCCGCCACCCGGCAGATGAGCCGGCTGCCCTACTATCACACCTTCACCCACAAGGCGAACGAGCCGGCGATCCTGCTCGCGGAAAAACTCGTCCAGATGTCGCCGGACGGCCTCGACCACGTGTTCTTCACCAACTCGGGGTCTGAGGCAAACGATACGGTGGTGAAGCTCGTCTGGTACTACAACAACGGGCGAGGACGGCCGGAGAAGAAGAAATTCATCGCCCGCCAAGGTGGATATCACGGTATCACCATCGCGGCGGCGAGCCTGACCGGCCTGCCGACCAACCAGCGCGGCTTCGACCTGCCGCTGCCGTTCGTGCGCCACGTCACCTGCCCGCACCATTACCGCAACGCGCTACCCGGCGAGACCGAGGAGGCCTTCGCCGACCGGCTGGCGGCGGAGCTCGAGGCGGCGATCCTCGAGGAGGGACCGGAGACCGTGGCGGCCTTCATCGGCGAGCCGCTGATGGGCGCCGGCGGCGTGCTGCCGCCGCCGCGCACCTACTGGGAGAAGGTGCAGGCGGTGTGCCGGCGCCACGACGTGCTGGTGGTGGCCGACGAGGTCATCAACGGCTTCGGGCGCCTCGGCACGCTGTTCGCCTGCGAGCATTACGGCATCCGCCCCGACCTGATGGTGGTCTCCAAGCAGATCACCTCGTCCTACCAGCCTCTCGCCGCGGTCCTGTTCAGCGATGCCGTCTACCAGGGGCTCGCCGACCACACCGAGGCCCTGGGCAATTTCGGCCACGGCTTCACCGGCAGCGGCCACCCGGTGGCAACCGCGGTGGCGCTCGAGAACCTGACGATCATCGAGGAGCGCGGCCTCGTCGCGAATGCCGCCCGCTCCGGCGCCCGGCTGCAGGAGCGGCTCGCCCCCTTCGCCGACCACCCGCTCGTCGGTGAGGTCCGCGGCGTCGGGCTGATTGCTGCCGTCGAGCTCGTCGCCGACAAGGCATCGAAGCGCAAGTTCGACCCGCCCGGGCGAACCGCGTTCCACCTGTTCGAGCGCGCACAGGAGCACGGTCTGATTGTTCGGGCGATCCAGGACACGATCGCCTTCTGCCCGCCGATGATCATCACCGAGGACGAGGTCGACGAGGTCGTCTCCCGCTTCGCACAGGCTCTGGAGGACACGCGGGCCTGGGTCGCGGATCCCGCATGAGAGGAACCCCGGCCCGGGAGGCAAAGCCGCCATAGCCGATGTCAACGGCGCACTGCCCCCGGGCGGGCAGTTCCGAACGTACGCACGTTCAATGAATACGTAGCGCTCCACGCGCCAATCTTGCGCGGCTGGTCGCAGAGGCTGCAGCGCAACCATCGAAGCTCGAATGTCCGGTGCCGCCTTGCGAGCGGCCATTCGGACGACCAGGATCGGAGGTCCGGAAGTGGCGCTTTCCAGTCCTTGGCATCAGGTCGTGACTCGATGCATGTGCGCCAGTGCGCGGGGCTCAGACGTTTCCCCGGCCGGCCTCCTGCAGGATCAGCGTGTCAGGCGTGAGATCCGCGATCGCCTTGCGCAGCCGTTGGCTTTCGGTCTCCAACTCCTTCATTCGGCGCACCTGGTCCGACTTCAGCCCGCCGAACTCCTTGCGCCAACGATCGTAGGTCACCTCCGTCACGCCGATCGCCCGGATCGCGTCAGCCACGCTCTGTCCCTGCGAGACCAGCACGTCCACCTGCCGCGGCTCGGCCACCACTTCTTCCGGCTTGTACTTCTTCGTTCCCACCATCCCCCGGCATACCGGCGTCGGTCTGCGCTCGGCTCGACGATCGCATCCGCGCCGATGTCATCGTGCAGAACGCCTTCGACAAGCGCCACACGCAGTAGCTCAACCTGCTGCCGAGCCCCGGCCTGACGGCCAAGGCCGCGTTCAGCATCAAGTTCGCGACGCGGTGATGCCGCGGCGGCCCGCGCCCTCCGGGTGCCGGCCTCAGGGCTTGCCCGAATCCAGGGGCGGCGCGGGCCGCGTCGCGCCGCAGGGCGTGCGCGAGAACCGGACCGGCGGCCGCGTCGCCAGGAGCGGCCCTTCCGTCGGATGGTCAACCGCCTCGAAGAAGCCGGTGGCCGCGAGGTGAGGATCGTCGAGCAGGTCCTCGATCCGGTTGACCCGCGTGCAGGGCACGTCGAGGGGGGCGAGGCGCGAGAGCCACGCCTCGGTCGTGTCCTGCGCGAGGCAGCCGGCCAGGCGCTCGTAGAGGGTGTCGATCATCGCGGCGCGGGTTGCATCGGAGCCGAGCGCCGCGTCCTGCGCCCAATCCTCGCGGCCGGCGGCGCGGAAGACCGCGCGCCAGTGGCTCGCGTTGTAGGGCAGGACCGCGATGTGGCCGTCGCGGGTCGGGTAGGGCCGGCGGTGCTTCGAGAGGAGGCGCGCGTAGCCGGACGGGCCGAGGGGCGGCCGGAAGGTGAGGCCGGCGAGGTGCTCGACGGCGAGGAACGACACCATGGATTCGAACATCGGCACCTCGATCGCCTGTCCCTCTCCCGTGCGGGCGCGGTGGAACAGGGCGGCGCTGATCGCGGTGGTGACGTAGAGCGACGCGGTCTTGTCGGCCGCGATGGTCGGCGCGTAGCGGGGCTCGCCCCCGGCCCGCCGCTCGAGATCGGCCCAGCCCGACGCCGCCTGGACGATGTCGTCGTAGGCCGGCCGGTCGCGGTAGGGCCCGTCCTGGCCGAAGCCGACGATTGCGCAGGTGATCAGCCCCGGATTGATCGTGCGCAGGCGCGCATCGTCGAGGCCGAGCCGGGCGGCGGCCTTCATCCGCATGTTGTGGACGAGGATGTCGGCGCTCCGGACGAGGTCGTCGAGCCGGGCGCGGTCTCCCACCTGCTTGAGATCGAGGACGACGCTGTCCTTGCCGCGATTGCAGTTGAGGAACGCCGCTCCCATGCCGGGCGAGCGGGCAGGGCCCGGCGCGCGCAGGATGTCGCCGCTCGGTCCCTCGACCTTGACGATCTCGGCGCCGAGCTCGGCGAGGATCTGCGTCGCGAAGGGCCCCGCGACGACCGTGCTCAGGTCGACGACCCTGATGCCTGCGAGCGGACCCGGCATGGCGCTTCTCCCTTCCTCGTACTCGGGCCCCGGCGCGCTCAGCGCGCCGTGAAGCCGCCATCGACGGGCAGGGCCACGCCCGTCACGTAGGAGGCATCGTCCGAGGCGAGCCAGAGTACCGCGTGGGCAGCCTCCTCCGGCCGACACAGGCGCCCCATCGGTACCGCGGAGACCATGCGCGCTTCGGCGGCGGCGGCTTCGGCCGGATCGCCCGAGCGGCCGGTGAAGCCGAGTTTCATCGGCGTCTCGGCGAGGCCCGGGCAGACGACGTTCACCCGGACGTTGTCGGGCGCGAAGGTCTGGGCGAGGGACTTCGTCAACCCGACCACCGCGAATTTGGCGGCGGAGTAGATCGGGCTCCACATCGAGCCGACGAGGCCCGAGACCGAGGCGGTGAACACGATCGACCCGCCGCCGCGCCGGCGCATGTGCCCGATCGCCTCGCCGGCGGCGAGGGCCGCCGCGGTGACGTTGAGGTCGATGGCGAGCCGGTAGGCCGATACGTCGAGGTTCTCGATGCCGCCGGGCCCGGGGATGCCGGCATGGGCCCACAGCACGTCGATGCCCCCGAGAGCGGCGGCGGCATCGTGGATCGAGCCACGCATCTCCTCGGGTTGCGAGAGGTCGGCCCGCACCGTCGCGACGTCATGGCCCTGCGCCGCCATATCGGCGGAAAGCCGCGCGAGCCCCTCGGCGTTCACGTCGATGGCCGCGACCCGCGCCCCCTCGCGCAGGAAGAGCTCGACGCCGGCGCGTCCCATCCCGGAGGCCGCGGCCGTCACCACCACGAGCTTGTTGGCCAGTCGCATGGTCGTTGATCCTTAGCTTGCGTCGATGCCGTCGGGGCGGCGCCCGCTACTTCACGAACGGGCATCCGCCGTCCTTCAGGGGACGGAAGGCCTCCGGGCCCGGGATGGTGGCCAAGACCTTGTAGTAATCGTAGGGCTTCTTCGATTCGTCCGGCTTCTTGACCTCGACGAGCATCATGTCGTGCAGCACGCGGCCGTCGGCGCGTAAGCTCGTCTTGCCGAAGAGCGGGTCGTCGAAGGTGCCCGCTTCCCGCATCGCCTTCACCACCGCGCCCCCGTCCTTGGCCGATCCGACCTTCGCGACCGCCCGAAGGAAGGCGATCGTGGCGGAATAGGCGCCAGCCTGGTTCATGGTGGGGTAGCGACCGTTGTTGCGGGCGGCGAAGCGCTCGCCGAAGGCCCGCGTCGCCGCGTTCAGGTCCCAGTAGAACCCTGTCGTCAGGCGCAGGCCCTGGGCGGTGCGCAGGCCCAGCGAATGGATGTCGGAGAGGAATAAGAGCATGCCGGCGAGCTGCTGCCCGCTCTGGACGATGCCGAACTCCGCCGCCTGCTTGATGGCGTTGATCGTGTCGCCGCCCGCATTGGTCAGGCCGATCACCTGCGCCTGCGAGGCCTGGGCCTGCAGCAGGAACGACGAGAAGTCCTTGGCGTCGGTGGGATGGCGCACGGTTCCCGCCACCCGGCCGCCCTCGGCCTTCACCACGGCACTGGCGTCGCGCTCGAGCGCATGGCCGAGCGCGAAATCGGCCGTGATGAAGTACCAGGACTTGCCGCCGGCCTTCGTGATCGCCTCCGCGGTGCCGTGGGCGAGCGCCCAGGTGTCGTAGGTCCAATGCACGGAGTTCGGCGTGCAGGATTTGCCGGTCAGGTCCGAGGAGCCGGACGCGGTGAACAGCGCGACCTTGTTTTTCTCCCGCACGAGCGGCGCGAGGGCGAGGGAGATCGCGCTCGTCGGCATGTCGACGACGGCGTCCACCCCGTCCGAGTCGAACCACTTGCGCGCGATGGTGCTAGACACGTCGGGCTTGTTCTGGGCGTCGGCGGCGACGACCTCGACCGTCAGGCCTTTCCCCTCCGGCAGCTTGGCAAAATCCTCGACGGCCATCCTGGTCGCTTCGGCGGCCCCGGCGCCGCCGATATCCGAGAAGATCCCGGACATGTCGGCGAGGACGCCGATCTTGACCGGGACCTGCGCCAGGGCGGCCGAAGACAGCGTCGTCGAGGCGGCGAGGGCGAGCGTCCCGAGGGTACGGCGAAGCGACATGCATTCCTCCCTGCGGCGGGCCGACTTGTCGCGGCTGTCCGCATCACGGTGCCGATCGTCGCGGCCCGCTAAATTCTTATGTAAGAATTTTTCATTCCTGATTATGAATAAGTCAAGCGCTCTGAGAGGCAGAGGGGGAGGCGGGATGCGTGTGGTGCCCCGAAGCACCAGCCGTTAGGTTGCGCAGCCATGAACCCGGGCGGCGGTCGAACCCCGCACCGGCACGGGGCGACGGGACAGATGCAGGTCAAGCAGGCGGCCAACGTTCTCGAACTGCTGGAGTATTTCGCCGAGCGGCGGCGGCCGGCCACCCTCGCCGAGATCTCGGACGATCTCGGCTGGCCGCGCTCGAGCACGTTCAACCTTGTCGGGACGATCGTCGAGAGGGGCTATCTCTACGAGCCGCGGCCGCGGGCCGGGTACTACCCGACCCCTCGCTGGCTCACGCTCGCCCTCACGGTGGCGGAGGCCGAGCCGCTGCCGGGCGTCGTCGACGACCTCGTGGCCGATGTGGCGGCCGCCACCGGCGAGACCACGGCGGTCGGCACCCTGACCGGCATCCACGCCCTGTTCCTCGTCGTGGCGGAATCCCGGCACCAGGTGCGCTACCACGCCCGGGTCGGCGACCGGGTTCCGGTCCATGCCAGCTCCGCCGGGCGGGCGATCCTCGCCCAGTATCCTGCGGCCTCGCGCGAGGCGATCTACCGCCGCGTCGCGTTCGAGCGCTTCTCCGACACGACGCCGTTGGGCGTAGAGATTGTGGAGCGTGCGCTGCTGGAGGCTGAGGAGCGCGGCTATCACCAGAGCGACTCCGAGTACATCGCCGACCTCGCCGGCGTCGCCCTCCCGCTTCCCCTCGGCGACCGCCGGCTCTCGATCGTCGTCGCGGGGCCGACCTCGCGCTGCCTCGCGCGGCGGCCCGAGACCGCCGCCATCCTGAAGGCCGCCCTGTCCCGTCATGGCCTCGCGGAGCCCGGCGCTCAGGCCCAGTCGAGGTAGGTCCGCGGGCAGGTGCCGAGGACCCGCTTGAACATCGCCGTGAAGGCGCTCGGGCTGTCGTAGCCGACGTCAAGGGCGACGCTGGTGACGGAGGCGCCGCCGCCGAGGCGGGCTAGCGCCTCCATGAGCCGCACCCGCTGCTGCCAGGCCGAGAAGCTCATCCCGGTCTCGCGGCGGAACAGGCGCGTGATCGTCCGGCGGCTCAAGCCCGTGAGGAGCGCCCATTCATCGAGGGTGCGGATCTCGCCGGCGCGGGAGAGCACGCTCTCGCAAATCCGGCCGAGACGATCGTCCTGCGGCACCGCGACATGGAGCGAGGAGGCGGGCATCCGGCCGATCTCCGCGAGCAGGAGGTCGACGAGCCGGCCCTCCCGTCCGAGTTCGTCGTAGAGGACCGGCATCGCCAGCACTTCGGCGAGGAGCGCTCGCAGGAGCGGCGTCGTCAGGGCGAGGCGGATACGAAGTGGTGCAGTTGCTGCACGTTGCCGGGAGCAACGCGCGCTGACATCGGTTCCACGCTCTTGCGCTCGCCGGGCCAGGAGCGGGCCGCGCAGATAGAGCGGCGCCCAGCGTCGCTGTTCGGCGCGGGGCAAGGCGGCCAGAAAGGGAGCCAGCCATGTCTCCAGGTGGTCCAGCCACGCCTTCGACCCGAGCTCATCCATTACGGTTCTCCCGCTCGCCTCAGCAAACAAGAGATAGGAGACACCAACCTGGCAGAGTAATGTTAAGTCGAGGTACGGCCGTTTGAACCCCTTGCGCTCAAGATAGCATCCAGGCTGTATGCACCTGCGCCAAGAAGAGCGGCATAGACAAAGCCGCCGTGCAGCGCGACGTTCTTGTGGAAATTAATAAGCATATTTCTATCAGCAAAATTATAGTGTGCGGTTAATGCTTTTGAGATGCACCAAACAGCCAAAATAAGTGCGGCAAGTCTTGTAAATAACCCAAAAACAAACATTATTCCAACTACCAGTTCGATGATGATTGTGACAGCATAAGCCGCATATGGTAACGTAAGTCCGATTTCGGCAAAGTATGCAATAGTTGTATCTGGCGAGATTGCCTTACCATGCCCGGACTAGACAAATATAACGCACAAAATGAGCTCGAAGATCGAGCTAATATTTACAGCGGCATTCGAAACATCAAATTATTTCGATTTCATTGCATAAATTCCCAGTTATCATTGCAAATATTTATTGGTTGTTTTCATGACGTAACTATCGTAGCGATTATAAGGAAACCTACGACGAATCATTCGAGTGTTTCTGAGCTAATTAAATTTATGCATAATTCAACTCGGGCACTATGAATTCTGCTCTACCAGCGCGATTAATTCTCATGTGTCTCTCGTGCAGAAACACTGGCAAGAATTTTGTCGATTACAAGATCGAATATTTGCTGCTCCTGCTCATTAAGATTGGCTCTCAGTCGAGCTTCGTAGCTATGTGCTAGCGGTACAATCTCACGGTAGTTGCGTTGGCCTTCTACCGTTAGCGTGAGAAAGGATTCCCGCATGTCATCGGGGTTTTGTTGTCGCTCGATCCATCCTCTCGCCTCAAGATCTGCAACCGCGCGGCTCACCTTCACCTTGTTCATGTGCGCGTGCTGCCCAATCGACTTGGCAGTGATTTCCCCGAATTCTCCTATCGTTGCGAGCACCCGCCAGCCTGGGATGTCGAGGAGGAAGCGCTCTGCATAGAGCTGAGCCAAACCCTCGCTGATGACCGTTGCGAGGACATTGAGCCGGTAAGGCATAAACGTCGCCAACCGCAGCGCCGGGCTCGGCTCATCCGCCCCACCATGCACAGCCAGCGGCTCACTCGCGGTTGACAATGGTTTCATAAGAAACTAACAGCTCCTCAGTTGGTTTCGAATGAAACTATATGCGGGCGTGCAGGGAGGCAACCCCATGAACGTGCAAGCGTCGCCGGAGAGCGGAATCACGACCCAGGTCGGGATCACTCGTGGTTACATGTCGGGCTTCGGAAACGGCTTCGAGACCGAGGCGCTGCCCGGCGCCCTGCCGGTCGGCCGCAACTCGCCCCAGCAATGCCCCTACGGCCTCTACGCCGAACAGATCTCCGGCTCGCCCTTCACCGCGCCGCGCACCACCAACGAGCGCTCCTGGCTCTACCGCATCCGACCCACGGTCATGCACTGGGGCGATTTCCGGAAGGTTGAAGCCCACCTCTGGCTCACATCGCCCGCCGAGGCCATCGAGTTGCCGCCGGCGCCGCTCCGCTGGGACCCTATCCCGATCCCGGCCGAGCCTCTCTCCTTCATCGATGGCATCCGCACCATGACGACCGCCGGCGATGCCGGGTCCCAAGCCGGTATGGGCGCGCATCTCTACCTCGCCACCCGCTCGATGCAGGACGAATACTTCTATAACGCCGACGGCGAGATGCTGGTCGTGCCGCAGCAGGGCCGCTTGCGCTTCCGCACCGAGTTCGGAATCATCAACGTCGAGCCCGGCGAGATCGTGGTGATCCCCCGCGGCGTGAAGTTCGCCGTGGACCTCCTCGACGGCCCCGCTCGCGGATATCTCTGCGAGAATTACGGCGGCGCCTTCACCCTGCCGGAGCGCGGACCCATCGGAGCCAACTGCCTCGCCAACCAGCGCGACTTCCTCACACCGGTCGCGGCCTACGAAGACCGCGACGCCCCCGGCACGATGCTGGTGAAGTGGGGCGGGACCGTATGGGCGGCCGAGATCGACCACTCGCCCCTCGACGTGGTCGCCTGGCACGGCAACTACGCGCCCTACAAGTACGACCTCAGGAAGTTCTCGCCGGTCGGCCCGATCCTGTTCGACCACGCCGACCCGTCGATCTTCACGGTGCTGACCTCGCCCTCCGAGACCCCCGGCACCGCCAACATCGACTTCGTGATCTTCTCCGACCGCTGGCTGGTGGCCGAGAACACCTTCCGGCCGCCGTGGTACCACCTCAACGTGATGAGCGAGTTCATGGGGCTGGTCTACGGCGTCTACGACGCCAAGACCGGCGGCGGCTTCCAGCCGGGCGGCGCCTCGCTGCACAACACGCTGCTGCCGCACGGGCCCGACATGGATGCCTTCGAGAAAGCCTCGAACGCCGAGCTGAAACCCCACAAGCTGGAAGGCACGCTCGCCTTCATGTTCGAGACGCGGTTTCCCCAGAAGGTCAGCCGCTTCGCCGCCGAGATCCCGGCGCTGCAGAAGGACTACGGTCGCTACGGGCGCAAGCTCGCCAGGCACTTCAACCCGCCTGCCAACACGTAATCAATATTGGATTGACAACATATATCTTGCATTACGTACTGTGGCTATAAAAATCATAGTCCGCGGAATACATTTTGGTTTACGCCAAATACGCACGCATGTTGTTGCGGCTCAAAGCCGGGCAACTATCGCTTGAGTAAAAAATCGATCTTAGGGAGGAGGTTCCATGAATGTTCAGTCTGTCGGCGCGCAAAAATTGCGATCTAATCAGGCAGCGCGAGTGCGCCTCTTGGTTGCCAGTAGCATCGGGACGATCGTGGAATGGTATGATTTCGCGATCTTCGCCGTTTGCGCGGCCCTGGTGTTCAACACCGCGTTCTTTCCTGTGTCGGATCCACTCGCAGGTCTGCTCGCAGCTCTGGCGACCCAGGCCGTAGGATTTGTCGCGCGGCCGCTAGGTGGTTGGTTCTTCGGGGCGCTCGGTGATCGGATCGGCCGCAAGCGCAGCCTTGTCGCGAGCCTCCTGCTCATGGGCGGCTCGACCGTCGCCATGGGGTTACTGCCCACCTATGCCCAGGTGGGTGCGCTCGCACCCATTCTCCTCGTGGTGCTACGCCTTCTTCAAGGTTTCGCTGTCGGCGGTGAGTCTACCGGCGCCCTCGTCATCGTCGCCGAGAGCCTTCCGGCCCGACAGCGCGGCCTCTGGACCGGCTTCCCGATGGTCGGCGGGCCAGCCGGTAACGTACTCGCGACGGCCGCGATTGGTGCAGCGCTCGGCTTTTTCGGTCAGGCTGCCTTCGCGGACTGGGCTTGGCGCCTGCCGTTCCTCGCCTCGGCGGTGCTCAT
The DNA here is from genome assembly GCF_001043895.1 of Methylobacterium indicum. Lineage (GTDB taxonomy): Bacteria > Pseudomonadota > Alphaproteobacteria > Rhizobiales > Beijerinckiaceae > Methylobacterium > Methylobacterium indicum. The sequence goes on from NZ_JTHF01000081.1 coordinate 29,244, forward strand.
ACTGTTCGGATTTTGGGTGCGCCGCCGTGTCGAGGAGTCCCCTGCTTTTATCGAAGTGCAGAAGAACCGGCACGATGTTCCACGCGCACCTTTGCGCGAGGCGCTCGCCGGACATCCGTCGGATATGGCCCGCGTCCTCTTCGTTAAGGCGGCTGAGAGCGCTCTATTCTATCTTTTCTCGTCGTTCTTCATCGTCCTCGCTACGGTCTATCTAGCAGCCTCGCGATCGGACGCCTTGAATGCCTTGTTCTGGGGTTCTCTCCTCGAAGTGGCAGCGATCCTGGCTGCGGGTGCCGCGGCGGACCGGTTCGGGCGCCGGCCCGTAACGCTGGTTGGTCTCGTCACTGGCGTGATGGCCGCCTTCTACCTCTTCACGCTCGGCAAGGGTGCGTCCTCCGCGGAACTCACGACAGCGACGCTTCTCACACTCTCCTGCCACGGTGTGATCGTGGGTGGGATGTCGGCCTACTTCACCGAATTGTTTCCGGCTCGCGTTCGTTACACGGCCATGTCGACGGCCTACTCCGCCGCGGCCGTACTCGGCGGGGCGATGGCTCCCGTCATCGGCACATGGCTGCTGGAAGTCTTCCATACGCCGTTGGCGGTCGGGATCTACGCGGCGGTGATGGTCGTGCCTGGGATCTGGGCGATGGTGACGACCCGCGAAACCCGGGGCACGGACCTCCTGCAGTGAGAGCGGTCACGATGACACACCCTTCCAAACCTCTGGACACTCTCGACCATACCCACGATCCCGCCTTGCGGTCCTGGGTTCCTGGTACCGCCGGCCACGCGGACTTCCCGATCCAGAACTTGCCGCTCGGCATCTTCTCGCCGCCGCAAGGCACGCCGCGGGCCGGCGTCGCGATTGGCGATTCCATCCTGGATCTGCCGGCTCTGCTCTCCGCGAACCTGCTCTCGGGCGCGGCCGGAGCAGCGGCCGAGGCCGCCACGGGCACTGGCCTCAACGCGCTGCTCGCGCTCGGCGCCGCGCCGCGCCGCGCCCTGCGCGCAGCCCTCTCCGAGCTGCTCAGCGAGGGCTGTACCGAACGCGGCAGGATCGCTCCGCTCCTGCACGAGGCGGCCGCCTGCACACTGCATCTGCCAGCGCAGATCGGCGACTACACCGACTTCTACGTCGGCATCCACCATGCCGAGAACATCGGCAAGCAGTTCCGGCCCGACAACCCACTTCTGCCGAACTACAAGCACGTGCCGATCGGTTACCACGGTCGCGCCTCATCGATCCGGCCTTCCGGCACACCGGTGCGCCGGCCGCATGGACAGTCCAGGGCGCCGGACGCGGCAGAGCCGTCCTTCGGGCCGTCGCAGCGGCTCGACCTTGAACTCGAGCTCGGCGTCTGGATTGGGCCCGGCAACGAGCTCGGCACGCCGATCCCGATCGGAGAGGCGCAGGACCATATCGCGGGCTACTGCCTGCTCAACGACTGGTCGGCCCGCGACATCCAGGCTTGGGAATACCAGCCCCTCGGCCCCTTCCTTGCCAAGAACTTCGCCTCGACGATCTCGCCATGGATCGTCACCCCGGAGGCGCTGGCGCCGTTCCGCGTGCCGCAGGCGGCTCGGCCTGCGGGCGATCCGACGCCCCTGCCTTACCTCCTCGACGCCGCCGACCAGCGCGGTGGCGCCTTCGACATCAGTCTCGACGTGCTCCTGATGACGCCGGGCCTGCGCGCGGCCGGCCTCGCCCCGCACCGGATTTCGACCTCGAACACCCGGCACATGTACTGGACCATGGCTCAGATGGTGGCCCATCACGCCAGCGGTGGCTGCAATCTCCAGCCGGGCGACTTCCTCGGCACTGGGACGATCTCTGGGCCAGGCCGCGACGCCTGCGGCAGCCTTGTCGAAGCGACTCTTGGGGGCAAGGAGCCGATCCGGCTCGCCTCAGGGGAGGAGCGCCGTTTCCTGGAGGATGGCGATGAGATCATCCTGCGGGCCCGCGGCGTGCGCGAAGGCTTTGCGACTGTCGGGTTCGGCGAGTGTCGCGCGGTCATCCTCGGAGCGGTCGCATGAGGCTCTACAGCTACTGGCGTTCGACCTCGTCCTATCGCCTGCGCAGCGCGCTGGCGTTGAAGGGCCTAACGCCCGACCAGGTGCCGGTCCATCTCGTGCGCAACGGCGGCGAGCATCGCAGCAAGGCCTACCGGCGGATCAACCCGCAGGGACGCGTGCCGAGTCTCGTCCTCGACGACGGGAGCGTGCTGATCCAGTCCCCGGCGATCATCGAGTACCTGGAGGAGGTCTACCCGGACCCGCCGCTCCTACCGGCTGATCCGGTCGCGCGGGTCCGGGTGCGGGCGGCGGCGGCGATCATCGGCTGCGACATCCATCCGCTTCACAATGTCGGGCCGCTCAACCACTTGCGGCGCGACCTCGGCCGCTCCGACGAGGACGTAGCGGCCTGGATCGGGCACTGGATCTCCGAGGGTTTCGCAGCGATCGAGGCGCTGATCGGCGACGACGGCTTCTGCTTCGGCCCAGAGCCCGGGCTCGCCGACGTGTACCTGGTCCCACAGGTCTACGCCGCCCGGCGCTTCGCGGTTTCCTTAGACCCATTCCCGAGGATCGCGCGCGCGGTCGCGCTTGGCGAGGCGCATCCCGCTTTCCAGGCGGCTCATCCCTCGCGGCAGCCTGACGCCGAATGAAAAGCGGGGCAATGGTCAGAGCGAGCCGCTACTACTGGGCCTGAGCTTCGAGCCGGGCATGTTGCACGGATACCTGGGCGTCCCGCTGCTCGGCCAAACGGTGATCCTCCGCCGGAACCCGGCTCGCCAGCCCGCGCGGCGCAGCTTCCTCGACCCACATGAGCAAAGCCGAAATCCGCATTGCGACGCAATCAACCGAATTTCGTACAAGACGCTCCTATCGCGGCCGACGCGGGTTATCGTCTACGACCTGCTGGTAGGCGCCGAGGTCCAGAAAGGCTTCCCCATTGGCGACGACACCGTCCTTCATGCGGAGGATCCAGACGTACTGGTTTCGGTACGGATGCCCGGCGGTCGTCGTAGCGCTCGCCTCGAAGCGGACGATGACCGTGTCCGCGATCGCCCAGATGTGGTGAACCTGCGGAACGATTGGCGTCGCGAGACGGCTCAACAGCGGTCCAGACGCCCGCTCGGAGAAGTCCGTCAGACCTCTATAGGTGCCGGCCACCGGGCCCGAGCCCGGGATCGTCCAGACGACGTCCGGGGCGAGCAGCGTCGGGAAGATGCTGGCGCCTGCGGCCCACCGCTGAAAAGCCTCGCGCACGGTGGTTTCGTTACGCTTCGCGACGGGCGTGTCGGACGAGGCTCTGGAGACGAGCATGGGCGTGACGCTCAGCGCGACGGCCGCCGCGAGAGCGAGCCGCCGGACAGGGAGTGCGAGCCGGAACATCGGGGTTGTCGTCATCGTCGATCTCCGTGAGGGGAGGATAGCAGGGCGCTCAGGGGGCGACCTTGCGTTGGGGCACGTGCCTATGGCGGCGGCGTCTATCGAGCCGGTAATGCGAGAGGTGCTTGCTCCCGACGGCGCAGCACCATGCCGCCATGGTGGAGCGTGTTGGCATCGACGAAGACACCGTCGGCCGTGAAGCCGGTATCGTCCCAGCACTCGATACGGGTGCCGCTCACCTCGTAGCGCCCGCGATAGGCGCCTTCGCGCGTGCCACGCGCCTCGATGTAGCGGCCGCTCGGAAGCAGTTCATGGCGAACCCGGGCATCGTCGGTGATCCACAGGCCAGCATATGGGTGCGCAGTCGTCGCCACCACGGTCTCCGCACGCGCGAGGGTTCCGAGAGATCCAATGAGGCTCGTCGCTGCGACCAGGACGATCACTCGCACTAGTGCGGCGCCTTCGTCGGACGAACAACTATCTCGTTGACGTCGACGTCGTCGGGCTGTTCCAGTGCGTAGCGCACCGCCCGACCGATAGCGTCGGGTTGGAGAGCGATGGCGCGATAAACCTTCATGGCTTCTGCCGCCGCCGGATCGGTGATCGTGTCAGCCAGCTCACTCTCCACCACGCCCGGATGGATGCAAGTGACCCGGATATCGCCGCGCTCCTGGCGCAGGCCATCCGAGATCGCACGCACTGCGAACTTCGTCGCGCAATACACAGCGGCGGTAGGCGACACGGCGAGCGCGCCGATCGAGGCGATGTTCACGACATGGCCCGAGCCGCGGGCAGTCATCTCCGGGAGAACTGCGGCGATCCCGTAGAGGACGCCCTTGACGTTCACGTCGATCATGCGGTCCCACTCGTCAACCTTGAGCGATGCCATAAGCGACAGCGGCATCACGCCCGCGTTGTTGACGATGGCGTCGACCTGCCCGAACTCTCGCCGGGCGGCATCGGCGAAGCCTGCGACGTCGCCCCGTTCCGTCACGTCCAGGCGCCGCGTGCTGACGGAGCCTCCCGCGCGCCGGAGCTCCTCGGCGAGAGCCTCGAGGCGGTCGGTGCGGCGCGCTCCGAGCATCAGCCGGGCGCCGGCGGCGGCGAGTTCCCGGGCGATGCCGACGCCGATGCCGCTCGATGCCCCCGTCACCAGTACCGTCTTGTTCAAGGACATCCTGAACCTCCTCGTCAGTTCGACCGATGCGCGAAGCCCGTTCGCCTGCTCCGGATCGTGACGAGGAGGGTGAGTGATGCGCGCCGTCGTCGATAGCTGGCTCTTGCACGACAATTTGGTTAGAATGGCTTAACAATGATACCCGACCTGAATGCGCTCGCAACTTTCATCCTCGTTGTCGAGGAACGTAGCTTCCGTGCGGCGGCGGATCGCCTGGGCGTTACTCGCTCGGCGGTGAGCCAGACGATCCGCCGCCTGGAGGACGCCATGGGCGTCGCGCTCGTCCAGCGGACCACCCGGAGCGTGGGCCTCACGGAAGCCGGCGAACTGCTCCACGCGGAGATCGCACCATCTCTTGGCAACATTCGGGCCGCGTTGGGGACGATCCGCCACCTCGGGGCCGGGCCTCGTGGTCAGCTGCGCCTCGTCGTGTCGTCCATTGCGGAGGGCTTCCTGTCGGGCCCTCTCCTCGTCGGCTTCGCCGAGGCTTGCCCCGACGTCCAACTCGACGTGCTCGTGAGCGACGAGGAGATCGATATCATTGCGCACGGCTACGACGCCGGTGTGCGCCTTGGCGAGGTGATTGAGGGGGACATGATCGCGCTACCGGTCTCGGACGACCAGCGGCAGCTCGCCGTTTGCGCGCCCAGTTACCTGGCGCAGCAGGGCGCGCCAACCCATCCGCGCGATCTCGCTACGCATCGCTGCATCGGATGGCGGCCGGCACCGCGTGCAGCGGCGTTCCGCTGGGAATTTACGGAAGCCGGGCGGGACTTCGTGGTCGACGTCGAGCCTGAGGTGACGACCAACGACATGGCCCTCATGATCCGCATGGCCGTTGCGGGTGGCGGCATCACGTTCGGCTTGGAAGAGTCTTTTCGGCCATGGATCGAACGGGGCGAACTCGTCCCGTTACTGGAAGCGTTCAGCCCGTTCTTTCCGGGGTTCTTCCTGTACTATCCCAGCCGGCGAAACGTGGCCCCGAAGCTGCGCGCCCTTTTGGATCATATCCGCAGGCACCGAAGGTATCGATCCTGATCGTCGGGGATCGCTCACCGAAAGAGGAGGGGGAGGTATCCGACATTAGGCTCGAGGATCTCGTCGCCGCAAATCTGATCTTTGGGGGCTGCGGTAGGGCCCGCTTTGCGTCTGGATCGCGCGCAGGACAGCACGTCCGCTCACGGCAGGCTGGTCAAATCCCGCTCCCCACCCCATGCGGACCATCAGCCCTGCTGCTTTGGATGTCCGCTGTGAAGGAGGAAGCCCTTGCGGCGGTATTGGACAACGCCGTCACGTCCGAATTCGGGCCCGGAAACCATTGTCCCACTCGAAATCGGATCACGCTTCCGACCTCACGCCCCGGCCAAGTGGCGGCCGGCGAGCCAGCCGAAGGTGAGGGCAGGTCCCAGCGTGATGCCGGGCCCCGGATAGGTGCCGCCCATGACCGAGTTCATGTCGTTGCCCGCGGCGTAGAGGCCGGGGATCGGCGCGCCGTCGCGGTCGAGCACGCGGGCGTTCTCGTCGGTCACGATCCCGCCGGCGGTGCCGATGTCGCCGGGATAGACCCGCACGGCGTAGAACGGCGCGGTCTCGACCGTGCCGAGACAAGGGTTGCCGTCCTTGACCGTCGGGTCGCCGAGATAGCGGTTGTAGGCGTCGCCGCCCTTGCCGAACGCCGCGTCGCGCCCCTCCCGCGCGCCGCGGTTGAACGCCGCGACGGTCTCGGCGAGGACGGTGCCGTCGAGGCCGAGCTGGCGCGCGAGATCGTCGAGGGTGCGGCCCTCGACGAGGTAGCCGGCCTTCACGAGCTTGCGGAACGGGCGCCCGCCGGGCAGCGCGAGGCCGAGGCCCCAGCGCCGGAGGAAATCCGCATCGCAGATCAGGAAGGCCGGGATGCTCGGCACGCTCCGGTGGCTCTCGTGCATGGCGAGGCCGAACTCGTGGTACGAGGTCGACTCGTTGACGAAGCGCTTGGCCGCGCCGTTGACCCCGATCAGGCCGGGCTTCGCCCGCTCCCAGACGAGGTGGGGATAGCGCAGCACCGTGCCGTCGGGCTTCTCGAGGAGCGAGACCGGCGCGTGGAAGACGTTCGCGGCGTTCTCGCCCCGCACGACCGCGCCGGCGGCCTCGCCGAGGCGCAGCCCGTCGCCGGTGTTGCCGGCCGGCGCCATCGACCAGGGACCGACCGGATGCGGCAGCAGGGCGGCGCGGCGCTCCGGATCGTGCGGGAAGCCGCCGGTGGCGAGCACGACGCCGCGCCGGGCGCGGATCGCGACCTCGCGCCCCTCGCGCGCGACCACGAGGCCGACGACGCGCCCGCCCTCGACGAGGAGGCGCCGCGCCGGGCTGTCGAGCCAGACCGGAATCCCGCGATCGAGGACGCTCCGGTAGAGCCGCGCCGCGAGCGCGTTGCCGAGGACGAGGCGGGTGCCGCGGTGGTGGCGCAGGCGGTCGGCGGCGTAGCGGGCGACGAGCGTCATCCCGTGCTTCCACGAGGCCAGCGAGCGGGTCACGCCGAGGAGATGGTAGACGTCCGTCATCGTCACCATCATGCCGCCGAGCACCGTGAACTCGGGCAGCGGGTCGCGCAGGGTGGCGAAATGGGCCCCGAGCCGCCGGCCGTCGAAGGCCAGCGGGTCCATCGCGCGCCCGCCCATCGAGGCGCCCTCGGTATCGGGGTAGTAGTCCGGCGAAGAGGTCCGCGCCGCGAGCCGCAATTCGGTGTGCCGCTCGAGATAGTCGAGCATCCTCGGCCCGGCCTCGAGATAGGCAAGCTTCATCGCATCGCTCGACCAGTTGCCGACGATGCGGTCGAGGTAGAGCTTCGCCCGCTCCAGCGTGTCGGGATGGCCGGCCGCCGCGCCGCGGTCGGTGTTCGGGATCCAGACCGCCCCGCCCGAGACGGCGGTCGAGCCGCCGACCTTGTCGGTCTTCTCGACGATGATCACCGAGAGCCCCTCGATCGCGGCGGTGAGCGCGGCGCTCATGCCACCGGCGCCGGCGCCGACGCAGATCACGTCGGTCTCGACATCGAAGGTCGCCGGGAGGGCGTCGGCTGGCGGCCCGCTCACAGCGCGTCGCCCCGGCGCGAGTAGTTGGTGACGCTCCAGCCGCCGTCGATCGCCAGCACGTGGCCGCTGATATAGGCGGCTTCCTCCGAGCACAGGAAGTAAATCGCGTTGGCGACGTCCTCCGGCCGGCCGAGGCGCGGGAAGGGGATCGGGTCGATGTTGAGCGCCTGGAAGCGCGCATCCGTGTCGATGCGCTCGCGCGTGAGCGCGGTCTCGATCACCCCGGGCGCGACGGCGTTCACGCGGATCCCCTTCGGCCCGTAATCGGCCGCCATCTGGTGGGTCAGACCGACGACCGCGGCCTTGGTGGCGGCGTAGGGCGCGACCCGCGGATGGCCGAACAGCCCGAACACCGAGGCGAGGTTGACGATCGCCCCCCGGCCCGGCGCCAGGTGCGGCAGCGCCTCGCGCGAGAAGCGGAACAAAGCCCGCAGGTTGATGTCGACGTAGCGGTCCCACTCCGCGTCGCTCGTCTGGTCCGCCGCCTTGGCGTTGCCGATGCCGGCATTGTTCACGAGCCAGTCGAGACGGCCGAACTGCGCGAGCGCCGCGGCGACGGCGGCGCTCGGCGCGTCGTCGGCGGTGACGTCCTTGACGAGGAGCGCGACCGCCTCGGACTCGCCTGCCAGGCGGCTCGTCTCCGTCAGGCCCGCCTCGTTGAGATCGACGGCGAGCACCCGCGCACCCGCACGCACGAAGCGCAGGGTGGTGGCGCGGCCGATCCCGGAGCCGGCACCGGTGACGAGGGCGACGAAGGGTTCGGTCATGGCGCGGGCTCCCGGGGTGGTCAGACGGCGGTGCCGCCGAGCGACTTGCCGCCGTCGACGAACAGAACCTGGCCGGTGATGAAGTCGGTGCGGGGCGAGACCAGGAAGGACACGGCGTTGGCCACGTCCTCGGGCCGGCCGGCCCGGCCGGTCGGCTGGAGGGCGAGCTGGGCGGCGATCCGCTCCGGCGTCATCTGCTGGAGGAGCGGCGTGTCGATGAGGCCCGGCGCCACCGCGTTGACCAGGATGCCGCGCCGGATCACCTCCATGGCGAGCGCCCGGGTCAGGCTGACGACGGCCCCCTTCGAGGCGACATAGTCGACCTGGTTGAGCGCCCCGAGATAGGCCCGCGAGGCGATGTTGACGATCCGGGCGCCGGATTCCATCCGCGCGAGCGCCGCCTTCGCGAGGAGGAACGGCGCGATGGCGTTGACCTCGTAGGCGCGCCGGAAATCCTCGGGCGTCGTCGTGGCGATCGGCTTGTCGCGGAAGAAGCCCGCATTGTTGACGAGCGCCCGCAGCGGCGGGAGGTCGGCGACGAGCGCCGTCACCGCGGCCTCGTCGGTGACGTCGACCTGGCGCGCCTCGGCCGAGCGGTCCTGCGCGCGCAGCGCGTCGGCCACCGCCTCGGCGCGGGCGGCGTCGAGATCGGCCACGACCACGTGGAAGCCGTCCTCGGCCAGGCGCTCGGCGATCGCCCGCCCGATGCCGCTGCCGGCCCCCGTGACCAGGGCGGTGGGTCTGTCGCTCATGGTGGATCTCCTTGCGGATGCGCTCCCGGGCGATCAGGCGCCGAGATAGGCCGCGCGCAGGCTGTCGTCGGCGGCGAGCGCGGCGGAGGGGCCTTGCGCGACCACCTCGCCGTTCTCGAGGATGGTGGCGTGGTCCGAGACGGCGAGCGCCACGGCGGCGTTCTGCTCGACGATGAGGAGCGTCAGCTTCTCCTCGCGGTGCAGCCGCACGATGATGTCGAAGATCTGCTGCACCAGGAGCGGCGACAGGCCGAGCGACGGCTCGTCGAGCAGCAGGAGATGGGGGCGCGCCATCAGGGCGCGGGCGATCAGCAGCATCTGCTGCTCGCCGCCCGACATGGTGCCGGCCATCTGCCGGAAGCGCTTGGCGAGGATCGGGAAATAGCCGGTCATCACCTCGATGTCGCGGGCGATGCCGGCCTTGTCGCGCCTTCCGTGCGCGCCGATGACGAGGTTCTCGTGCACGCTCATGTCGCGGAAGATCTCGCGCCCCTCCGGCACCTGCGAGATGCCGGCGGCGACGATCGCGTCCGAGCCGAGGCCGCGCAGGGAGCGGCCGCGGAAGCGGACCTCGCCGCGTGTCGGCGCGACGATGCCTGAGATGACGTTGAGCGTCGTGGTCTTGCCCGCGCCGTTCGCGCCGAGAAGCGCGACGATCCCGCCCTCCGGCACGCGCAGGCTCACGCCCGACAGGGCCTCGATGCGGCCGTAGCCGGCCGAGACGTCGGCAAGCTCGAGGAGGTCAGCCATGCGCCGCCTCCCCGGATGCCGTCTCCTCGCGCGCCGCCTCGCCCGGCTGCGTCGTGCCGAGATAGGCCTCGATCACCCGGGGATCGCCGCGCACGCCGGCCGGCGTGCCCTCGGCGATCTTCTCGCCGAAGCTCAGGACGGTGATCGTGTCGGAGATCGACATGACGAGCTGCATCACGTGCTCCACCAGCAGCACCGTGATGCCGCGCTCCCGGTTCAGCCCGGTCAGGATCGCGTCGAGGCGCTCGATCTCGCGCGAGCGCAGGCCGGCGGCCGGCTCGTCGAGCAGCAGCAGCGTCGGCGACAGGGCGAGCGCGCGGGCGACCTCGAGGAGCTTCTGGCGCCCGAAATCGAGGCCGTTCGCCTTCGTCTCGCGGCAATCCTTCAGGCCCGTGCCCTCCAGGATCTCCTCCGCCCAGGCCCGGGTCCTGGGCGAGCCCGGCCGCAGGCGATCGATCAGGCGGGTCTCGTGGCGGGAATAGGCCCCGAGCATCACGTTCTCGAGCACGGTGAGCTCGTTGAAGAGCTCGAGGTTCTGGAACGTGCGGGCGATGCCGAGCCCCGCCATGGCGTGGGCGGGCAGCCCGGTGACGTCGCGCCCGTCGAAGCGGATGCGGCCGGCGCTCGGGCGGTAGATCCGCGACACGCAGTTGAACACGGTCGACTTGCCGGCGCCGTTGGGGCCGATCAGGGCGTGGATCGTGCCGCGCTTCACGGCCATCGACAGGCCGTTCACCGCCGTGAGGCCGCCGAAGCGCATCGTGAGGGCGTCGAGGCTGAGGAGATCGTCCATCGGGGTGCTCACCGCCGGCCGAGGCGCGCGAAGACGCCGCGCGGCGCGTACATCATCACGAGGATCAGGATGCCGCCGTAGATCATCTCCTGGTAGGACGGCACCTGGCGCAGCAGCTCCGAGACCAGCCCGAACACGACCGCGCCGCCGAGCGCCCCCGTCACCGAGCCGACGCCCCCGACCACGATCATCGTCAGGACCAGGATCGTGGTCTGGAAGCCGAGGCTGTCGGGGTGGATGAAGGTCGAGAAGGTGGTGAACAGGCCGCCCGCCGCCCCGGCGAGGAAGGCCGAGAGGGTGAAGGCCAGGAGCTTGGTGCGCCGCACGTCGATGCCGACGGCCGCCGCCGCGACCTCGGATTCCCGCACCGCCCGGAAGGCGCGGCCGAGGCCCGAGGCGTGCAGGCCCGCCACCAGGGCGACGAAGACCAGCGTCACCCCGGCGACGAGCGGGAAGGCGGCCTTGTCGGAGAGGATCGGGTGGCCGAACACCGAGGTCGGCGGGATCGCGAGCCCGTTCGGCCCGCCCGTCACCGAGGTCCAGTTGAGGAAGACCCACTGCATCGCCTCGCCGAAGGCGAAGGTCGACAGGGCCAGGTAGATGTCGCGCATGCGCAGGGACAGGACCCCGATGGCAAGCCCGCACAGGGCCGCGAGCAGGCCGCCGGCCAGGAGGGCGGCCCAGAACGGCAGTCCCAGCACACCCGCGCCGAGCGCCGCCGTGTAGATGCCGATGCCGTAGAAGGCCGCATGCGCTAGGGAGAACTGGCCGGCCTCGCCGATGACGACGTGGAGCCCGAGCGACAGCACCACGAAGACGAGGAGCAGGTTGCCGATATAGACGACGTAGCCGGTGGCGAGCGCCGGCAGCGCGACGCCGAGCCCGACGAGGAGGACCGCGACGGCGGCGAGGGTGCGCGCGCTCATACCTTCCTCACCCGGAGACGGCCGCCGAACAGACCCTGCGGCTTGAAGATCAGGACCAGCATGATGATCACGAACGGGGCGACGGTGATCGCCCGGGTCGAGACGAAGAGGCCGACGAGGTTCTCGGCGATGCCGATGATGAAGCCGCCGACCACCGCCCCCGGCAGGCTCGTGAACCCGCCGACGATCGCCGCCGCGAAGGCGAGGGTGACGACGCCCCCCATCTCGGCGGTCATCAGGAGCTTCGGGGCGATCAGGATCGCGGCGATCGCCGAGATGCCGCCGGAGAAGATCCAGACCAGCCGCTCGGTGCGGCCGAGATTGATGCCGACGAGCTGGGCGGCGCGCCGGTTCATGCCGACCGCCCGCATCGCCCGCCCGGTGCGGGTCAGGTTGAACACCGCGAAGAACGCCGCCATCACCGCCAGCGCAGTGACGAGGATCGCGAGGTCGAGGTAGCTCAGGGATGCCTGGCCGAGGGTGACCGACCCATCGGGCACGACCGAGGGGAAGGAGCGCGGCGTGTCGCCGAAGCCCGTGGCGCGCACCGCGCCCTTGAGCACGTAGGACAGGCCCAGCGTCGCGATGACGAGGTTGACCGAGACCCCGCGCGCCGCCGCGACCCGCCGCAGCACCACCCGCTGGAACAGGCCGGAGGCGGCGGCGATCAGGGCCACCATCGCGGGTGCCGCCGCCCAGAGCGGCAGCCCGACGATCGCGATCAGGAAGAACGCCAGGTAGGCCGCCGCCATGTAGAACTCGCCCTCGGCGAAGTTCGCCACGTCGGTCGTGCGGAACACGATCACCAGGGCGAGCGCCAGCAGGGCGTAGACCGAGCCGGTCACCAGACCGGAGGCGATGCCCTGCTGGAGGAACAGGAAGACGATGTCGGAATCCATGGTCTGGCGATCACTGGCCCGAGATGAAGGGTCGAAGGTTATTAGGCCAAGAATAGCGGCCCGAGATTACTGGCTCTGATAGGTCCAGCGGCTGGCGAAGCTACCAGGCACCGCCGTCAGCCCCTCTCCGTCGAACTTGAAGTAGGTCGACGCCTTCTGGGCGGCGTGCTCGGTCTTCGTCAGTACGATCGGCCCGGCCATGACGCCGCTGTCGAAATCGGTGCGGTCAAGGGCCTCGATCACCTTGGCGCGGGTCGGGTTCGGTCCGGCGGCCTGGAGCGCCTTCACCACGGTCATCGCCGAGGGGATGCCGTAGGGCATGTAGACCTGCGGGTGGTCGGGCTTGCCGGCGAGGTCGGGATAGTTCGCCTTGTAGAGGTCGTAGATCCAGGACAGCTTCTCCGAGCCGGGCTTGGCCGATAGCACCTCCTCGATATAGACGTTGCGGAAGGCGTCCTTCGAGCCGACGTTGTCGGCGAGCTGCTTCAGGTTGGCGATAGCGTTCACCGCGATGACGATCGGCTTGTTGAAGCCGAGCTCCTGCGCCTTCTTGAGGATCAGTTGGGCCGGCCGGGCGTAGGTGGCAATTACCAGGGCGTCGGCGCCCGAGGCACGCATCTTCAGGACCGGGGCGGTGACGTCGGTGATCGACGGGCTCACCGACTCGGGCACCAAGGTGACGCCGTTGTCCTTGGCCTGGAAGCGGGCGCCCTCCAGGTTCCAGGCGCCGTAGGCGTCGTCGTGGTTGATGTAGGCGATCTTCTTCGCCTTCAGCTCCTTGCTGGCGAACTCGACGACCGAGCCGCCCATCGCGCGCTGCGAGATCGAGAAGGCGCCGTAGATGTTGGGCTGCGGCGGGTAGAGCGCGCCGTCGCCCGAGGCGTTGAGCATCACCCACGGCACGCCCGCGCGCACGACGTAGTCCTTGGCGGCGACGACCGGCGCGGAGCACGATCCGCCGTTGAGCAGGAACACGCCGTCCTGCTCGACGAGCTTCTTGACCGCCGCGACGACGTCGTTGGCGTTGCAGCGGTCGTCCTCCTGGACGATCACGATCTTGCGTCCGTGGATGCCGCCTTCCTTGTTGATCTTGTCGTAGTACATCCGGGCGGCGTTCATGACGTCGAAGCCGTAGGCCATCGAGGCGCCCGAGAGCGGGCCGAACATCCCGATCTTGATGCTCGTCGGCGTCAGCCCGGGCTCGTCCGCCCGGGCCGGGGCGGCCAGGCCTGCGAGCGCCGCCACGGCGAGCGCGATCCGGCTCAGACTGTGCTTCGTCACCGCTTCCTCCCGTCTCATGTCGTCTTTGTTTTTTCGTGATTTGGTGTCGGCGTGACCCGATCTACTGCATCCGGTAGCCGCCGTTCACGTCGAGCGTGGTCCCGGTCAGGTAGGCGGAGGCCGGCGAGGCCAGGAACGCCACGGCCTCGGCGACGTCGCGGGGCTGGCCGAGGCGGCCGAGCGGCACGTTGGCTGTGGAGGCCGGCGTCGTGCCGGCTCCGCCGGCGGCGAGCCGCATCATGTCGGTGTCGATCAGCCCCGGGGCGACCGCGTTCGCGGTGATGCCGAGCGGCGCGCCCTCCCGGGCGACCGCCTTGGTGAGGCCCAGGATGGCGGCCTTGGCGGCGATGTAGGCGGCGCTGGCGTTGTAGCCGCCGAGCTGGGCCGCCACCGACGAGAAGGTCACGACCCGCCCGTGCGGGACCGGCCGCTTCTGGCGCCGCCGCAGGAAGGCGCGGGCGCACAGGAAGGTCCCGGTGGCGTTCACCCCCAGCATGTCGTGCCAGTTGGCCAGCGAGGTTTCGGCGATGAGCGGCCGGCGCCCCTCGTGCAGGAGGAGCTTGCCGGCATTGCAGACCAGGACCGCGACCGGCCCGAGATCGTCCTCGACCGCGGCGAACAGCGCCTCGACAGAGGCCTCGTCGGCCACGTCCACCGTGTAGCCGGCATGGCCCGGGCCGGGCAGGCCGGCGGCGCTGCGGCGGGCGGACTCCGCGTCGATATCCGCGGCAGCGACGGTCAGGCCGGCCTCCGCGAGGACGCGGCAGACTTCCTGCCCGATGCCGCGGCCCCCTCCCGTCACGAGCGCGATGCGGTTCACGGCCGTTTCCTCCTCGGTTCTTGTTAGGTCGAACTTGGATACATGAATCCCTGTTGTCAAGGAAAAATTACTCTTTCAGAGCGTCAAAAGCGGGTCTATGTATCCATGATGCGAACGCGATCTCAGGACGTGACGGAGATCCTGCGCGGCTGGATCCTCGACGGGACCCTGCCGGCGGGCGAGCGGCTGGAGGAGGTGCCCCTGGCCGATCGTCTGGGCGTCTCGCGCACGCCCCTGCGGGCGGCCCTGACCCTGCTGGCGACCGAGCGCCTGCTCGATTACCAGCCCAAGCGCGGCTACGTCGTGCGGCGGTTCGGGGCCGAGGACGTGTTCGCCGCCTATGAGGTCCGCGCCTCGATCGAGGGGCTGGCCTGCCGGCTGGCCGCGGCGAACGGCGTTCCGGACGCGGTCGCCGCGGCCCTGCGCGCCTGCCTGGAGGAGGGCGACCGCATCCTCGCGGGCGGCGCGCTGGCGGATGGCGACCTGCAGCCCTACCAGGCGATGAACGAGCGCTTCCACGACGCGATTATCTCGCTCTCGCGCAATCCGTGGGTCGAGCGCTTCGTGCGTCAGACCCATTCGATCCCGTTCGTGTCCGGCCGGGTGATTCTCTGGCACGATTACGGGGTGATCCGGCGCTCGCACGACGACCACCACCGGATCCTGGCGGCGCTCCTCGCCCGCGACCCGGCCCGGGCCGAGGACCTGATGCGCGAGCACGTGTACTTCGCCGGCCTGTTCCTGCGCGACAATTTCGATCGCGTTCAACCCAAGCCCGGCGATGAGCCGGCCTGATCCGATCACCGGAGAAACGTCCCCGATGAAGATCTACTACTCCCCCGCCTCGCCCTACGTCCGGAAGGTCATGGTGGTGGCCCACGAGCTCGGCCTTGCCGACCGGATCGAGCGCCTGCCGAGCGCCGCTGGTCCGGTCCAGCGCGACGCGACGATCCGGCAGCACAACCCGATCGGTCAGGTCCCGACCTTCTTCACAGATGACGGCACCGTCCTGTACGACAGCCGAGTGATCTGCGAGTACCTCGACGATCTCGGCGGCGGCCGCTTCTTCGGAACGGGCACGGAGCGCTGGCGCAACCTGACTGACGCGGCCCTGGGAGACGGCCTGCTCGGGGCCGCCCTGCTTGCACGCTACGAAGCGGTGCTCCGGCCAGAGAGCCTGCGCTGGGCCGACTGGAGCCGCGGTCAGATCGAGAAGGTGACAGACGCGATCGACAGCATGGAGAGGATGGACCTCGGCTCGCGCCTCGACATCGGCACGGTCACCTTTGGGTGCGGTCTCGGCTACCTGGATTTTCGCTTCCCCGATCTGGACTGGCGCAGCGGTCGTCCGCGCGTGGCGTCATGGTATGCCGATTTTGCGCAGCGCCCCTCGATGACGGCGACCGCGCCCGCGGGCTGAAGACAGGGCACGGCTGCTCAGCCGCCCTTCGACGGCGCGGTCAGCCGGACCGGGCTCCGGCCGCCGCATCGCCCATGGCGGGGAGGCACGATCGCAACCGGTCCTAGCGCCCCTCCCGGGAAAGTCCGAAAAAGCCAATAGCTCAATGATTACACCGCATGGCGCGCCCTACGGGATTGAGGCACGTCACCATAGAACATTGTTTTTTGAGCGTTTTCATGGTTGCCTGTACCAGCAATGTAGCACACTTCTGTGGCGACGGTGTATCATGATCTCGTGACGCGGCACGCTGTCGTGGACGCTTGATTGTTGCTGTCGGGCGACGAATTTCGCCTCAATCTCCCTGGGGTATATACGCGGGCTTCGCTCGCAAAGCCTTTGCGAGTTGGAAACGGGAAGTCCGCGACCGTGGTGACGTGATCCATCGCCTGGTGGAGGCTGTTTGGCACACCGCAACCAACCTGTCCTGCCTGATGCGGTTGTCAGCTGAATTCGACGCTGTCGCACCGACCGGCATGATCGCTGATGATATAGCGGCGTTGTCGGCGCCAGCCCGCACTTCCGCAACTGTGGTGATGACTGTGCGAGCCGAGGGTCGGGCTCGATAGGGCGAGGTTGGCGCTCACCCCGGCCCGAACCGCCGGTCCTGACCCAAAGCGGCGCCTCGCAAACTATGGCAGCAATGTCCGGTCACGACGATTTTCCGGACATTTAATCTCATGATATGGCTTTCTGAGAGCCTGTTTGACTGATTGC
>NZ_JTHF01000082.1 GCF_001043895.1 Methylobacterium indicum
CGGGAGGGGAAGTCAGGGCGCGATTTGCTTCGACGGGTATCAGGTTGGACGGGCAGATCCGCTCATCGATGAGTATCTACAATATTGATTGATATATTCGAATAAAACATGGCAAATCTCCCCTCTCCCATACGCGAGAGGGGATCCCGCGCTTTCATTGATCTGAACCGATCAAACAAAAATCGCATCGATTCTATCGAGCGGATGGATGGCTTCTAGTCGAGCACCGGCAGAGACACCCCCGCCACCGCAGCGACCAGGCTGCCATCTCGCACCAGCGCGAGCGCCGCCGCGATGTCGGGGTGGAAGTGCCGGTCGTCGTCGAGGCGGGGCACCTCGGCGCGCAGCCGCGCCCGCACCGCCTCCAGGGCCGGGCTCGAGATGAGCGGCGCGTGGAAGTCGCAGCCCTGCGCGGCCGCCAGGGCCTCGATCGCCACCACGGCGGCGGCGTTCTCGGCCATCGGCAGCAGGCGGCGGGCGCCGTGGGCGGCCATCGAGACGTGGTCCTCCTGGTTGGCGGAGGTCGGGATCGAATCGACGCTCGCCGGCATCGCCCGCTGCTTGTTCTCGGAGACCAACGCCGCAGCGGTGACCTGCGGGATCATGAAGCCGGAATTCAGCCCCGGCTTCGGCGTCAGGAAGGCCGGCAGGCCCGAGAGCGCCGGATCGACCAGCATGGCGATGCGCCGCTCCGACAGGGAGCCGATCTCGCAGAGCGCCATGGCGATCATGTCGGCGGCGAAGGCCACCGGCTCGGCGTGGAAGTTGCCGCCGGACAGGGCCTCGTCGGTCTCGGAAAAAATCAGCGGGTTGTCGGAGACGCCGTTGGCCTCCGTCGCCAGCGTCTCGGCGGCCTGGCGCAGCAGGTCGAGGCAGGCGCCCATCACCTGGGGCTGGCAGCGCAGGCAGTAGGGGTCCTGCACCCGCTCGTCGCCGGTCAGGTGCGAGGCCCGGATGGCGCTGCCGGCCATCAGGGCGCGCAGCGTCGCCGCGGTGGCGATCTGGCCGGGGTGGCGGCGCAGCGCGTGGATGCGCGGATCGAACGGCGCATCGGAGCCCCGTGCCGCGTCGGTCGCGAGCGCGCCGACGACGAGGGCCGATTGCAGCACCGCTTCGGCCTCGAACAGGCCGGCCAGCGCGTTGGCGGTCGAGAACTGGGTGCCGTTGAGAAGGGCCAGTCCCTCCTTCGGGCCGAGCGAGGCCGGGACGAGGCCGGCCGCCGCCAGCGCCTCGGCGGCGGGCAGGCGGCCGGCCGGCGTAAAAGCCTCGCCGACCCCGATCATCACCGCGGCCATGTGGGCGAGCGGCGCCAGGTCGCCGGACGCCCCCACCGAGCCCTGGCAGGGCACGACCGGGATCACGTCGCGGGCGAGCATCGCGCCCAAGAGGTCGAGGGTGGCGGGCTGCACGCCCGAGGCGCCCTGCGCCAGGCTCGCGAGCTTGAGCGCCAGCATCAGCCGCACCACCGGCACGGGGCTCGGCTCGCCGATTCCGGCGGCGTGGGAGAGCACGATGTTGCGCTGGAGCGTCGCGAGGTCGCCGGCCTCGATCCGCACGCTCGCCAGTTTCCCGAATCCGGTATTGATCCCGTAGACCGGCTCGCCGCGGGCGAGGATCCGGGCGACCGCGGCCGCGCTCTCCGCCACGACGGCCGCGCAGGAGGGATCGAGGCGGGCGGGCGCGCCGCGATAGATCGCGCGCCAGCCGGCCAGCGGCACCGCGCCCGGCACGAGGGTGATCGTCTCGGTCATCGTGTCCCCCGGATGCGGGCGTGGAGCGGGTTGAAGCCCATGCGGTAGACGAGCTCGGCCGGCCGCTCGACCGACCATACCGCGAGGTCGGCGCGCTTGCCGGCCTCGAGGGTGCCGATCTCGGACAGGAGGCCGAGGGCGCGGGCGGCCTCGCGGGTGGTGCCGGCCAGGCACTCGTCCACGGTGAGGCGAAAAAGGGTCGCGGCCATGTTCATGGCGAGCAGCGGCGAGGTCAGCGGCGAGGTGCCCGGATTGGCGTCGGTCGCGACCGCCATGGGCACGCGATGGCGGCGAAACAGCTCCACCGGCGGCAGCCTGGTCTCGCGGATGAAGTAGTAGGCGCCGGGCAGCAGCACCGCGACGGTGCCGCTCCGCGCCATGGCCATCGCCCCGGCCTCGTCGGTGTGCTCCAGATGGTCGGCCGAGAGGGCGTCGTGGCGGGCCGCCAGCGCGGCGCCGCCGAGATTCGAGAGCTGGTCGGCATGGAGCTTCACCGGCAGGCCGAGGGCCTTCGCCCGCGCGAACACCCGCTCCACCTGCTCGGGCGAGAAAGCGATGCCCTCGCAGAATGCGTCGACCGCATCGACGAGCCCCTCCGCGGCGAGCGCCGGCAGTATCGCGTCGGCGACCTCGCCGATGAACGCGTCCTTGTCGCCGCGGGCCTCCGGCGGCAGGGCGTGGGCGCCCAGGAAGGTGGTGCGGATCGAGACCGGCCGCAGCCCGGCGAGGCGGCGGGCGGCCCGCAGGGACTTGCGCTCGCCGGCGAGGTCGAGCCCGTAGCCCGACTTCACCTCGACGGTGGTGACCCCCTCGGCCATCAGCGCGTCGAGCCGCGGCAGGGTCTGGCGCACGAGGTCGTCCTCGCTCGCCTTGCGCAGGGCCGCGACCGAGGAGACGATGCCGCCGCCGGCCCGCGCCACCTCCTCGTAGGAGGCTCCGCGCAAGCGCAGCTCGAATTCGTGCGCCCGGTCGCCGGCCCAGACGAGGTGGGTATGGCAGTCGATCAGCCCCGGGGTGATCCAGCGGCCCTCGCCGTCGATCACCTCGGCCTCGCTCAGAGCGGCGCCCGGCAGCGCGGCCTCGGGCCCGGCATACAGGATGCGGCCGTCGCGGATCGCGAGGGCGCCGTGGTCCACCGCGCCGATCCCGGGACGTCCGGGCGCGAAGGTGGCGAGCCGGACGTTGCGCCAGACCCGCGGTCCGTCCTCTGTCTCGCTCATGCGCGTCTCCCTTGATTCGTGCATATGTATAGACATGATCGATGCGCTTTGTATAGACATGAGCGGACCGGGGCGCAGCCCAGCCCTCCCGTTCCGGGCCCCACCGCAGGAGACGCGCCGATGACCGTGCTGCATGCGAGCCACGCCCTCACCCCCACGGGCTGGCAGGCCGACGTCCGGCTGACCGTGACGGCGGGGCGGTTCTCGGCGGTCGAGGCTGCCTGCGCGCCGGAGCCGGGCGACACCCGGGTGGCGGTGCTGGTGCCGGGGCTGCCGAACCTGCACAGCCACGCCTTCCAGCGCGGCATGGCGGGGCTCGCCGAGCGGCGCGGCCCCTCCGCCGACACGTTCTGGACCTGGCGCGAGACGATGTACCGCTTCGCCCTGCGGATGAGCCCCGACGAGGCCGAGGCGGTGGCGGCCCAGGCCTATGTCGAGATGCTCGAATCCGGCTTCACCCGGGTCGGCGAGTTCCACTACCTGCATCACGCGCCCGACGGCGCGCCCTACGCCCAGGTCGCCGAGATGGCGGAGCGGATCGCGGCGGCGGCCGCCCTCACGGGCCTGCGCCTCACCCTGCTGCCGGTGCTCTACCGCTGGTCGAATTTCGGCGGCGTCGCGCCGACCGACGGCCAGCGCCGCTTCGTCTCCGACCTCGATCTCTTCGCCCGCATGGTCGACGCCTCCCGGACCGTCGTGGCGGGCCTCCCCGGCGCCACGCTGGGCGTCGCACCCCACAGCCTGCGGGCGGTGACGCCGGAGGACCTCTCCGCCGCGGCCGCGCTGGCGGAGGGCGGGCCGATCCACATCCACGCCGCCGAGCAGGTGCGGGAGGTCGAGGATTCCCTGAGCTGGTCCGGGGCGCGGCCCGTGCAATGGCTCCTGGACCAGGCCGGGCTCGATTCCCGCTGGTGCCTGATCCACGCCACCCACATGACGCCCGACGAGACGACGCGCTTTGCCACGAGCGGCGCCGTCGCGGGCCTGTGCCCGGTGACCGAGGCGAGCCTCGGCGACGGCATCTTCCCGGGTCCCGGTTTCGTCGCGGCGGGCGGGCGCTACGGCGTGGGCACCGATTCGAACGTGCTGGTGGGGGCCGCCGACGAGCTGCGCCAGCTCGAATACGCCCAGCGCCTCGGGGCACGCCAGCGCAACGTGCTCGCCGCCCCCGGCGCCTCGACCGGGCGCGCCCTGTTCGATGCGGGCCTTGCCGGCGGCACGCAGGCGCTGGCCGCCGAGGGGGGCGGGCTCGCGGTCGGCGCCCCGGCCGACGGCGTGGCGCTCGACGGAGCGGACCCGGCCCTGATCGAGCGCCGGGGCGACGCCCTTCTCGACGGCTGGATCTTCGCCGCCGGTGCGCGGGCGGTGGACGCGGTCTGGGTGGACGGCCGCCAGGTCGTCGCGGGCGGGCGGCACGTCGCCCGGGAGGCGGTGGCGGCACGGTACGCGCGGGTGCTCGGGCGGCTGATGGCGGCGTGAGGGACGGTCGCCGGTTCGGGATCACCCGGCCGATTCCATCAGAGTACGTCCCGCCTCTCCCGAGTGCGAGGGCCCGGGCGATCGAAAATCCCACGCGATGATGCCGCGGTCATGAGTAAAGCTCGATGGACACGCGGCCGGAACGAAGGATCAGAATTTCACGCTGAAGCGTATCACCCTCACCCCTACCCCTCTCCCACACGGGAGAGGGGATCCCGCGACTTTCCGTCATCGCGTCGGGCCAAGTTGAAATTGTCATGCCGATCCCGCTATCAAGCTCGGGTATGGGGAGGCGGTCCGGCCCTTCCGGGAAGGCCGGCGGACGGCGGAGGCGGCGTGGGCGCGCACGATCACCTGAGCGGACGGGCTGACTCATGACCGCGCACGATCCCGCCCGCCCCGAGGCCCGGCCGATCTCGCTGCACCAGCAGATCCTGTCGGAGATCCAGGGTCATATCCTGTCCGGCCGCTGGCCCCCCGGTCACCGCATTCCGTTCGAGCACGAGCTGACGGCGCAGTTCGGCTGCTCGCGCATGACGGTCAACAAGGTGCTGACCCAGCTCGCCGCCGCCGGGCTGATCGAGCGTCGGCGCAAGGTCGGCTCCTTCGTGCGCCAGCCGCATTCGCAATCGGCGGTGCTGGAGATCCCGGAGATCCGCACCGAGGTCGAGGCCCTGGGCCTGCCCTACCGCTTCGCCCTGCTGGCGCGCCGACGCCGGCGCAGCACGCAGGCCGACCGCGCGGCGCTCGGGCTCGACGCGCCGGCCCCGGTCCTGGCGCTCACCGTGCGGCACGATGCGGGACCGCGCCCGTTCTGCCTCGAGGAGCGACTGGTCCATCTCGCGGCGGTGCCGGAGGCCGAGGCGCAGGATTTCGCCGACGAGCCGCCCGGGACCTGGCTCGTCCGCCACGTGCCCTGGACCGCGGCCGAGCACCGCATCCGCGCCCGCGCCGCCGACGCCGACCTCGCCGCCGCGATGGCCTGCGCCCCCGGCGCGGCCTGCCTCGTCGTCGAACGCCGGACCTGGAGTGCCGGGCGCCCCGTCACGGTCGTGCGCCTGACCTATCCGGGCGAGGCGCACGAGCTCGTCGCCCGCTTCGCGCCCTCGCATGGGCCGGGCCCAGGGGTAGGACGCGAGGCCTAGCTCGCCGGCCCTGGCTCTTACGGGCGCGATCGGCTATCAGCCCCGCCGCCCCGGCCACGGCCGATCCCGGCCCGCGCGGTCGCGCGATCGTCGCCCGGGACGGACCTCCGTCGGGGGCGGGGCACGCGCGGTCGAGGGTGATGCGGTACGAGGTCGAGCGGAAGTTCCTGGTCGCCCATGCGGGTTGGCGCGACCGGGCGGTGAGCCGGCGCCGGCTGACGGACGGGCTCGTCGGCGAGTTCGCCGGCGGCAAGGTCCGGGTGCGGCTCGACGACGAGCAGGCCTGGATCACCGTCAAGGGCCGGCGCGACGGCCTGGCGCGGCCGGAATTCGAGTACGAGATCCCCCGGGCCGACGCGGAGGCGATGCTGGGCCTCGTCTGCGAGACCTGCCTGATCGAGAAGACCCGCCACTGCGTGCCCCATGACGGGATGGAGTGGGTGGTGGACGAGTATGGCGGCGCGCTCGCCGGCATGGTCCTGGCCGAGGTCGAGTTGGAGCACGAGGCGCAACCCCTCGCCCTGCCGGACTGGATCGGCCGAGAGATCACCGCCGATGTGCGCTTCCGCCAGTCGACGCTGCTGCGGCTCGCCCGCGAGGCCGGCCGCCCCGTGACCCTGACCGAGGTCGTCGCGGCGCGGCTGTGAGTCCGGATCGGGCGTCCGGACGATGATTGCAGGGAGCATCCCCCAAGGTCTCCGGGTCCGCTCCGTTGAGGAAGCGTTGACGGTCTTCAGCACGGCCCGCCCTGCGGGCCGATGGAATCGGCTGCGCCGAGGGCGGGGCGGCGATTGTCCTTCGCCTGCGCATCGTCTATGAGGCCGCCACACAACCGCCGAGCTTAGGTCGGCGGCATTCTTCTCGTCCCAGGCGGTCGCGACCGCCCGAGGCCGGCCAGCGGATCGTAGAATCCGCGTCGCCTCGCGCGTCCGATCGAGCGGACCGGGACACGTCGCCGCGAGGGACCGACCGGACCGGGTCGGGGTGCCGCGGCCCCGCGACAGCGGCCTCACGAGGAAACCACCCCGAAAATGGCTTCACGCGCCGTGCGGGCCCGCCCGCGCGTCGCGATCGGACGCCTGTCACGACCGGGGGGCCGCGCATCGCGCGGCCGGCCCGGCCTGAACGAGAACGGGATTGGGCCATGCGCGCCGACGACACGACCACCTCCCCGAAGGCCACCGGCTCCGCCGGGATCAGCCGCCGCCGGATCCTCGGGGGTGCCGCGGCCGGCCTCGCGGCCTCGGCCCTGCCCGAGTCGCTCGCCCTGGCGCAGGGCGCCGACACGGTCGACGTGCTGCTGATCGGCGGCGGCATCATGAGCGCGACGCTTGGCGTCTGGCTCAACGAGCTGGAGCCGACCTGGTCGATCCGCATGCTCGAGCGCCTCGACAAGGTGGCGATGGAGAGCTCGAACGGCTGGAACAACGCCGGCACCGGCCATTCCGCGCTCGCCGAGCTGAACTACACGCCCGAGAAGAAGGGCAAGATCGAGATCGCCAAGGCGGTCGAGATCAACGAGGCGTTCCAGGTCACCCGCCAGTTCCTGGCCTGGCAGGTCAAGAACGGCGTGCTGAAGGACCCCAAGACCTTCATCAACTACACCCCCCACATGAGCTTCGTCTGGGGTGACGACAACATCGCCTATCTCAGGAAGCGCTACGAGGCGCTGAAGGCGAGCCCGCTGTTTGCCGGGATGGAGTTCTCGACCGACCCCGAGCAGCTCAAGACATGGGTCCCCCTGATGATGGAGGGGCGCGACCCGAACCAGAAGGTCGCCGCCACCTGGTCGCCGCTCGGCACCGACGTCGAGTGGGGCGAGGTCACCCGCCAGTACGTCGCCCACCTGCAGGGCCAGAAGACCTTCCGGCTCGATGCCTCGACCGAGGTCCAGGGCATCGCCAGGAACGCCGACGGCTCCTGGCGGGTCACCGCGCGCAACCTCAAGGACGGGTCGCGCCGGAGCATCGACGCCAAGTTCGTGTTCATCGGCGCCGGCGGCGGCGCCCTGCACCTGCTCCAGGCCTCCGGCATCCCGGAGGGCGAGGACTATGCCGGCTTCCCGGTCGGCGGCTCGTTCCTGATCAACGAGAACCCGGACGTCGCGACGCTGCATCTGGCCAAGGCCTACGGCAAGGCCTCGGTCGGCTCGCCGCCGATGTCGGTGCCCCATCTCGACACCCGGGTGCTGGGCGGCAAGCGCGTCCTGCTGTTCGGGCCGTTCGCGACCTTCTCGACCAAGTTCCTGAAGGAGGGCTCCTATTTCGACCTGCTCACCTCGACCACGAGCAGCAACGTCTGGCCGATGATGCGGGTCGGCATCGACGAGTACCCGCTGGTCGAGTACCTCGCCGGCCAGCTGATGCTCTCCGACGACGATCGGATGGCGGCGCTGCGCGAGTACTTCCCGAACGCCAAGAAGGGCGAGTGGCGCCTGTGGCAGGCCGGCCAGCGCGTGCAGATCATCAAGCGCGATACGAACAAGGGCGGCGTGCTGAAGCTCGGCACCGAGATCGTCAACGCCAAGGACGGCACCATCGCGGCGTTGCTCGGCGCCTCGCCGGGCGCCTCGACGGCCGCCCCGATCATGCTCGAGGTGCTCCAGCGGGTCTTCGCCCAGAGGGTCGCCACCCCCGAGTGGCAGGAGAAGATCCGCCGGATCGTCCCGAGCTTCGGCGAGAAGCTCAACGACGATCCCGAGAAGGTGGCCCGGGAATGGGCCTATACCAGCGAGCAGCTCCAGCTTCCGACCCCGCCGGCCATCGACCGCGGCACCCTGAAGCCGATTCCGGTGAGCGCGTCCGGCGGCGAGGCCCCCGCCAAGGGGCCGGTGGGCGATCTGGCGCCCTGATCGACCTCGCCCCCGGCGACGTCCGGGTCCGGTCGGCGTTCCCGGTCGGACCCGGGGCGAGGTGGTTCAGGCCTGGAACGGGATAGTGCGGCCGGGCTGGCGCGCCTGCTCCTTCGTGTAGGCGACGCCGTGCACCTTGATCTCCTTCTCGTCGAGGAGGGTGATGATGCCGCCCTTGTTCGACAGGGCGACCGGCGCCTGCACCGCCACGGTCAGCGTCGCGCCGGCCGCGATCGTGCCGGTGAGCGGCATCGCGTTCTTCTGCTTGTCCTTGAGCGACCAGCCGGTCAGGTCGACGGGGACATCCGCGGTGTTGAGCAGCGTCACCGTCTCGCGCTCTGGCGTGTGGGTGTCGTTGACGAGAGCCGCGATGATGCGCACCAGCCCGTCCGGCACGTCGCGAGGCGGGATGCGGTCGCGGTCGACCGGGGCGTGCGGCTCCCCGCCGTGGTCCGGATCGGCCGGCACCGCGGGATTCGCCGAGGCGTCGTCCGAGTGCCAGGCCTGGGTCTGGAACTTCAGGAACACCGACACCCACTGCTCCTCGCGCGGGAACCAGAAGATCAGGCCCCCATCCTGGTAGGGGCCGTTATCGCCGGCGAAGCGCCCGGGCGGGTTGCCCTGGTTCATGTGGATGTCGTGGATGCCCCGGCCCGGCCGAAAACCGAAATACCGGTCGGCCTTGTCGTTCTCCGGTCCCCAGGTCTCGCCGAAGGCATAGATCCAGGATTCTTCGTCCGCCATCGCGCGCTGCACGTAGGCGTCGAGCTTCTCGTTGAGGTCGTTGTCCGGTCCGGCGGCCGAGAGGGGCAGCGGTTTCAACTCCCAGGGCTGCATCAGGTTGCCCCGGACGTAGTCGAGAGCGATGCCGTTCGGCTGGCTCGGCGCCGGGCTCACGCCCTCGGCAAGGGCCGCCAGCGCCTCGGTGATCGGGTGCTCGAAGCGGGAGCGGACGAGGAACTGCACCTCGCTGCCGTCCTGCGACTGCACGTTGATGGCGATGCGGTGCAACTCGCCGTTGGCCGAGACGAGCACCTGGTAATGCGGGCTGCGGCCGGTGGCCAAGCGGTTGTTGATCGGCCGGCCCTTCAGGACGGAATAGTTCTTGAGCGGCATGACGGAGCTCCCGGGTGATGTCTCGGACGCGGATCGGTCCGGGGGAACCGGTCCGTTCAGCGGTCGGGCCAGGCGGGAAAGAACAGGCGCTGGCGGTTGGTCTTCATCCGGCCGGGCGCGACGTAGGCGTCGAGCCAGCCGGCCGTCTCGTCGAGGAACTTGGCCTCGGCCAGCGGCGCTCCCCGCTCGGCGAGGCGGTCGATGGTCTGGCGCGCGTAGAAATGGCGGAAGAGCCGGTCGAACTCGGTCAGGTAGATGTCGGCTACCCGCGTGTCGCCGCGGATCAGCAGCATGTTCTCGTCGTTGCCGGTGAGCGACGAGGAGGAGAAGTTCGCGGAGCCGGTGCACACCAGCGGATCGTCGCCGAGCGGATCGATCAGCAGGAACTTGGTGTGGATGAAGAACACGTGGCCCTGCTTGCGGAAGAGCTCCTCCTTCAGGAACCAGTCGTCGAGGCTTGTGTCCGGGAACGCCTTCTTGCCCTCGGCATAGGCGCCCAGCAGCGCGCCGTAGGCGGCCACCACGTCCGGGTCGCTCCTCAACGTGTCGCGCAGCTCCCGGTCCGGCGCGTCCTCGAGCAGGAGGAAACGCACGAAGTTGCGGTCGAGGCCGAACTGGGCTGCCAGGAGCTTGTTCACCCCGAAGGCCGCGGTGAACATCACCGTCTCCTGCGCCTCGGCGATGCGGGCCGCGTACCAGCTCAGCATCGCGTCGTTCTTGCGCGGCGAGAAGAACGGCGTGGTGCCGGGCACGGCCGTCAGGGCGTCGAGCGCGTCCGGCGGGATGCGCCCCTGCGTCCAGGTCGAGAGCGTCGGCGTCGTGGGGTCGCGCGACAGCTCGGTCCAGTAGTCGAGATAGGCCCGCGCCACGCCCTCGTCGCGCACGACATGCAAGACGTTGGTCTGGCCGATGAAGCCCGAGGCGGTGAAATTGGTCGAGCCGGTCAGGACCTCGCGGGCGCCGCCCGCCCGAATCCAGACGATGAACTTGTTGTGCGGGATCTTGCGCCGCCGGATGCGCGGGATGAGCCGCAGGTTCGCCTGCCCGTCGAGGCCGAGCGCCTCGATCGCGGTGCGCGCCGCGACGGTGGCGGAGGTATCCTCCAGCCGCTTGTCGTCCCGGTCGTAATCCTGGCCGCCCTCGTGCACGACCCGGACGTCGACCCCGCGGGCGGCCGCCCGCTTCAGGGCGAGGAGAATCGGCGGGTAGGTGAACTCGTAGGCGGCGACCCGCAGCGCTTCGCCGTCCCGCGCGCGGTCGATGAAGGCGAGGGCGGCATCGAGGGCGCCGCGAGAGAGCCAGCGCACCTCGGGATCGGCGGGATCGTCCTCGTCCTCGGGCGGCCGGTTCTGGAAATGGCTGGAGAAGGCCTGCGAGGCGATGGCGCCGCGGTTGAACCAGATCCCGTGGGTGCCGGTTGCGGGGTCCTCGGTCGTGACCGTGATCTCGGTCCCCTCGCCGAGGACCGGGGCCGCGGGCGTGCCGCGGACGGGCTGCACGCGGTAGCGCGTGGTCGTGCCGGGCCGGGCCTCGTAGTCTGACCAGATCAGGCTCTGGATCGGGTGCAGGTTGCTCGGAAAGCGGTCCTGGGGATCGGGACGGGGCACGACCGAGCGGAAGACCTTGCGGCCCTCG
Source organism: Methylobacterium indicum (assembly GCF_001043895.1). Lineage (GTDB taxonomy): Bacteria > Pseudomonadota > Alphaproteobacteria > Rhizobiales > Beijerinckiaceae > Methylobacterium > Methylobacterium indicum. The sequence continues at coordinate 11,198 of NZ_JTHF01000082.1, forward strand.
AGCCAGTCGGGCGCCTCCCCGTTCATCCGCGCGATGGCGAAGCCGAGAAGGCCCTCGCGCGCCTCCTCGGCGATCGCGATCGCGAGGAGCACCACCCGCGTGCCTGCAATCGCCTTCAGGTCGATCGATCCGCCCGCCGTCGCCGCCCGCATCCCTGCGTCTCCCGCCAAAGGAATGTCGATTGCGAGGCCAGGGTAGCGATATTTTATAAATTCAGCAATTGTATTACAGGTTAAGCCGCACAAAATATCCGATCGCGATCGGCGATCGATACGACGACGATTTCAGTAGCCGACTATATTGATGAGAAATCGAGTGCGGTAATGATGTTTATCAAGCAAAAATGTCGTCCATCCGTATATAATTCAAGATTCGGTAGAAATATATAGATGAAATAATTGAATAAAATATATTTTAAGTAAATTTCTTTTGTTCGTCGAGGATGCGACCGACTATCCAAGGCTGATTCCGTTGTCGGTGCGCCGAGACCGATCCCCATCGTCCAAGAGGTGGAGGGCGCACGATCCGCAGCGGATATGCCGGCTGCAGAACCGACACGACTCCGGGCCGGAACCGCATTACGGTCCCTCCCCGTCACCGGAGGAGGCACCGCATGATCCAGCTCTACGCCTGGGACACGCCGAACGGGCGCAAGATCAGCGTCGCGCTCGAGGAGATGGGGCTCCCCTACCGGGTCGAGCCCGTCGACATCACCAAGGGCCGGCAGTTCGAACCCGACTTCCTCGCCATCAGCCCCAACAACCGCATCCCGGCGATCGTCGATCCCGACGGGCCGGACGGGGCTCCGCTCCCGGTGTTCGAATCCGGCGCGATCCTGGTCTACCTCGCCGAGAAGACCGGGCGCTTCCTGCCGGCGACCGGCCGCGGCCGGGTCCAGGTCATGGAGTGGCTGATGTGGCAGATGGGCGGCTTCGGGCCGATGCCGGGCCAGGTCCACCACTTCCTCTCGGTCGACGAGACGGACCGCGCCTACGGGCTCGCCCGCTACCAGAAGGAGACGCACCGGCTCTACGGCGTGCTCGACCGGCGCCTGGCCGATCGCGCGTTCGTCGCCGGGGACCTCTCGATCGCGGATTTCGCCATCCTGGGCTGGGCCTGGCGCCACGCCCGGCACCGGGTCGACCTCGCCGAGTATCCGAACGTGCGGCGTTGGTACGATGCCCTGATGAGCCGCCCGGCGGTGCAGCGCGGCTTCTCGGTCGCGCTCAGCTGATGGAGCCCCACGCCATGACGGACGAGACCGCGCTCCGGGCGCAGCTCATCGCGCGGTTCTTCCGCTACCTCGCCGTGCCGAGCCAGAGCGACGCCCGGGCGGCCGCCCTTCCGAGCACGCCGGGCCAGCGCCGGCTCGCCGAATTGCTGGCCGGGGAACTGCGCCAGCTCGGCCTCCGCGACGTGGTGCTCGACGCGCACGCGATCCTGACCGCCCGCAAGCCCGGGACCCGGCCGGGCGCCCCGCGGATCGGCTTCATCGCCCATCTCGACACGGTCGATGTCGGGCTCTCGCCCGAGATCCGCCCGCAGGTCCTGCGGTTTACCGGCGACGACCTCTGCCTCAATCCCTCCGAGGACATCTGGCTGCGTGCCGCCGAGCATCCCGAACTCGCGCACTACCGCGGCGAGGACGTGATCGTCGGCGACGGGACGAGCGTGCTCGGGGCCGACAACAAGGCGGCGATCGCCGTGGTGATGACGCTGCTCGCCACCCTGACGCCCGAGGACGCGCACGGCGACATCGTGGTGGCCTTCGTGCCCGACGAGGAGATCGGCTTGCGCGGCGCCAAGGCCCTCGACCTCGCGCGCTTCCCTTGCGACTTCGCCTACACGATCGACGCCTGCGCGGTCGGCGAGGTGGTGATCGAGACCTTCAACGCGGCCGGCGCCGAGATCGTGTTCACCGGCGTCGCCGCGCATCCGATGTCGGCCAAGGGCGTGATGGTGAACCCGCTCCTGATGGCGCACGACTTCATCGGCCGGTTCGACCGGGCCGAGACGCCAGAGACCACCGAGGGGCGCGAGGGCTACGTCTGGTTCAACGGCCTCCAGGCGCATTCCGGCGAGGCCCGCCTCCAGGCGATGATCCGCGATTTCGACCGCGAAGGCTTCGCCGCCCGCAAGGCGCGCCTGCACGCGGTGGCCGAGGACATCGCCGCCCTCTACCCGACCGGGCGGGTCGAATGCCGGATCGCCGACACCTACGGCAACATCCACGACAGCCTCGGCGACGACCGCCGCTCCGTCGACCTCCTGTTCGCCGCGCTGGCCGCGGAGGGGATCGCGCCGAAGACGATCCCGATGCGCGGCGGCACCGACGGCGCGGCGCTCTCGGCCCGCGGCCTGCCGACCCCGAACTACTTCACCGGCGCCAGCAACTTCCACTCCCGGTTCGAGTTCCTGCCGGTCCCGGCCTTCGCGGCGTCGTACCGGGTGACGCGGCGAATCTGCGGGCTGGCGGCGGGGGAGGGGAGCGTCGATTCGGGGCCGAAATGATTCGGGCGGAGGCTTTCATCCCGTGGTTCGTGAAAACTACGGATCGTCGACGCGCCGATCGCCCTCGAACACCCTCTCGACCAGTTCCCCGACCCGCGCGGGGCCGAGCGCCTCGTCGAACAGGATCCGGAACAGGATCGGCGCGAGCACGCCGTCGAGCACGGCGTCGAGGCTCGGAAACGCCTCGCCCCGGGCGGCGGCGCGCTCGGCGATGAGGGCGATCTGCTGGCGGGCGTAGCTGCAGCAGCGGCGGGGGCCGGTCCCACCCTCGGCCGCCAGCACGTCGCGGATCATCTCGCGGCCGAGGCCGGACGACATCTCCTCGGCATATTGCTCGGCCCAGGCCAGGAGGTCGCCGCGGCCGTGACCGGTCTCGACCGGTACCATGTCCGGGCGCAGGCGCTCGACCGCGACGTCGGCCAGAAGCTCGTTCAGCTCGCCCCAGCGGCGATAGATCGTCGAGGGCGTGACGCCGGCCTCCGCGGCGATGAGCGGGATCGTGACCTCGGCGCGGTCCATCCGGGCGAGCAGGTCGCGGGCGGCCCGGTGGACCGCGGCCTGGACCCGCGCGCTGCGCCCGCCGGGGCGTGGCCCTCCCCCCCGCTCCGCCATTCGTCCCATCCTCCAAACGCAAAGAATTTGCTTTTAGCGCGCCGCAGCTTTAGACCATTAACGCAACGGATTTGCTTTAAGGGCCACAGCGATGCGCGAAGGTCAAGAATTCCGGTGGCGTGGCCCCCAGTGGCGTGACCCGCTCGTCTTCCACGCCGCGACGCTCGGGGCGTTCTTCGTCGCCGCAGCCGCCCCGACGCCGCTCTATCGCATCTACCAGGAGACCATGGCGCTCTCGCCGGTCTTCGTGACGCTCGTCTTCGCGGTCTACGCGGTCGCCCTGCTGAAGGCGCTGCTCGTCGCCGGTTCGCTCTCGGACCATCTCGGGCGGCGCCCGGTGATCGCCGGGGCCCTGGCGCTCGAGGCGCTGGCCATGGGGCTGTTCCTGCTGGTCGGCCAGGGCGCGGGCTGGCTCGTCGTCGCCCGGATCGTCCAGGGGCTCGCCACCGGCACCGCCGCCGCCTCCCTGGGCGCGGCCCTGGTCGATGTCGATCGCGCCCGCGGGCAGGTCGTCAATGCGGTGGCGCCGCTCGCCGGCATGGCGCTGGGGGCGCTCGGCACCGCCGCGCTGATCCAGTACGGCCCGTGGCCGCTCCACCTCGTCTACGGGGTGCTGCTCCTCGTCTTCGCCGGTCTGGCGCTCGCCATCTGGCGCATCCCGGAGACCGCCATGCTCCGGCCGGGGGCGCTCGCCTCGCTCCGGCCCCGCATGGCGGTGCCCCCCCGGATCCGCCGGCCCCTGGCGCTGGTGACGCCGATCAACCTCGCCAACTGGACGCTCGGCGGCTTCTACCTGTCCCTCGTCCCCTCGGTCGTCGCCGCCGCCACCGGCAGCCGGGCGCCGCTCACCGGCGGGGCCGTCGTCACCGCCCTGATGGTGGCCGGCGCCGTCTCGGTGCTGGTGCGGCGCATGGCGGCGCCGCGCACCAACCTGACCTTCGGGGTTCTCGCCACGGCTTTCGGGGTCGTCACGGTCGTCGCCGGCATTCACGCGGCGAGCGTACCGGTCCTGATCCTCGGCACCCTCGTGACCGGCGCCGGCTTCGGCGCCAGCTTCCTCGGCTGCCTCGGCACGATCATGCCGCTCGCCGAGCCCGAGGAACGGGCCGGGCTCCTGGCCGCCTTCTACGTCCAGAGCTACCTCGCCTTCAGCCTGCCGGCCGTCGCCGCCGGCTTCCTCGCCCGCAGCCTCGGCTACGCCGCGACGGCGGACCTCTATGCCGGGGTGGTCCTGGCCGTGAGCCTCGGCGGGCTCACGGTGATGCGGGCGCGGATGGGGCGGGGGCTGGCGGCGGCGTAAAAGTGTGCCGGGCGATGGATAGTCCCTCCGGCCGGCGGTCTGAACCGCGCGACGGGATCCGGCGGGCGAACGGCAGCGGCCGGCCCCCCGTCAGGCAATCGCCCGGCGAACCCGCCCCGGACCGCGGCGAGAATATCGGTGGTTTCCGTCTCCCGCCCGATCTCGGCCCGGAATCGCGCCCGCTCTTCTGCTGCAGCGGGGAGCGCCTTCTGCCCCGTCGGCCCTTTATCCGTCGACGGACCCTTGCACCCGCCGGAGCCGCGACGCTTCTGGGCCGATGGGCCCCAGGCTCTCGTTGTCGCGGTAGACGAGCTCGGCCACCGCAGAGAGCGGCATCGGACGGTCGGCGAGATCGGGCTCCGGAACCGAATCCGCCAAAGGGTACGACGAAGGCAGGCGGATTGCCCGCGGGCGTACCGTCGTCAGGATCCCGGGCCGGAAGGCGTGGCGCTCGAGCAAGCCGGGAGCGACGTTTCGGTGCGAGGCTGGCAGCCGGCACCGGACGTCGGCGTGACGGGTCAGGGCCGGAGACCGAGGCCTCCGGCCCTGACGGCGAGACCGCAGCCTCAGGCGGCGATGCCGGCCCGGGTCGGGGAGGCCGCGCTCTCCGCAGCGACGGCCGGCGCGAGCCAGGCCTGCAGGGTGCCCTGATCCGGGGCGGTCTCGACCACCAGCGTCACGTTGCCGTCGCAGCCGGCCCACAGCGAGGCGGGCAGCGGAGCCGCGCCGGTCGTCCAGCGCCAGGGACCTGCCTGGCCGTCCTGCACGAAGGAGAAGCCGGTCTCCAGCACGGCGCTGTCCATCGGCAGGGCACGGATCACGCCGTGGCCGTCGATCGCCGAGATGCCCCGCACCGGCACGCCGAGGCGCCGCCCGTCGCCCGCGCCGACCCGCACCCGCTCGGGCACGAAGCTGCGCGACGTCAGCCACGCCGTGACGATCCCGGCCGGCAGGACGAAGCGCGCCGTCGTCCCGTCGCGCTCCGGACGGATCGCCACGCCGTCGGCGACGAGGTGGAGGTCGTCCTCGTCGGTCAGGGTCCAGCCCAGCGCCTGGGCGCGGGCGATCAACCGGGTGCGCACGGCGTCGACGATCGGCCCGTCCTGCACCAGCGGCAGGCAGAAATCGTCGAGCGAGAGCGGGGTGAAGTCCGGGTGGAGCGTCATGTGCTCGGCGCCGTTCTCGAAGCCGGCGCGCACGCCGGTGTCGAGGAAGCTCTCGGCCGGCAGGCCCTCGGCGATAAGGATGTCGTGGCTGTCGAGCTCGACGTGCCAATAGGTGATCTCGTCGACCGGCTCCTGGGCGATGGTGGCGTCGTTCAGAAGGTGCTTGATCGGGATCAGCACGTCGTCGAGCACGGTGACGCGCACGGCATGGTCGGGGGAAAGCCATAGGTCGCGGGCGGGCAGACCGTCGCCGAAGGCGTGGGCGAGGACGCGCACCGGGTGAACCGCCGCGCTGTTGGGGTGGCGGGCGCAATGCACCGTGCGGTGGCCGATCCAGCGGATCGGGCGGGCCTCGCCGGAGGCGGTGACGACGCGGTCGCCGACGGACAGCGCCTCGACCGCGACGTCGCCGATCGCGGTGCGGATCAGCGTGCCGCTGGCGTAGCAGGGTGCGTAGTCGCCGACCGTGTTGTTGCTGTCGAAGGTCACCTGCTGACGCGGGGCCAGCTGCGTGTTGGAGAAGATGTAGCGGTTCGCCGGAGTGGTGGTGCTGTCCGTGAACTGGATCAGGCTACTGGAATCGTACTGCGTCGCGTAGAGGGTCTGGGTGGAGGAGGCCGTGGCACCCGGCAGGATGCCGACGGCCTGGACGGGATCGCCTGCCTTGTTGACCGTGCCGGTCAGGGTGACGTTGCCGGTCGAGACGCTGTCCAGCCGGAAGCTCGCCGACGGCGCGCCGTCGTCCTGCCCCGCAAATCCCGGTCCGTAGACCGTCCCGTTGAAGGTGATCGCCATCGCGCCGTCCCCCTGTCGTTGTTCGGTGCCTGCGTCGGGGCGGCACCGCCGAAATCGCGTCGGTGCACGATTTTTCGCAACAGGTCCGGGATTCGGTAAAGAGCCGTCGGGGTCAATCCGGGGCTTGTTGCATCATCGATGACACATCGTGGTGAGATGTGATCTTATTGAGACATTCTTGATAACATCGGGTGACATGATGGCATGAAAAATCGTCTTCGCGCGGTAGAAAAATTGCCAGATTATCCTGCGTCAGTCGGTAACTCGTCTTCGTGCAGGATCCCGGCTTGGCCGACGCCGAACGTCCGCGGCATGCCGGCGATGCGCCGCTCCCGGCCCTCGTCGGACGGGACGATCGAGAGGGACAGGGCTGCGCGCGGTTCCGGGCTTTCGGATCGCTCGTGCCGATCAAGGAGCACGCGAAGGAACTTGCGGGATCGCCGCGACCCGGGACGGCCGTGATCGGCGCGGGGCTGTGCGGCTCAGCGCAGCCCGTAGCCGCCCACGCCCGCCTCGACGGCGACCGACAGGCGGTCGGTGATCGCCCATTCGACCCCGACATGCGCGTCGGGCTGGACCACGACGTCGTCGCGCGAGAACGGCATCGAGACCGGGGTTGCCCCGGCCCGCAGCGTGCCGTGCACGGCCGCCGCCCCGGCGCGGGCATAGAGCAGCACGTCCGGCGTCAGCAGGGTGCCGACCTTGACCTGCACCGCCCCGGCGAAGTCGCGGGTGTAGGACAGGCCACCGAAGCCCGGGGTGAGACCGCCGGAGGTCGCCGCCAGGTAGTCGAACCCGCCGGCGATGCCGTAGACGAAGTCGCCCTCCCGCCACATCCGTCCGCCCTCGAAGCCGATCGTCGGCCCGGCATAGCTGCCGAAACGCCGCGACGACACCGCCTCGAACCCGGTGGAGAACCGGGCGTAGGAGCCCGACCAGCGCGATTCCTCGCCGAGCCGGTCCTCGAGACCCCGGGGCCAGGCGAAGACGGGCAGGAACCCGAACCCGGCAAGGCCCTGGGCGGCGGCGGGATCCGGCCGCAGGGCCGCGACGCCCGAGGTCGCGACGCCGAGGGCGGCGCAGAGGACGGAGCAGGCCGCGAGGCGGCGGGGACGGCGATCCGCAGGTGCGATCATGCCGGCAGCATAGCCGAGCTCGCTCGGATTCGCACCCGGTCCGTGCGGGCTGCGCGGCGCGGCGGTTTGAACCTGCAAACTTCGGGAAGCGGCCGACGAGGCCCGGCCTCCCGGTGTCGACAAGGTCGCACCCCAGAGAACTGGGGTGGGGTATGAATTAGGTTGTTCCGGAGGGCCGGCTTTGCGGCCCGCCGGAGACCCCGTACGTGACGAATCGAGAGGGGCCGACTCATCGAGAGCAGCCGACCTGCGGCTGCATCCCTGAGCCGGCCGGCCCGCCGCGCTGCGTCGTCGCCGTGCCGGTCCGCAACGAGGTCGACCGGATCGGCCCCTGCCTGCGGGCACTCGCCGGGCAGGAGGGGGCCGGGGCCTTCGGGATCGTCCTGTTCCTCAACAACTGCACCGACGGCACGGCGGCGGCCGTCGCGGAACTCGTGGGCCCGCTCGGCCTGCCCTTGCGGGTGATCGCGCGCGACTGGCCCGGGGCCCAGGCCGGCTGGGCCCGGCGCGAGGCGATGGAGGCGGCCGCCGCCTGGCTCGACGAGGGGGCGTCCGAGGGCGTGATCCTGACCACCGACGCGGACAGCCGGGTGCCGCCGGATTGGATCGCCCGCAACCTCGCGGCGCTGGCGCGGGGGGCCGACGCGGTCGCCGGCCGGATCGCCCTCGACGAGGCCGAGGCCGCGCGGCTGCCGGATGCCCTCCATGCCCGCGGGCGGCGCGAAGGCGCCTACGAGGCCTTGCTCGTCGCCCTCGAAGCCCGCATCGATCCGCTGCCGCACGATCCCGCGCCGCGCCACGCCACCCGCTCCGGCGCGTCGCTCGCCGTGAGCCTGTCGGCCTATCGCGCCGCCGGCGGCCTGCCGGCGCTCCCGCTCGGGGAGGACCGCGCCTTCGTCGCGGCCCTGCTGGCGATCGATGCCCGGGTGCGCCACGACCCCGGCATCGTCGTCGTCACCTCGGGCCGGCTCGACGGCCGCGCCCCCGGAGGCGCGGCCGACACGATGCGGCTGCGCTGCGAGGCGCCGCAGAGCCCGTGCGACCCGCGCCTCGAACCCTTGGGCCGGGCGCTGTTCCGCTACGCCTGGGCGCGCCGGCTGCGGCGCCTGCACGGGGCCGGGCGCCTCGGCCGCACCCGGCTCTGGGCGCCGTGGCTGCGGATCGCGCCGGCGGAAGCCCGCCGCATCGCCGCCCTGCCGGCCTTCGGCGCCGCGCTTCCCGCGATCGAGGCGGCGAGCCCGCTCCTCGCCCGCCGGCCCCTGCGCCCGGACGCGCTGCCCCGGCGGATCGCCGCGGCGCGCCTCGTCCTCGCCGGGTTGCGGCACGGGACCGACGTTTTGCGCCGCCTGAGATCCGTCCGGCGCGGCTGCCCGGTGCTCGGCCGGGCCTCGGGGGAGGCGGGCAATGCCTGATCCGATCGACCGCGGCCGGGACCGCGAGCCCGCCCGCGCGGTCGCCGCCGCGCGCCGGATCGCGTCCCTGTCCGCCGGCCGGGCCGACGCGCAGGACCGCGACGACGGCTTCCCGGCCGCCGACATCCTCGACCTCGCCCGGCTCGGCCTCCTCGCCGCGCCGGTGCCGGCGGAGGAGGGCGGCGACGGCCTCGGCGGCGAGCCGGGGGCGGCCGACCTCGCCGAGGTCCTGCGGCTCGTCGGCTCGGGCAGCCTGGCGCTCGGCCGGCTCTACGAGGGCCACGTCAACGCCCTCGACCTCGTCCTGCGCTATGCCGCCCCGGCGGAGCGCCGCGCCCTCCTGGCGGATGCCGTGAGCGGGCATCTGTTCGGGGTCTGGAACACCGAGCCGCCGACGGGCGGCCTCGTCCTTGACGAGGACGGGTCCCTGCGCGGCCGCAAGACCTTCGCGTCCGGGGCCGGCCGGGTCACCCGCGCCCTCGTGACGGCGCGCCGCCCGGGGAGGACGGAGCCCGAGATGCTCGTCGTCGCCCTCGATCCCGGCACGCGGGCCGACCTCTCGGCCTGGCGCGCGCAAGGCATGCGGGCCTCGGCCACCGGCACCGTCGACCTCACCGGCCTTGCCCCCCTCGCCCGCCTCGGGGAGCCGGACGACTACCACCGCGAGCCGCATTTCTCCGGCGGCGCCTGGCGCTTCGCGGCGGTGCAGCTCGGAGGCATCGAGGCGGTGTTCGAGGCCTGGCGCGGCCACCTCGCCCGGACCGGGCGCGGCGCCGACCCCCACCAGCTCGCCCGCCTCGGCGAGGGCGCCATCGCGCTCGAAGGCGCCCGGCTCTTCGTCGCCCGGGCCGCCGGCCTCGTCGCGGACGAGACCCTGGCTCCCGAGCGCATCGTCGCCTTCGTGGGCCTGACCCGGCTCGCGGTCGAGCGGGCGGGGCTCGAGGTGCTGGGCCTCGCCCAGCGCTCGGTCGGCCTGCAGGGGTTCCTGAGCGGTCACCCGCTCGAGCGCCTGTCGCGGGACCTCGCGACCTATCTGCGCCAGCCCGCCCCCGACCGGGCGCTCACCGCCGCCGCCGCCACGATCCTGGCCGCCGGAGAGCCGGCCGACCGGCTCTGGGTCCCGGGAGGCGCGGGCTGATGCGGGCCGACGCCTTCCTCGCCGCCGCGGCGGCGCTGCCGCTTCGCGACCTGCGGGAGATCGTGCCGCGCGGCGGGATCGTCGTGGTGGCGCCCCATCCCGACGACGAGAGCCTCGGCTGCGGCGCGCTCATCGCCGAGGCCTGCCTTCGCGGGATCCCGCTCCGCCTCGTCGTGGTGAGCGACGGGACCGGCTCGCACCCGACCTCGCCGAGCCACCCGCCCGAGCGGCTGCGGGCCCTGCGCGAGGCCGAGACCCTGGCGGCGGCGGCCTGCCTCGGCCTGCCCGCCGCCCACGTCGCCTTCCTGCGCCTGCCCGACCGGTTCGTGCCGGCAGAAGGCCCGCGGGCCGAGGCGGCGGCCGAGGCGATCGCCGCCGCGGCCCGGGATTGCGGGGCGGGCGCCCTGTTCGTGACCTGGGCGCACGACCCGCATGGCGACCACCGGGCGAGTGCGGCCCTCGCCCGCACGGCGCGGGATCGTTTGGGGGACGTGCGGCTCTACGCCTACCCGGTCTGGGGCTGGACGCTGCCACCGGAGACGGAGGTCGGTCCGCCGCCCCGGGGCGCGCGCCTCGCCGTCGCCCCGCACCGCGACGCCAAGGCGGCGGCCATCGCCGCCCACCGCTCGCAGACCACCACCCTGATCGCCGACGACCCGCAGGGATTCCGCCTGGAACCGGCGATGATCGCCCGCTTCCTCCGGGAGGACGAGATCGTCCTCGCGGTCGATCCGTGAGGACCCGTTCGATGACCCGCTACGCGACCTCGCTGCCGCCGGACTACTTCGACGCCCGCTACGCCGCCGATCCCGATCCGTGGAACTTCGCCGAAAGCCCCTACGAGCGCGACAAGTACGCCGCCACCCTCGCGGCCCTGCCGCGGGCGCGCTACGCCTCGGCCCTGGAGGTCGGCTGCTCGATCGGGGTGCTGACCGCGGCCCTCGCCTCCCGGTGCGATACCCTCATGGCCCTCGACGTGGCCGAGGCCGCCCTGGCCCAGACCCGGGCGCGCTGCGGCGACCGGCCGGGCTTGCGCCTGATGCGGGCCCGGATCCCGGAGGAGTGGCCGGAGGGGCGCTTCGACCTGATCCTCCTGTCGGAGGTCGTCTACTACCTCGATGCCGGCGACGTCGCCCGCCTCGTCGCCCGGGTCCGGGCGAGCCTGCACCCGGACGGCGACGTCGTGCTGGTGCACTGGACCGGCGAGACCCACTACCCGCTCACCGGCGACGAGGCCGCCGACCTGTTCATCCGCGAGACCCGCGGCCACCTCGCCCTCGATCGGCAGGTCCGCACGGCGGATTACCGCCTCGACGTGCTGCGCGGCCGCGGGGGGTGATCCCTCAGTTCGAGCGGCGCGACAGCGACACCGCGTAGGCCGGCGAGCGGATCGCGAACATCGGGTCGTCGGCCGGGCCGGCGATGCCGTCGGGCAGGTCGACCACGGGATCGAAGGTGGCGGCGTCGCAGGTGGCGTCGGGCTCGATTCCCGTGATCGCCAGGGCGCCGAGGCTGCGGGTCTGGCGCTCCTCCTCCGGCCAGGTCGCGGTGACGTCCGCGGTCGGGTCGCCGGACTTGGCCAGGATCGCCACGAGGTCGAACCGCGCCGGGCCTCGCGCCAGCCGCTCCTTCAACTCGTCGGCGTAGAACGAATCGGGCTTGGTCTTCAGCTCCTCGTCGGAGAGGCCGGCCTTGTCGGCGGCGACGAACTTCAGCTTCGCGACGGTCTTGTCGCCCTTGGCGTTCGTCAGCGTGTAGGCGTGGACCGCCCAGTAATCGGTGCCCGCGAAGCTCGCCGGCACCGGCCGGGCGTTGAGCCACGCCGCCTGGCGGCCAGTCTCGGGGTTCTGCGCCGCGAAGGCCTTGATCCTGTCGGCATCCGGCTTGCCGTCCGGCCCCGGCACCCGGACCTTCAGGAATTCCTCCAGCTGCGCCGGCGTCTTGGTCGAGAAGACCGGGGCGGAGATGATCACGAAGGTCATGTCGCCGCCCGGGTCCGCCATCCGCATCGCGAAGCCGCGGGTCGTGGCCTTCGTCTTGTCCGAGATCTTCGGATTGCCGCCGCCCATCGAGAAGCGGGCGGTGACCGGCACGGTCTTCGTGAATTGGGGCGCCTTGGACAGGGAGGCGGCGTCGGCGGCCGGCGTGAAGGTGCCCTTCAGGCAGATGCCCTTGGCCCCGCTCGCCCGCACGCCCTTGTGGTTGCCGCTGACCGCGAATTGCAGGCCGACGATGGCGGCGGGATCGGCCTCCTCCGCGTGCACGGGAGCGGCGAGGGCGGCGAGCGCGGCGGCGCCGGCCAGGAGCGCGGAAGATCGGATCATGACGGCGTTTCCCCAGGATTCTGCGGCGGCAGAATGAATTGGGCGCAACTTGTTGGCAAGTCTGTTTCTGGCGTGTTGCCGATGCTCTCTGCCAAAGGGGCACGCCGGAGGGGCGGAATCGCGCGGGACCGGCCGCCGGACGGACTGCGTTCGACTGAGTTATTTCGCCTGAACGCTGCGCCGCAGGTCACCCGGAGCGGACATCCGACGAAGCACCTGCGGCGCGTGCGGTACGATCCGAGACGTTTCTGACGGCCGCCCTCAATCTCGGCGTCGCATGGTCGACGAAGGCGCGCAGGGCCGCGTTCCGCCGCGGAATCGCATGGAAGACCAGGTGGATCGGCAGCGGCTCGGGCTCGAAGTCGCACAGGAGCGCCGTCAGGCGGCCGGCTTCGATGTGCTCGACCGCCTGATAGGCCATGGCGCGGCAGACGCCTTGACCGCGGATCGCGGCATCGATGGCGGCGCCTGCGCCGTTGAGTGCGATGCGGGGCTGGACGGCCATCGAGAGCCGGCGTTCGCGGGCCGAGGTGCGATCGATGAAATGCCACTGCTCGCGGGCGGCGCCGTCCTCCGTGCCGATGCAGCGGTGATGCTGCAGGGCGCCCGGATCCGGCGGTATCCCCGCATGGGCAAGATAGTCCGGTGCCGCGCATACCAGCCTGCGCATCTCGCCGAGCCTGACGGCGATCATGCCCGAGGCGGGGAGCGGCGCGAGCCGGACCGCGACGTCGACGCCTTCCTCGACCAGGCTCACCACGCGGTTCAGCAGGAGCATGCGCAGGCTGACGTCGGGGTGCTCGTCGAGGAACGTCTCGACGACGGGCATCAGGACGGAGCGGCCGAACAGCTCCGGCGCGGTCAGGGTGATCCGGCCCGCGACCCGGTCGCCCGCCGCATCGCCACCATCCGCTTCGGCGAGCTCGGCCAGGATGCTGCGATAGACGGCGACCTGATGCTCGCCGCGTTCCGTCAATCGCAGCGCCCGGGTCGAGCGGTGCAGCAGACGCTCGCCCAGGCGCTCCTCCAGCATCGCCACCGCCCGGGTGACGGTCGCCGGTGAGTGGCCGAGCTTTCGCCCCGCGGCGGCGAGCGAGCCGGTCTCGACGACGGCGGCGAACACCGCCATCGCATCGAGCCGATCCATCGTTTCATGTCCTGAAATCGTAGCTTGCGATGGGGCGATCTTATTGCATCTGCAGCAAGGTGCTAGATCCCCTTCGTCCAGCGGCGCGGAGCCGCGGGGATCATGACGACGCCACGAGACGGCCAGGCGCGACGCACGCGTCTCAGGAGCGCTCGGACCGGGCGGGACCGTGATGCGTCTCGCCGCGACGGTCCGTGGAGGCAGCGCCGCATGAGCCTCGTCCGCACGCTCCCTCCCCATCGGAGAACGGCACTATGACGGTCGGCTACGGCACCAAGCAAGTCGGCGATGTTGGCGTCTTCTACCGGGAGGCGGGTCCGCGCGATGCGCCGGTCCTCCTCCTGCTGCACGGCTTCCCGACCGCCTCGCACATGTTCCGCGATCTGATCCCACTCCTGGCCGATCGCTACCGCGTCATCGCCCCCGATCTCCCGGGCTTCGGCAACACGACGTCGCCCGGGCGCGATGCCTTCGATTACAGCTTCGATCGTCTTGCCGGGGTGATCGAAGGCTTCGTCGAGGCCATGGGACTGACTCGCTACGCGCTGTACATCTTCGACTACGGCGCCCCCACCGGACTCCGGCTCGCCATGCGTCATCCCGAGCGGGTGACGGCCATCGTCTCCCAGAACGGCAACGCCTACCTCGAGGGGCTCAGCCGGGAATGGGAGCCGTGGCAGGCCTATTGGCGCGACCCGAGCCCGGGGAACCGCGAGGCCTGCCGCGCAGCGCTCACCGACGAGGCGATCCATGTGCAGTACGCGCACGGCGCGCCGGCCGGCCGCCTATCCCCCGACGGGATGGTGCTGGACATGCACTACATGCATCGTCCGGGAGCCCGGGAGATCCAGCTCGATCTGATCCTCAGCTACCGTACGAACGTGGCACTCTACCCGCAATTCCAGGCCTACTTCCGCGAGCATCGGCCGCCGCTGCTGGCGGTATGGGGGAAAAACGATCCCTTCTTCATCCCGCCCGGGGCGGAGGCCTACCGACGCGATCTCCCCGAGGCCGAGATCCATTTCCTCGACACGGGACACTTCGCCCTGGAGACGCACGCCGCCGAGATCGCACACCTGATGGGCGATTTCCTGGGTCGACATCTCGAGAGAGACGAGAGGGGGTTTTCGACGACGGACTGACGGGTCCTTCGAAGCAAAGTCGGCAAAAATCGAAGGCCGGGGGCATTGCCCGGCGGCAAGGCGATCGGGCCCGGCGCCACGATCGCACGCCGTCGAGGCCCGCTTTGTCGACACCGCGAGCCGAAGCGGGCCGACGGCTTTCCACCGCGGCGGCCTTTCCGCGGGATCGCGCGCGGGCCCCGGCACGACGACGTCGGGCGTTCACGTCGGGCGTTCACCGCCCCGGGCGCTCCGCGGCGCCCGCGCGCGAACGCCCCCCACGGGACGGCGAGGCGCTACCGCCCCGCCCCCACCGTCACCTCGCCGGCCCGGCAGTTCTGGCGCGCCACCTCGGGGCAGGCGGCAAAGCCGCGCAGATCCTTGGTGAAGCAGATCCGCACCTCCTGGAGCTGCCCGGACCGGCACGTCACCGACATCATGTCCGGGCGCAGGCCCGGATTGGCGGCAACGAACTGGCGGGCGATGTCGATCGGCGCGGCGCGCAGATCCTCCTTGGGGCTCGCGAGCGCGGCGGGGATCGTCACCGCGTCGCGGGCCTTGGCGGTCGCGCGGAAATAGGCGGCGGGGTCGAGGCCCGAGCAGGTGCCGTGCTGGCGCCATTCGTGGCGGGCCAGGCCCTCGCTCGGGAAGACGCCCTCGGCCTCCTGCAGCGCCGGGCGGCTCGGGCTGCGGGAGAAGGCGCCGCACTCGCTCGGGAAGCCGCGGTCGTATTGCGGCCACAGACCGTGGACCACGAAGCCGGGGTTGCGGCCGGTCTCGCACTGGCGGTCGTTGCGCCGCTCGCCGGTGAGCGCGCAATAGGTCGGCGACCACGACAGGGCGAGGACGTAGAAGTCGAACACGCCGGGCTCGCCGCCCCCGCGCCCCTGCGCGGCGGCCGGGCCGGCGGCGAGCGACCCCGCGACGCTCGCCGCGAGGAGGAGGGCGGCCAGCGCGCGCATCAGGGCCGGGCCTCGCGGCAGGACGAGGCCGAGGCGTAGGCGTAGGCGAGGTTGCGGTCGAGGCCGTGGACGCAGAACTCGACGCCGTAGGTCGACCCGATGATGCCGAGGCTCTCGCGCACCGAGTAGTCGACCCGCCGGCGCACCCCGTCCGAGGTGGTGGCGACCGCGGTGCAGAAGCGGCGCGGGTAGAAGTCGAGGCCCCAGGGACGCCAGGCGGTGCGCTCGATGCTGTCGTAGGTCGCGATCGTCAGCGTCGAGTTCCAGAACTTCGCCTCCTTCTCGGCGAACTGGTAGGTGATCTTCTCCAGCACGCCCTCGTCCTGGCAGCCCGGGATCTGGGCGTCGAACGGGAATTCGCGCTCCTCGGCCGGGGCGATCTCCTGGCGGGCCGAGCGGGCTTGCGCGGCCGACAGGCCGGCGGCGGTGAGACCCAGCAGGAGGGCGGCGAGAAGGGGTGTCCTGCTGATGGATGTCTTGGGCATGGGCCGGTCCCCGGGCCCGGTCGGCGCCGGCCCGAAGGCGGCACCCTGTCCCCGGGCGAATGACGGTTGCTCTCTCACCCGACACCAGGCTTCCGCCCGCGCCAAGTCAAGCTTCCGGGCTAGTCCGCCCGCGCTTTCACGGGCTCCTGGTGTGCGGGAGGCACACCCATTCCCCGGGGAGCGCGCCCGCGCCGCGGTTTGCCTCGTCCCGGCGACGCACTAAGACGGGTCTCGACCGACCGCCGCAAAAGTGTCAGCCCGCATGAGCACCGAGACCGCCCCCGAGACGAAGCCCGTCGGCCCCGGCGATCAGGTGCTCCTGGTCGACGGCTCGTCGTTCATCTTCCGGGCCTATTTCCAGTCGATCAACCAGCCCGAGCGCTACAACTTCCGGCCCTCCGACGGGCTGCCGACCGGGGCGGTGCGGCTGTTCTGCGCCAAGCTCGCGCAGTTCGTGCAGGAGGGCGCGGCCGGCGTGGTGCCGACCCATCTCGGCATCGTGTTCGACAAGTCCGAAGGCTCGTTCCGGAAGGAGATCTTTCCGGACTACAAGGGCCACCGGCCCGACGCGCCCGACGACCTCAAGCGCCAGATGCCGTTGATGCGCGACGCGGTGCGCGCCTTCGGCCTGCACCCGATCGAGTTGCAGCGCTACGAGGCCGACGACCTGATCGCGACCTATTCCCGCCAGGCGGAAGGCCGGGGGGCGGGCGTGATCATCGTGTCCTCCGACAAGGACCTGATGCAGCTCGTCGGCGACCTCGTGCGGTTCTACGACTTCGAATCTGGCCAGAAGGGCAAGCCGGGCTACCGGCCCGAGCGCAACCTCGACCGCGCCGCCATCCTGGAGCGCTGGGAGGGCCTGGGGCCCGAGCAGATCGGCGACGCCCTGGCGCTGATCGGCGACACCTCCGACAACGTGCCGGGCGTGCCGGGCATCGGGCTCAAGACCGCCGCGGCCTTGATCAAGGAGTTCGGCAGCCTGGAGGCGCTGCTCGACAAGGCCGCCACCATCAAGCAGCCCAAGCGCCGCGAGACGCTTCTGGCCAATATCGACCAGGCCCGCCTGTCGCGCCGCCTCGTCGCCCTCGACGAAGCGGTGCCGGTGCCGGTGCCGCTCGACGACCTCAGGCTTCCGAAGCCCGACCCCGAGCGCCTCGTCGGCTTCCTCAAGGCGATGGAGTTCAACACCCTGACGCGCCGCATCGCCCAGATGCTGCACGTCGACCCCGAGGCGGTGCGCCCCGACCCCTCGCTCCTGCCGGCGGGCGCCGATTCCGGCTTCACGAACGAGAAGGGCGGCAGCGACGTCACGCCGTTCTTCGGCGACACGCCCGACGGCGCCCCCACTTCGGCCGCGGCCGAGGTCGATCCCTTCGCCGATCTCGCCCTGCCGGACGGGCCGCCCAAGCCCAAGGCCCCGACCGAGGCGACGCCCACCACCCTGGTGGCGGCGCGCGCGGCGGAATCGGTCAAGCCATTCGACACCGCCGCTTACGAGACCGTCACCACGGTCGAGAGCCTGGAATCCTGGATCGCCGAGGCGGTCGAGGCGGGCATCGTCGCGGTCGATACCGAGACGACCGCGCTCGACGCCAACAAGGCCGACCTCGTCGGCGTGTCGCTCGCCACCGCGCCGGGCCGGGCCTGCTACATCCCGCTCAGCCATCGCGGCGGCGAGGACCTGTTCGGCGGCGGCCTGCTGCCGGGGCAGCTCTCCTGGGAGGCCGTGCAGGCGCGCCTGAAGCCGCTCCTGGAAAACCCGGCGGTGCTCAAGATCGGCCAGAACGTCAAGTACGACTGGCTGGTGCTCGCCCGCCACGGCATCGAGGTCCGGCCCTTCGACGACACGATGCTGATCTCCTACGTGCTCGATGCCGGCAAGGGCTCGCACGGCATGGACGAACTGGCCCGCCGCCATCTCGGCCACCAGCCGATCACCTTCGCGGACGTCGCCGGGACCGGGCGCCAGAAGATCACCTTCGATCGTGTCGCCCTCGACAAGGCCACGGCCTACGCGGCCGAGGACGCCGACGTGACGCTGCGGCTGTGGCGGCTGATGAAGCCGCGGCTCGCCGCCGAGCGCCGCGCCACCGTCTACGAGACCCTGGAGCGGCCCCTCGTGCCGGTGCTGGCGCGGATGGAGCGCGAGGGCATCAAGGTCGATCGCCAGATGCTGAGCCGGCTCTCGGGCGATTTCGCCCAGTCGCTGGCGCGACTCGAGGACGAGATCCAGGAGATGGCGGGGGAAAAGTTCTCCGTCTCGTCCCCGAAGCAGATCGGCGACATCCTGTTCGGCAAGATGGGCCTGCCCGGCGCCAAGAAGACCCCGTCCGGCCAGTGGGCGACGCCCGCGACCCTGCTCGAGGAGCTGGCCGGCCAGGGTCACGACCTGCCGCGCCGGATCCTCGAATGGCGCCAGCTCTCGAAGCTGAAATCGACCTACACCGACAGCCTGCAGGAGCACGCCGACCGCGGCACCGACCGGGTCCACACCTCCTTCGCGCTCGCCGCGACCACGACCGGACGCCTCTCCTCGTCGGACCCCAACCTCCAGAACATCCCGGTCCGGACCGAGGAGGGCCGGCGCATCCGCCAGGCCTTCGTGGCCGATGCCGGGCACAAGCTGATCTCGGCCGATTACAGCCAGATCGAGCTGCGCCTGCTCGCCCACATCGCCGACATCCCGCAGCTGCGCCAGGCCTTCGAGGACGGCATCGACATCCACGCGGCCACCGCCTCGGCGATGTTCGGCGTGCCCCTCGACCAGATGACCTCGGACCTGCGCCGCAAGGCCAAGACCATCAATTTCGGCATCATCTACGGCATCTCGGCCTTCGGCCTCGCCGACCGGCTCGGCATCCCGCAGGGCGAGGCCGCGGCCTTCATCAAGCAGTATTTCGAGCGCTTCCCCGGCATCCGCGCCTATATCGACGACACCAAGAAGCTCTGCCGCGACAAGGGCTACGTCACGACCCTGTTCGGCCGGGTCTGCCACTACCCGCAGATCCGCTCCAACAACCCGCAGGAGCGCGCCTCGGTCGAGCGCCAGGCGATCAACGCGCCGATCCAGGGCACGGCCGCCGACATCATCCGGCGGGCGATGGCCCGGATGGAGGGCGCGCTGGCGGAAGCCGGCCTCGCGACCCGGATGCTGCTCCAGGTCCACGACGAGCTCGTGTTCGAGGCGCCCGACGACGAGGTCGACCGCGCGCTGCCGATCATCGCCCGGGTGATGGAGGAGGCGCCCCACCCGGCCGTCACCCTGCGGGTGCCGCTCGCCGTCGAGGCCAAGGCGGCCTTGAACTGGCAGGAGGCGCATTGAGGGCGGCTCGTCCCGCGTCCTCGAGAGCGCCCACCAGACCGGCACGAGCGGGTCGGGTGGGCGTTGGGTTGTTATGGCTCGCCCGCTTCTCCCCGACGATCTCCGGGCTGCGATCGCCCCCCTTCTGCCGCCGCACCCGCTCCGCCCGAGGGGCGGGCGTCCCCGGGTGGACGATCGGGCTGCCCTGACGGGCATCCTGTTCGTGCTGCGCTCGGACATCCCCCGGGAGATGCTGCCGGCCGAGATGACGTGCCGCTGCGGCATGAGTTGCCGGCGCCGACTGCGCGACCGGCAAGCGGCCGGCAAGCGACCGGTATGTGGCGGGCGAGATCGACGGGAGCCGGGCGAGCGTCGACGGTGCGAGCGTGCCGGCGAAGAAAGGGGGTCTGCCACCGGCCCGAACCCGACGGATCGGGGCAAGGCGGGGACCAGGCGCCACCTCGTCACCGACGCGCGCGGCACGCCGCTCGGCCTCGTTCGGATCGGTGCCCATTGCCACGACAGCCCGCCGATGGCCCCGACGCTGGACGCGATCCCGCCTCTGCGCAGCGGGCGGCGAGGACGCCTGCGCGGGCGCCCCGACAAGCTGCACGCCGACAAGGCCTACGATGCCAAGGTGCGGTGGCAGGAGCGCCGGGCGCGCGGGATCAGGCCGCGGATTGCCCGGCGCGGCATCGAGCGAAGCGACGGGCTCGGGCGGCATCGCTGGGTGGTCGAGCGCAGCCATGCCTGGTCCAGCCGCGCCCGCCGCTTGCCCGTCAGCGACGAACGGCGCGCCGACATCTACGACGCCTTCACGTTCCTCCAGCCCAGCCTCGTCACACTCACCCGGATCGTGCCGTTCTGTCAGGCGCTCTCAATACAGTTGCGCTTCGCCGAACGCACGTTCAGGCGGTCCCCGCCAGCACGGCCTCGAGGTAGTGCCGCGCGAAGCCCGGCATCAGGGCGGGGTCGAGGTCCGCGGCCTTGCGCACGGCGACGATGCCGGACAGTTCCGGCTCCGCCTCGGCGGCGAGGTGGGCGGCGATCCGCGTTCGTACCTCCGCCTCGTCCTCGGCGAGCTGAACCGGGCGCAGGAGCGCCATCAGGCCGCCGTCGCGCACGACGATCCAGCCGGGATCCGGCCCCTCCGGCGCGGTGAGACCGGTCTCCTCCCGCAATTCGCGCAGCGCGCTCGCCGCGAGGTCGACCCGGCCGTCGGGGGCGATGTC
Organism: Methylobacterium indicum; assembly: GCF_001043895.1. Lineage (GTDB taxonomy): Bacteria > Pseudomonadota > Alphaproteobacteria > Rhizobiales > Beijerinckiaceae > Methylobacterium > Methylobacterium indicum. The sequence goes on from NZ_JTHF01000082.1 coordinate 31,843, forward strand.
GCTGCGGTCCGGGGTGCCGCAGGGGAAGTAGATCCGCCCCGCGGCGGCGGTCTGCGGTCCCATCTCGCCGAGCAGGAAGGCGCCGTCCCGGGTGCGGGGCACCGCCGCCGCGAAGACGTTGAGGACGCTCCCGTCCGGGAAGCCCCAATCCTTGAAGGCCAGGAGGGCGGCGAACTCGGCCTCGAACAGGTCGAGGTCCAGAACCCCGTCGGCGAGCGACCAGCGCCGCAGCATCAGCACGGTACCGTTGAACATCGCCGGCCGGGCTGCCCGGCGCCGCTCCCAATGCGCCGCGATGGCGGCCCGGTTGTCGCGGGCCCAGGGCCAGTCCTGCGCGACCATCCGGGCCGCGACCGCGCGGGCCGGCGTGAGGGTGACGCCGGTCACAGGTGCAGCACGCCCTCGGAGACCAGGACGGCGCTGCCGCCGATCTCCGCCGCCCGCAAGGCCCCGTCCTCGATCGTGAGCTGGAGCAGGATCTCGCTTGGCCGGCCCATCTCGATCCCTTGCGCGATGCGGAGGTCGTGGGTGCCGCCGCCCAAGGGCTCGAACTGGATCAGGGCGCCCGCGAAGGCCGCCACCGCCCCGCCGGTCGCCGGGTCCTCGGCGATGCCGGCGGCGGGGGCGAACATCCGGGCCCGGAAGTCGTGGGCGGGATCGCCGGTCTCGCCGGTATAGAGGAAGACCTTGGCGCCGGGCCCGAGGGCCTCGGTCAGGGAGGCGGCGCTCGCCCGGGCCCGCCCGAGGGCGTCGAGGTTCCGCACCGGCACGAGGTGGAACGGCGTGCCGGCGCTGTAGCGGCTCGGCCGGTGGCGGGCGAACCCGATCTCGGAGGGCGACAGGCCGAGCGCCCCGGCGAGCGCCGTGGCGTCCGGCTCCTCGCCCCAGCTCTCTGGCAGGCGCGGCAGGCGGAAGCGGGCGCGGCCGCGCCCCTCGCCGGCCTCGACCACGCAGGGCACCACGCCGACCTGCTCCTCGAGCCCGAACGCCACCGCGTCGGCGACCTCCGCCCGCTGGTCGCCCAGCGCGAGCAGCACCGCGGTGCCGACGGTCGGGTGCCCCGCGAAGGCGAGCTCCTGGGTGGGCGTGAAGATCCGCAGCCGCGCCCGGTGCCGGCTCTCGGCGGGCGGCAGCACGAACACCGTCTCCGACAGGTTGAATTCCCCGGCGATGGCCTGCATCGCGGCCTCGTCCAGCCCCTCGGCGTCGAGCACGACCGCCAGCGGGTTGCCGGCGAGCGCCGTCTGCGTGAACACGTCCAGGGTGGCGTAGCGGCGTGCGGGCATTGGACCATCCATCCGTCCGAAGGCGTGGCGCGAGGCAGCACGGATCGGGGGGAGGGCGCAAGGGGAAGGCACAAGGTCTGACGGCCGGAGATGATGCGCCGCCCCCGGATGGTGTAGGCGTGCGGGACGATCCGACGGAGCGCCCTGCCATGCCCCATATTCTCACCCCCGAGACCGGCGCCCGCTTCGCCGCGCTCACCCTCGGCCACGTCACCCGGGAATACCCGAACAAGCCCGACCACACGCTGGCCGGGCCGGACGACGCGCGCACGCCCGCCGCGCTGCACCCGGTGTTCTACGGCAGCTTCGACTGGCATTCCTGCGTCCATGGCTACTGGCTGCTCGCCCGGGTGCTGCGGCTCTTCCCCGAAGGACCGCAGGCCGCCGCGATCCGCGCGCTGTTCGATCGCCAGCTGACGCCCGAGAAGGTCGCGGGCGAGTGCGCCTACCTGGAGGCCCCGACCGCGCGGGGCTTCAAGCGGCCCTACGGCTGGGCCTGGGCCCTGAAGCTCGCCGACGAGCTGGCGCGCCTGCCCGATCCGCGCTGGGCGCGGGCGCTCGCCCCGATGGCCGAGATCTTTGCTCAGCGCTTCCGGGACTTCCTGCCGCTCTCGCCGTACCCGGTGCGGGTCGGCACGCATTTCAACACCGCCTTCGGGCTGCGCATGGCGGCGGATTACGCGCAAGGAACCGGGGATGCGGCGCTGAGCGATCTGCTGCGCGCCACCGCCCTGCGCTGGTACGGCGAGGATGTCGATTGCCCGGCCTGGGGCGAGCCGAGCGGCGACGACTTCCTGTCCTCCGCGCTGATCGAGGCCGAGTGCCTGCGCCGCCTGATGCCGGCGGACGCGTTCGGGCCGTGGTTCGACCGCTTCCTGCCGCGCCTCGCCGAACGCCGCCCCGCGACCCTGTTTCGTCCGGCCACCGTCACCGACCGCAGCGACGGCAAGATCGCCCATCTCGACGGACTCAACCTCAGCCGGGCCTGGTGCCTGCGCTCCCTCGCCGGCGCGCTCACCGATGGCGACCCGCGGGTCCTGATCCTGCGCGAGGCGGCCGAGGCGCATCTCGCCGCGGCGCTGCCGCACCTCGCCGACGACTACATGGGCGAGCACTGGCTCGCGAGCTTCGCGCTCCTGGCGCTGGAGGCCTGAGACCGGCTCCGGAGGCGTGACCGCTCACACCGCCTCGACCGGGAAGGTCCGGCTCGGGGCCACGAACTCGTCCTGCGCCGCGACCGTCAGGATCTCCCGGGCGCCGGCCTCCTCGGTGCGCCGCAGGAGGCCGAAGACCGAGGCGGCGGCGGCCCCCAGCGCCTCGCCGGCCGAGCGGGTGCGGGCGTAGTGCACCAGGAACAGGGCGGCGGTGGCGTCGCCCGCGCCGTTGACGCTCAAGGACAGGCGCGGGGTGCGCAGGCGCCAGAACCGGCCGGCCTCGCCGGCCAGCATGTCGATGCTGTCGTCCGGCGTCTCCTCGGTGTGGAGCGAGGTGACCAGCACCACCTTCGGGCCGCTCGCCTGCACGGCGGCGACGGCCGCCTTCGCGTCGGCCAGCGTCCGGGTCTCGATGCCGCTGAGGTAGTCGAGCTCGAACTGGTTGGGGGTGATGAGGTCGGCCGCCGGCACCGCGTGGTCGCGCATGAATTCCGGGATGCCCGGGCGCACGAAGACGCCGCGGCCGACATCCCCGATCACCGGGTCGCAGCAATAGAGCGCCGCGGGGTTGGCGGCCCGCACCCGCGCGACCGCCCTGAGGATCGCCGTGCCGATATCGGCCGAGCCCATGTAGCCCGACAGCACCCCGTCGCAGGTCGGCAGCACCCCGCGCTCGGCGATGCCCTCGACCAGCTCCTCGATCGCCGGCCCGTCGAACACCCGGCCGCGCCAGGCGCCGTAACCGGTGTGGTTGGAGAACTGCACCGTGTGCACGGCCCAGACCTCGACCCCGAGCCGCTGCATCGGGAAGACCGCCGAGGCGTTGCCGACATGGCCGTAGGCGACGTGGGACTGGATCGACAGGACGTTCATCGCGGCACGGGACCCTCGCGGGGGCGCCCTCGGCCGGGGCCGGGGCGCGAGGCCCGCACGATCCCCGGATCGGGCGCTCCTGGCAACCGCCCCGAACGGCGGGAGGCCCCCCGCGGGATTCACCCGGCGCTCACCGCGCCGGACCGATACGATCTGCGACGCGCAACGCCCCGGCGGAACGTCCCCGCGGAACGTCCCCGCGGCCTTGCGACTTCTCCCTGCTGCCCGCCACCCCAAGGTCAAGGTTCGAGATGGACTTCGAGAGCATGCGCACCACGGTGCTCGATTTCGTGCGCGACCACCAGGCCTGGGCGCCGGTGATCACCGGGATCATCGCCTTCTGCGAATCCCTGGCGGTGCTCTCGCTCCTCGTGCCGGCGACCGTGATCCTGATCGGCATCGGGGCGCTGATCGGCTCGGGCGCGATCCCGTTCCTGCCCGTGATGGTGGGCGCGGCGATCGGGGCCATCCTGGGGGACTGGGTCTCCTACGAGGTCGGCCGCTACTACAAGGACGGTGCCAAGCGGATGTGGCCGCTCAGCCGCTACCCCGAGATGGTGCGGAAGGGCGAGGCCTTCTGCCAGCGCTGGGGCGCCTGGGCGATCGTCGTCGGCCGCTTCATCGGCCCGGCCCGGGCGGTGGTGCCGCTGATCGCCGGGGTGGCGCTGCTGCCGCGGCTGCCGTTCTGGCTCGCCAATCTCTCCTCGGCCTTTCTCTGGGCCTTCGTCTGGCTCGCCCCCGGCGCCGGGCTGATCGACTGGCTGCGGCGGGCCTGACGCAAGGAATTCTTTCAGTGGAGGACAGACCTTGCCCAGAGGAACATGGCTGAGCGTCTGGAACGCGACGACGGGCGATCGCCGCGTCATCGATTCTTAAGGTGCCTGACCGAAAGCTCTTTTGCGGACGCGCGAGAGAGTGATCCCGGATACCAGCGATGCACGACCCGACGCCGTCCTACCTGTTGCCGAAGGCGGCGCTGCTGCGCTGGCTGGCGGATCCGGGTCTCGACCTGCCGGACGACGTGCGCGTGCGCCTGCTCGCGACGCTGTCCTCCTCCCTCGCCTCCCTGGCGCTCGGCGCCCTGGCGATGCTGGCCGTCGAGCTCGCGGCCGCGATCCGGCATCCCGGGCCGCTCTTCCTCGGCCTGCTGGCGGCGGACCTGACTCTGCTCGCCGCCCGGATCGGGATCATCCTGCGCGCCCGGCGTGCCGTCGCCGAAAACCGGCCGGCCCCGACCGACCTCCTGCTCGCCTCGAGCGTGGCCTGGGCCGGGATGGTCGGGACCATGACGCTCCTGTGCTTCCTCAGCGGCGACCCGCTGCTGCAGGTCCTGGCGCCGCTGACGATGATGGGCATTCTCAGCGGGATCGTGACCCGCAACTACGCCGCCCCACGCCTCGCCGTGGCGATGATCGTTCTCTGCGACCTGCCGCTGAAGATCGCGCTGCCGCTGTATTACGGCGATGCGTGGTTCCTGCTCGCCGCGGGCCTCGGCCTGATCTTTGCGGGGGCGACCGGCATCACGACCGTGCGGCTCAACCACACCTACGTCGAGGTGCTGCTCGCCAAGCGGGAGAACCAGCGCCGCGCCACGCACGACCCGCTGACCGGCCTCCTCAACCGCACCGGGCTGATGGACGGCCTCGCGGCCCGTCTGCCCGCTGGGGGCAAGTCCCTCGCCCTGCTCTACCTCGACCTCGACGGCTTCAAGGCGGTCAACGACTGCTTCGGCCACGGCGTCGGCGACGCCCTGCTGATCGAGGTCGCCGGCCGGATCGCCGCCGCGCTCCCGCCGGACTGGGAGGCGGCGCGCCTGGGCGGCGACGAGTTCGTGATCCTCGCCGGCGGCGACCGGGCGCACGAGGCCGCGATCGTGGCGGCGCACCTGATCGAGGCCGTGAAGGCCCCCTGCGACCTCGGGCCGGATTGCCCGGGCGGGCTCGGCATCGGCGTCAGCGTCGGCATCGCCTGGGCCGCTCCCGGCATGGAGCCGGCGGCGCTCCTGGCGGAGGCCGACGCGGCGCTCTACCGCGCCAAGGCCGCCGGCAAGGGGCGGTGGGCGGCGGGCACCGTGCCGGCGAGCCGGGACGTCCGCGTCGGCTGACGTCGCGCCGAATTCACGGGCATGTCCACCATATCCGGCATGTGAGCCGCAGGTTTTACCTTACATGAAGATAACCCTGGGAGGGTATTCCCAGACGGGTTCGGAGCAGGATGATGACAGAGCGGAGCGGATGCGGGCAATGCAGGAGCGGCGAACCGCTTCCCTTCGCCTTCACGATGGCCTTCCACCCCATCGTCGACATCGAGACTGACGGGGTCTGGGGCTACGAAGCGCTGGTGCGGGGCACCGAGGGGCAGGGGGCCGGCTACATCCTCGGCCAGGTCAACGACGACAACCGCTACCGGTTCGACCAGGCCTGCCGCACCAAGGCGATCGAGCTGGCCGGCGGGCTGTTTCCGGCCGGCGACGTGCGCCTGTCGATCAACTTCCTGCCGAACGCGGTCTACGAGCCGGCGGCCTGCATCCGGGCGACGCTCGAGGCGGCGCGGCGGATCGGGTTTTCCCACCAGCGGATCATGTTCGAGTTCACCGAGAACGAGCGCATGACCGACGTGGCCCACGTCCAGCGCATCATCACCGATTACCGCCAGCGCGGCTTCCTCACGGCGCTCGACGATTTCGGCGCCGGCTATGCCGGCCTCGGCCTGCTGGCGCGGTTCCAGCCCGACCTGATCAAGCTCGACATGGAGCTGATCCGCGGCATCGCCGATTCCCCGGCCCGGCGGGCGATCGTCGCGGGCGTGATCGGCATCGCGCGCGCGCTCGGCGTCGCTGTGATCGCCGAGGGGATCGAGACCCCCGACGAGCTCGCCGCCCTGCGCGAGGCCGGCATCACCCTGTTCCAGGGCTACCTGTTCGCGCGGCCCGCCGTGGCCGCCCTGCCGGAGCTGAGCCCCGCGGGGATGCGGCAGGCGGCGTGAGCGCCGCGGCAATGCGGCGGGCGGCGTGAGCGCCGTTGGGATCCAGCAGGCGGCGTGAGCGCCGCCGGGTGGTGCCGAGGCCCTGGTTCCGGCGCCGCCTCACGCCTCCAGCAGCGCGTCGATGTCAGCCGGCGTCAGCGCGCTCGTCGGGGCACCGTCGTGGTCGAACAGCGCCTCGGCGAGCGCGCTCTTGCGGGCCTTGAGCGCCTCCATCTTCTCCTCGATGCTGCGTGCCGCGACGATCCGGTGGACGAAGACCGGCTTGTCCTGGCCGATGCGATGGGCGCGGTCGGTCGCCTGGGCCTCCACCGCCGGGTTCCACCAGGGATCGTAGAGGATCACCGTGTCGGCGGCGACGAGGTTGAGTCCGGTGCCGCCGGCCTTGAGGCTGATGAGGAACACCCGCGCCGCGCCGGTCTCGAAGCGCCGTATCGCCCCCTCCCGGTCGCGGGTGCGGCCGGTCAGTTCCGTGTAGGCGATGCCGGCCCGGTCGAGCCGCGGCTTGATCAGGGCGAGCATCGCGGTGAATTGCGAGAACACCAGCACCCGGCGCCCCTCGGCGAGCAGCGCCTCGAGCAGCTCCTCCAGCCGTTCGAGCTTGGCCGAGGCGGCCTCGGCCGCGTGGTCGAGCTTCAGCAGGCGCGGGTCGCAGCAGGCCTGGCGCAGCTTGAGCAGGGCGTCGAGGACGACGATCCGGCTGCGCTCCCAGCCCTTGGCGGCGATCGCCTCGCGCACCCGGGCGTGCATCGAAAGGCGGATCGATTCGTAGAGGGCGCGCTGGGCCTCGCCCATCTCGACCTCCTCGGTGATCTCGGTCTTGGCCGGCAGGTCGCGGGCGACCTCCTCCTTGGTCCGGCGCAGCAGGAACGGCCGGATCCGCCGCGCCAGCAGCCGGCCGCGCTCGGCGTCGCCGTGCTTCTCGATCGGCGTGCGCCAGTCCCGCGCGAAGGTGCGGCGCTCGCCGAGCAGGCCCGGGCAGGCGAAGGAGAACAGGGACCAGAGTTCCGCCAGGTTGTTTTCCAGCGGCGTGCCCGAGAGGCAGAACCGGTGCCGGGCGGTGAGCGCACGGATGATCCGGGTCGTCGCCGCGTCCGGGTTCTTGATCGTCTGGGCCTCGTCGAGGACCAGGAGATGCCACGCCTGCGCGCCGAGCACCGCCTGGTCGCGGGCGACGAGAGGGTAGGTGGTGAGCACGAGGTCGTGCCGGGGAATCGCGTCGAAATGCTCCCGGCGGCCGAGCCCGTGCAGGACCAGCACCGCGAGGTCGGGGGCGAAGCGCTCCGCCTCTCGGCGCCAGTTCGCCATCAGGCTCGTCGGCGCGACCACGAGGGCGGGCCTGTCGAGGCGCCCGTCCGCCTTCTCGCGGGCGATCAGCGCCAGCGCCTGCACGGTCTTGCCGAGCCCCATGTCGTCGGCGAGGATCCCGCCGAGGCCGGCCTCGCGCAGGAAGGAGAGCCAGGACAGCCCTTCCGCCTGGTAGGGCCGCAGGGCCGCGCGAAACCCCTCCGGCGGCGCCACGGGCGGGATGCCGCCCTCGGCGAGCAGGCGCCGGCCCATGGCGCGTAACGACTCGCCGCCGCGCCAGGCGATCCTCGCCTCTGCGCTCGCCCGCTCCAGGGCCGCGAGCGTGGCGGCGTCGACGAGGCCGAGCTTCAGGCGCCCGCCCTCGCCGGTGCCGCCGAGGCTCAATTCGCGCAGGGCGAGCAGGATCGGCCTGAGCCGGGCCGCCGGCAGCGCCAGCACCCGCCCGTCCGGCAGCGGCACCAGCACGGGCTCGGGCGAGGTCTCGTCGAGCGTCTCGATCGCGAAGCCGGGCTGCGCCAGCAGCGCGGCGACCGGCTCGGCGAGGGGGATGCGCTCGCCCTCGATCTCGACCCCGAGGTCGAGCTCGAGCCAGTCGATCCCGGTGCTCTCGCGGATCGCGACCTCGACCGCCCCATCCGGATGGAGCACCCGGCCGCGGAAGCTCGGATCGGCCGTGACCTCGAACCCCGCCGCCTCGAGGCCGGGCAGCGCCTCGGCCTGGATCGCGGGCCAGGCATCCTCGCCGGCATCGGGCAGGAAGTCCCGGGCATGGGCCTGGTGCTGGGCGTAGCCGAGGGCCAGGGGCGTCCGGCGCTCCTGGAGCGGCGACAGGCCGTGGGCGAGGAGCCGCGCCACCGCCCGCCGCTCGGCCGGGCCGTCGCGCTCCACGACGTGGAGCCGGCCGCCGGCGAGCCGGCTCGGCCGCTGCCGCGGGTCGCCGAACGGCACCGCGACGGGGCCGTAGCGGAACGACAGCGCGGCGAGGCGCACGGGCACGGTCGAGGGCGGCTGCCCGTACAGGAAGGGCGCCGGTGCCTCGATCTGGAACAGGCGCAGGACCGGCACCGGCGCGACGTCGACGATCGTCTCCCGCGGCGGCTCCGGCAGGCGCAGGGGCAGGTCCGGCACCGCCTCGGCGAGCGCCGCGTTGAGGGCCCGCGCCGAGGCCGCCGGCACCGCCGGGGCCGCCATGAGGGCGGCGGCGAGGTGGGGCGGCACCCCGACCTCGATCGGCCCGACGAGCCCGGACCCGGGATCGAGATAGGCTGGCGGTCGGGCCGCGAGGGCCAAAACCGTGCCTTGGCTCGTCGTTTCGTCCGCCCCTTCACCCGGCCCCGCGCCCGTGCCGTCCCCGTCGTCGAGGCGCGGGTGGGGCGCTAGGGTCTCCTCGCCCTCGACCCAGTCGATCCGGCCGGGCCGGGGCGGGCCCGCCGCCAGGGCCGGTCCCAGCACGGTCCCGAACCGGGCCCGGCCGGTCGCCAGGACCCGTTCCAGGATCTCGGCCCCGGCCTCGTCGAGCAAGAAATAGGCCGGCGGCGCGTCGGCCTCGGCCTCGCGCGGCCGCCCGGCGAGGGACTTGAGGATGCGCAGGTCCGACGGGCGCAGGTAGGCGCTCGGAGTCCCCGCGTGGACGATGGCGTAGGGCTCGACCGGGCGGGCCTTGGCCGACAGCGCCCCGCTCTTCAGGATACGGGCCTGCATCGGCGCGACGCCGAGGCGGGGCGCCGTGCCGCCGTGGCCGGGCAGGGCCAGGAGGACGTAGATCAGGCGCCGGTCGATCTCGGGCGGAAACGCCTCGCTGCCGGTCCGGCGGGCGCGGTCGAGGGTCCGGATCCAGCTCTCCAGCTCCGACGGCAGGGCCTCGGGGCCGGCGGAATCCTGGAGCTGGAGCAGCCGGGCCGCCCGTGTCTCGGGAGTCGGCGGAGGCGGGGGCGGGGCGCGCAGGACGGTGCCCCGGAACGCCCCGAGCAACACCGCCGCGACGTGCCGGCAATTGGTGCGGTCCGGGCAGGTGCAGTGCCCGGTGATGACGGTGCCCGTGCGGCCCTTCTCCACGGCGACCGTGACGCTGTACACCGTCTTGCCCGTGCGGCTCTCGACGTCGCCTTCGATGGTCTTGTCCCCGTCGCACTCGATCTCGCGCACCCGGCCCGCGGCGAGGTCGCGCGCGCCGTCGTGGAAGGAGGCGTGGCCGCAGTTGCGCAGGATGTCGCGTTCGGTGAATGAGGACGTCCTGCGCATTGGAACGGTGCTCGCCTCCGGCCTGCCGCCCGCAAGGTAGGGAGGCGGGCCGGCGCTGGGAACCGGGCGGTGGCCGGTCCGGCGAATCGCCTGGGGGCGGCCGGCGTTCGGAACGGATGGCTCCGCTTGCCGTTCCGGCACTCGACACCGTTAGGCGTGCAGGAGGGAACGAGCGTCTCATGACCGGACAGGCCCGATGAGCGACGAGCACCCCGTGACCGGCGAACCCGCGGCCCTCGCGCCCGCGACCGAGACCCTGTTTCAGCCCGGCCGCACCTGCTGGTGCGTGGCCCGGGCCGAGCGGGTCGCCGTGATGGTCGATTCCGCCGAGTACTTCGCCCGTCTGGAGGAGGCCTTGCGCCAGGCGCAATCCTCGATCCTGATCGTCGGCTGGGACTTCGACGGGCGCATCCGCCTGCGCCACGACGCGTCGCCGGAGGAGTCGCCCCCGCTCGGGCCGCTCCTGCGCGACCTCGCGGCGCGGCGGCCGGACCTCCAGGTACGGGTGCTGGTCTGGAGCGTCGCCACCCTGCACGGGCCGGGCGCGGCTTTGCCGCTGCTGTTCGGGGCCGAGTGGGAATCGCATCCGCGGGTCGAGCTGCGCCTCGACACCCACCACCCGCTCTATGCCGCCCACCACCAGAAGCTCGTCTGCATCGACGACCGCATCGCGTTTTCGGGCGGCATCGACCTGACGGTCGGGCGCTGGGACACCCCCGCCCACACGGCCGGCGACCCCTTGCGCACCAACCCCGACGGCGAGCTCTATCCCCCGGTGCACGACCTCCAGATGGCGGTGGACGGCGAGGCGGCCGCGCGGATCGGCGCGATCGCCCGCGAGCGCTGGCGCGCCGCCACCGGCGAGGTGCTGGCGCCCGTCCGCGGCGCCGCGCCGGTCTGGCCGCGGGACCTGGCGCCGCTCTTCACCGACATGCCCGTCGCCATCGCCCGCACCATGCCGCTCCAGGGCGACGAGCCCTCGGTCGAGGAGGCGGCGGCGCTCACCGCCGCGTCGCTCGCCGCGGCCCGAAAGACCCTCTACCTCGAGGCGCAGTACCTCACCGCCGACTTCGTGGCCGACGCGCTCGCCGCCCACCTCACGGCGGAGGACGGACCCGAGATCGTCGTGGTGATCACGCGCCGCTCGCACAACTTCACCGAGCGCGTCGCCATGGGCACGCCGCGGGACCGGGTGCTGCGCCGCCTGCGCGCCATCGACCGCTTCGGGCGCCTGCTCGTGGCCTATCCGGTCGTGCCGGGCGCCGACGGCGAAGAGTGCGAGATCGAGGTCCACGCCAAGCTCGTCATCGTCGACGACGGGTTCCTGCGCATCGGCTCCTCGAACCTCAACAACCGCTCGGTCGCCCTCGACACCGAATGCGACCTCGCGGTCGAGGCCCGCACGCCCGAGGAGCGCCGGGCGATTCTGTCCTTGCGCGACCGCCTGGCGGCCGAGCACCTGGGCGTGGCGCCCGAGGTGCTGGCGGAGGCCGCCGAGCGGGACGGCCTGATCGCGGCGATCCGGCGCCACATGGGCGGTCCCCGCAGCCTGCGGGTCTGCGAGGTGCCGGAGGAGGAGGGCTTGCTCGATCCGCTCGTCAGCTCCGAGCTGCTCGACCCGGAGCGGCCGTTCGGGACGGGGTAGGGCTGCGCGCCCCGCCCGCATCGCGCCACCGGAACACCGCCTCGGTCGCCGCGAAGGCGACGAGGCCGAGCGCCAGCGGGACCAGGAAGTAGATGCACCGGAAGGCGATGAGCGGGCCGATCACGTCGGTCTTCGGCAGGAGGTGGACGACCACGCTCTCGATCACCCCGACGCCGCCCGGGACGTGGGTGATGAGCACCGCCGCGTTGGCGATGACGAAGACCGAGGCGACGGCGAGGTAGCCGACGTCGGAGACCGCCATGAGCACCTGGTGCAGGCAAGCCGAGACCAGGGCGAAGTTGACGGCGCCCAGGGCCACCTGCGCGGCGGCGAGCGGCAGCGGCGGCATCTCGATCGACCAGCGCCGGAAGGTCAGCGGCTTGCGCCACCAGGCGGCGAGGCCGAGATAGGCCGCGACGCAGGCCGCGCAGGCGAGGCCCGCCGCCAGGACGGCACCGGTGCCGAGCCCCGTCACCTCCTGGGCGAGACCGGGATGGACCAGCACCGCGACCGCGCCGAGCGCCATCAGGCCGACCGCCACGGTGACGCCGCAGAACAGGACCGCCTTGGCGACATCCGCCGTGCCGAGGCCCCAGCGGGTGTAGAACCGGTAGCGGATCGCCCCGCTGCTGAGGCCGGCGAATCCGATGCTGTGGCCGAGCGACAGGCTGATGAAGGCGGCCAGCGCCACCCGGGGATAGGGCAGGGGCTTGCCGGCGGCGCGGAGCGCCAGCCAGTCGATGCCGGTGAGGCAGAGATAGCTCGCGGCGGCAAACCCCCCGGCCGCGAGGAGCCGGCTCGCCGGCAGGGCCCGCACCGCGTCGACGAGCTGACCCGGGCTGTAGCCGGAGAGCGTGCGGTAGAGCAGGTAGCCGCCGAGCGCGACGCTGACGAGGGTGGCGAGGATGGTCCAGAACCGGCGCCGGGCGGAAGTCTTTTCGCGGTCCTGGTCTTGTGTCGTCGTCACGCGGGTTCCTCCCGGAGCGCGAGGGCAGGGGGCGCGACGTCCGGCGCGAGGTCGAGGTCGGCGACGAGGGGCAGGTGGTCGGAGGCGGTCCGGGCGAGGCGGCCCTGGACTCGATGCACCTTCCGCACCGCGACGCCGCGGCTGACGAAGACGTGGTCGATGCGCAGGAGCGGCAGGCGGGCCGGGAAGGTCGGCCGCGCCCAGGCCCGCCGGACGGGGCCCTCCGCGTCCGGCAGCCGGGCGGCGAGGCGGCGGTGGACGGCCGAGCCCGGCAGGGCGTTGAAGTCGCCGAGCAGCACCACCGGATCGCGGCAGGCGGGATCGCCGAGGAAGCGGGGTCCGAGGAGCGCCGCCGCCTGCGCCGCCCGCTCGCGCCGGTCGAGGCCGAGATGGGTCGTGACGACCTGCACCTCGGCGTCGCCGACGCCGACCGCGGCCCAGAGCGCGCCGCGGGGCTCGCGGCCGGCGCTTTCCGGCAGCCCTTCCGCCCGCACCAGCCGGGAGGGGAGGGCGGTCAGGATCGCGTCGCCGTAGAGTTCCTCCATCACCCGCATCGCCGGATGGAAGTGCGAGCGCATCCCGAGCCGGGCGGCGATCACCTCCGCCTGATCGATCCCGCCGCTGCGGGCGCGCCCGACATCGAGCTCCTGGAGCGCCACCACGTCCGCCCGGCAGGCCGCGATCACCGCGGCGATGCGCGCCGGATCGAGGCGGCGGTCGGCGCCGAGGCAGCGGCGGACGTTGTAGGTGAGGACGCGGAGCAACCGGGCGGGGCCTTCCGTAGCGGGCATCCCCCCTCAACGGCCGAGCCTGCGCCCGGTTTCGCCTGTCTTGCCACGCTTGGCGCCGCGGGCGGTCCCGCTCAGGCGATCGTCGGCACGATCCCGCCCTCGACCCGGAGGCTCGCGCCGTTGGTGGCGGCGGCGAGCGGGCTCGCCAGGTAGGCGACGAGGCCGGCGATCTCGTCGGGCTCGATCATCCGGGCGAGCAGCGAGAGCGGGCGGTGGACCCGGAAGAATTCTTCTTCCAGCGCCGCCGCCGGGGCGTCCGGATCGGAGGCGACGCTCTTCAGGAAGTCGACGATGCCCTCCGAACGGGTCGGGCCGGGCAGCACGGAATTCACCGTCACGCCGGTGCCGCGGGTGCGCTGCGCCAGGCCCCGGGCGATGGTGAGCTGGGCGGTCTTCGACACCGCGTAGTGCAGCATGTCGGGGGGCGGCACGAGGCCGGATTCGCTCGACACGAACACGATCCGCCCGGCATTCCGCGCCAGCATGCCGGGGAAGTAGGCCTGGGCGAGCCGCGCGCCCGAGACGACGTTGACCTCGAACAGGCGGTGCCAGTCCGTGTCGGTGATCGCCTCGAAGGCCTTCGATTCGTAGATGCCGAGGTTGTTGACGAGGATATCCACCTCCGGCACCGCCGCGATCAACGCCGCCGCGCCCTCGGCCGTCGCCGGGTCGGCCAGCACCGTCCGGGGCGTCCGGGCGCCGGGCTCGGCCGCGATAGCCGCGGCCGCCGCGTCGAGCTTCGCCTGGTTGCGGCCGGGCAGCACGACCGCGGCGCCCTCCGCCGCGAGGCGGCGGGCGATGGCAAGGCCGATGCCCGCTGTGGCACCGGTGACGAGGGCGGTCCGGCCGCCGATCCTGAGGTCCATGGCTGTGGTCTCCGTCTGGGAGACCCCGGAGGGCCTCCATTCGTGAGACCCCGAGATGACGACGCGGGCGATTGATGACCAGCGCGCGGGCCGGCACGATGATCGTGCATCGGACGCAACAATGGGCCGGCCATGGACAACCGCCTGGGCGAGATGGAGGCCTTCGTGGAGGTGGCGCGCCGCGGCAGCTTCGCGGCCGCCGCCAAGGCGCAGCGGCGCACGCCCTCGGCGGTGAGCCGGGCGGTGGCGCGGCTGGAGGCGCGCCTCGGCGTCTCCCTGATCCGACGCACCACCCGGTCGATGGCTCTGACGCCGGAGGGCGAACTGTACCTGCGCCGGGCCGCCGAGCTGATCGCCGAGTTCGACGCGATCGAGGACGGGTTCGGCCGCGACGCGGCGGTGCCGAGCGGCCTTTTGCGGGTCAACGCCTCGGTGCCGTTCGGCACGAAGGTGATCCTGCCGGTCCTGCCGCGCTTCCTCGGCGGGCACCCCAGGATGCGGGTCGACCTCGCGCTCACCGACGACGTGGTCGATCTCGTCGAGGCCCGGGCCGACGTGGCGATCCGCATCGGCCCGTTGCGCGACACGCGCCTGCGGGCCAAGCGCCTCGGCCGCAGCCGCCTCGCGGTGGTGGCCTCCCCGGACTACCTCGCGCGGGCCGGCCTGCCCGCCCATCCGGATGCGCTCGCCCACCACAACTGCCTCGCCTTCAGCTTCCGCCGCTCCCTCGACACCTGGCCGTTCCTGATCGACGGGGCGGTGGCGCAGCGGCCGGTGCGCGGCAACTTCTTCGGCAATTCCGGCGAGGTGGTGCGGATGATGGCGCTCGGCGGCGCGGGGCTGGCCCGCCTCGCCCGGTTCCACGTCGAGGAGGACATCGCGGCGGGCCGCCTCGTGCCGGTGCTGGAGGCGTTCAGCCCCGGCGACGCCGAGGACGTCCACGCGCTCTATGCCGGGCACGAGCGGCTGTCCCTGCGCATCCGCTGCTTCGTCGATTTCCTCGCCGCCCATGCGGCGTTGCGGGATTGACGGGTGGCCGATGCGGACGGGCAGGCAAGGAATCGGGACGCCCGGTCATGGAACCGATCGCTCCCCCGCGGCACAACGGTCTCGCGGCCACGCTTGTCCGGCCGATCCTGCCCGTGGAGTCGCGTTCGATGATGTCGTTCTGGTTCTCGCGCCTCGCGGCCCTTCTCCGCCGCCTGCTGCCGGGCCGGACGCGGCCCGATCCCGGTTCCTGGATCCTGCTCGGCGAGGGGCGCGGCGTCTCGTGGTCGGGGGACGCGGACGCCGCCCGCCCCGCCCTCACCGGGCCCACGCCTCCGCCTGCGCGGTGATCCAGGCGCGAAAGCACGCCACCTTCGGGGCGTCGGTCTCGGTCGGCGTCACGAGGAAGAAGCTGTAGGGGCTCGCCACCTCGTCCGGGAAGGGCCGTACCAGGCCGGTCGCGCCCTGTCCGATGCCGGCGACGAGGTCGCCCCCGAGCACCCGCGTCGCGAGGCCCACCCCGCCGCCCGCGGTGGCGCATTGCAGGACCATGAAGGTGTGGGTGAAGCGGGGCCCCCGCGAGGCGTCGATGCCGGGCACCCCGGCGGCGGCCAGCCATTGCGGCCAGCCCACCGCCTCGATGTCGATCGGGTCGTCGTCGTGCAGCAGGGTGTGCCGCGCCAGGTCGTCGGGCGCGCGCAGCGGCGGCGCGCCGTCGCGAAGATGCGGGCTGCAGACCGGGAAGACCACGTCGCGCATCAGCAGGTCGGAGCGCAGGCCCGGATAGCGCCCGCGCCCGTGCCGGATCGCGAGATCCGCGTCGTCGCGGGCGAAATCGACCAGGCGGTTGTTGGCGACGACCCGCACGTCGAGGTCGGGATGCTGCGCGCGGAAGCTGCCGATCCGCGGGATCAGCCACAGGCTGGCGAAGGAATGGGTGGTGCTCACGGTCAGCACGTGGTCCCGGCCCAGGCGCTGCAGCCGGGCGGTCGCCTCGGCGAGCTGGTCCAGAATCTCTCCGGCGGTGGCCGCGAAGCGCTGGCCGGCCGGCGTCAGGGCGACGCCCCGGCTCGGCAGCCGGCGAAACAGGGCCAAGCCGAACCAGCCCTCCAGGATCTTCACCTGCTGGGCCACCGCGCCGGCACTGACCCCGAGCTCGTCCCCGGCCTCGTGGAAGGTGGCGTGGCGCGAAGCCGCCTCGAAGGCCCGCACGGCGTTGAGCGGCGGCAGGCGCCGGCGCGGTCCGAGATCGCGAGCCATGGTGCGGATCTCCCGGTGGCCCAGATTTCCTGGGGCGAAGGACGAGGCGATCTGGTTTGCGCGCGCCGTCCCCGAAAGGCAATCTTCTCTCCACGAACCCCATCGTCCGACCCGGAGAGAGCCATGACGAGCCTCGTCGCTGGCCGAGGAAACCTGCGCCTCGTTCCCATCGTCCGCCTCGCGCCCGCGCGCCGGCGCAACCCCGTCTCGCTCGTCGAGCGCCTCGAGCTCTGGGCCGACCGACGCCGCGAGCGCCGCGCCCTGTCGCGCTGCCCCGACGGGCTCCTGAAGGATGTCGGCCTCTCGCGGGCCGATGCGGTGCGCGAGGCGGACAAGCCGTTCTGGCGCGATTGAGCGCCGGGCGGATTGCGCCGCAAGGATCGGGATGCCGCAGGGGCATCCCGTGCGCCAGGGTGCGGCGTCCTCGCCCGGAGAATCCGATGCAGCCCGCCGCCAACCGCCCGATGACCCCTGCCGAATGGGGCCTGCTCCTCGGCCTCTCGGTCCTGTGGGGCGGCTCGTTCTTCTTCGTCGGCATCGCCCTGTCGGCGCTGCCGCCCCTGACCCTGGTGGTCCTGCGCGTCGGGCTCGCGGCCGCGATCCTCGCCCTGGTGCTGCGGCTGCGGGGCATCCCGATGCCGCGGGGCGCGTCCGTCTGGCGCGCCTTCCTGGGGGCGGCCTTCCTCAACAACGCGGTGCCGTTCTGCCTCATCGCCTGGGGCCAGACCCACATCGCCTCGGGCCTCGCGGCGATCCTCAACGCGACCACGCCGCTCTTCGGCGTGCTGGTGGCGCACGTCCTCACCACCGACGAGCGCCTGACGGCCCACCGCCTCGCCGGCGTGCTGGCGGGGCTCGCGGGCGTCGCCGTGATGGTCGGGCCCTCGCTGCTGGCCGGGCTCGGGGCCGAGGTCCTGGCGCAGGGCGCGATCCTGCTCGCGGCCCTCTCCTACGCCTTTGCCGGCCTCTACGGGCGGCGCTTCAAGCGCATGGGCATCCCGCCGCTCTCCGCCGCCGCCGGCCAGGTCACCGCCGCGACGGCCCTGCTCCTGCCCGTCGCCCTCGCGGTCGACCGGCCCTGGACCCTGGGGATGCCTCCTCTCACGGTGGTCGCGGCGGTCGCCGGCCTCGCCGCACTGTCGACCGCCTTGGCCTACGTGATCTTCTTTCGCCTGCTGGCGAGCGCCGGGGCGACGAACCTGATGCTCGTCACCTTCCTGATCCCGGTCTCGGCGCTGCTCCTCGGCGCCCTGGTGCTGGGCGAGCCGGTGGTGCCGCGCCAGCTCCTCGGCATGGCGCTGATCGGCGCCGGGCTGGTGGCGATCGACGGGCGGCTGCTGCGCCGGCGAGGGGCGGGGGGCGTGCCGGGGAGGTCGTGACCTCTCCCCCGCGCCGGAGCGGCTCGAGGAATGGTGCGGGTTTCCCCCGCTCCCCGCGGGCGGGGAGAGGGGATCGCCCGCGCCTTTCCCGTCTCCGACGGTTCCCCGAACGGCCCCGCCGGTCTCCCATGATAGCGCCGGATCAGGCGCCGGAGGCCTGCGGCCGCAGGGCGGCGTAGCTCGTCATCAGGTTGCGGTAATCCGGGATGTGGTCGCCGAGCAGCGTCGCCAGCCCCTCGACGTCCCGGCGCCAGTCGCGGTGCAGCTCGCAGGCGACCGCGAACCAGTTCACCAGCTGCACGCCCGCCGCCGACATCCGGTTCCAAGCGCCGTCGCGCACCAGCGGGTTGAAGGTGCCGGAGGCATCCGTGACCGCGAAGACCTCGTAGCCCTCCGCGATCGCCGACAGGGCCACGAAGGCGACGCAGACCTCGGTGACGACGCCCGCGATGACGAGCTGCCGGCGCCCCGTCGCCTTCACGGCGGCGACGAAATCGGGGTTGTCCCAGGCGTTGATCTGGCCCGGGCGGGCGATGAACGGTGCGTCCGGGAACTTGGCCTTCAGCTCCGGCATGATCGGGCCGTTCGGGCCCTCCTCGAAGCTGGTCGTGAGGATGGTCGGAAGCTTGAAGTAGGCGGCGAGGTCGGCCACCGCCAGCACGTTGTTCTTGAACCGGTCGGGATCGATGTCGCGCACCAGCGACATCAGGCCGGCCTGGTGATCGACCAGGAGGACGACGGCCTGGTCGAGGTCGAGGCGGGCGTAGGGCTTGCTCATGGTCGTCTCCATCGGGGCGCCCGGGCGGTGCGCGGTGTCGATGGAGGGAGTGTGCCGGCATTTGTTAGCTCAACAAATAGAAACGATGGAAAACGATCGTTTCCAGAATTTCAGTATCGAGAGGGGATGAGGCCGCTCCCCCGAACGTGGATCCTTCACACCATGACGGGCACGTGCACGTCGATGACGGTGCCGGGCCGGTCGGGGGCGAAGCGGCCGTCATAGAGCTCGAAGTCGGGGCCGTCGGCCACCGTGAGCCCCGAGGCCGGGATCAGCTCGCCCCAGATCGTCGCCATCGCGCCCTTGACCTGCGGGGGCAGGGCGGTCCCGTCGAGGGTGATGCGGAAGACCGCGTAGGTCGCCGCCGGGATCGCCTTGCGCACGAAGCCCGCCGGCAGAGTGCCGTCCGGCCGCACGCCGACGCCGGCCAGGTAGTCGAAGCTGCCCTCCTCCCGGTCGGCGCTCCAGACGACGCCGTAGGTGGACCAGCTCGGCACCTGACCGTCGACGAAGGGCAGGGCCCGGATCAGGCGCGACCAGAGGTCCGGGATGGTGGCGGCGGTCGTCGGGTCGAAGCGGCGCGTCGGACCGGCGACCGTGAAGGCGTCGCGGGTCGCGAGGCCGGGCAGGCGGGCGACGGCGCGGGAGGTCGCGGCGGGGTGCGGCATGGGCGGGTCTCCATCCGGGAGGGCGAGGCCGCGGCGGAACCGGCCGGGGCTGACGCCGAAATGGCGCCCGAAGGCGCGGGTGAAGGCTTCCTGGGACTCGAAGCCCGATTCGAAGGCGAGGTCGACGAGCCGCAGGCCGGGCTCGGCGACGAGGCGCCGGGCCGCCCGCACCAGGCGGCGCGTGCGGACATGCGCCATCGGCGCGAGGCCCATCCGGGCGGTGAACAGGCGCGAGAAGTGATGGGGCGAGAGCCCCGCCCGGTCGGCGAGGCGGGCCAGCGTCAGGCGCTCGTCGAGCCGGCCCTCGATCCAGGCGAGGGTGTCGGCGACGAGGTCGGGGGTGGGCGGTCGGTCCATGCCCGCACCATGGCCGAGCCGAGTCCCGTCCGTCCTGACCGGTCTTGCTGGTGCCCGCCCTGGCGGGCGTTCCTCCGAGACCGGCTGTCGAGATCGCCCACGCTGTCGTAGGATGCGGCCGGGACGGCCGTCGTCGCGCGCGTCGCGGCGGCCCGCCCGGCGCGAATGCCCGCGCTCCGCCGAAACGGCCTGGCCCATCGATCCTGGCCCCATCGATCCTGACGCACCGCGCGGCCAACGCGCGGGCTCATCTCCGGGAGGACGCCCCTTCATGCCCGATATCGAGACCCGGGACCCCGCCGCGCTGCTCGCGCGCCTTCCGGCCGCCCTCGCGGCCGCCCTGGAGGCCCCGGCCTACGCCGCGCATCTCGCCGGCATCGACCCCGCCGCCGTCACCGACCGCGCCGCGCTCGCCCGCCTGCCGGTCCTGCGCAAGGGCGAGATGCCGGCGCGCCAGCGCGAGAAGCTGCCCTTCGGCGGCTTCGTGCCGGGGGCGGTCGGCGGGTTTCCCCGCCTATTCACCTCGCCGGGGCCGATCTTCGAGCCGCAGCGGGCCGGCGACGACCCGTGGGGCGGCGCGCCCGCGCTCGAAGCCGCGGGTTTCCGGGCCGGCGAGGTCGTCCTCAACACCTTCGGCTACCACCTGACGCCGGGCGGCTTCATCTTCGACACCGCCGCGCGGGCCTTGGGCTGCGCGGTGATCCCGGCGGGGCCCGGCAACACCGAGCAGCAGCTCGACCTGATCGAGGCCTACCGGCCGGCGGGCTATGTCGGCACGCCGGACTTCCTCAAGGTGCTGCTCGATGCCGGCGCCAAGGCCGGGCGGGACGTGTCCTCGCTCGGGAAGGCGCTCGTCTCCGGCGCCGCCTTCCCGGCCTCGCTCCAGGCCGAGTTCCGGGAGCGCGGCATCGCCGCAGCCCAGGCCTACGCCACGGCGGATGTCGGCTTCATCGCGTACGAGACCCCGGGCGAGCCCGGCCTCCTCGTCAACGAGGGGCTGATCCTCGAGATCGTGCGCCCCGGCACCGGCGATCCGGTGCCGGAGGGCGAGGTCGGCGAGATCGTCGTCACGGTGCTCGACCTCGACCGGCCGCTGATCCGCTACGCGCTGGGCGATCTCACGGCCTTCCTGCCGGGCGGTCGCCGCATCCGCGGCTGGATGGGCCGGGCCGACCAGTCCGCCAAGGTGAAGGGCATGTTCGTGCGCCCCGAACAGGTCGCCGAGATCGCCCGCCGC
The DNA here is from genome assembly GCF_001043895.1 of Methylobacterium indicum. Lineage (GTDB taxonomy): Bacteria > Pseudomonadota > Alphaproteobacteria > Rhizobiales > Beijerinckiaceae > Methylobacterium > Methylobacterium indicum. Next base: position 52,622 of record NZ_JTHF01000082.1, read on the forward strand.
CATCCCGAGCTCGGCCGCCTGCGCCTCGTGGTCACCCGCGCCGACGAGGCCGACGCCATGGCGCTGCGGGCGGAGAGCCCCGCCCCCGACGCCGCCCTGGCGGAGCGCGTCGCCGAGACCCTGCGGGCGGTGACGAAGCTGCGCGGCACGGTCGATCTCGTCGCCCCGGGCAGCCTGCCGAACGACGGCAAGGTCATCGCCGACGAGCGGCCGGTGGGGTGAGGGGAGGGGCGGCCGCCGGCATCCTTGCGGCCGCCCGGCCCTCAGGCCGCCCTGACCTGCGCCAGGAAGCGATCGACCTCGTTCGAGATGCGCGCGGATTGGCGCGACAGCTCGGAGGCCGAGGCGAGCACCTGGCTCGCCGCCGCGCCCGTCTCCTCCGCGGCGCCCGCCACGCCCGCGATGTTGCCGGTGACCTCGCCGGTGCCGTCCGCCGCCTGCGCGATGTTGCGGACGATCTCCTGGGTCGCCGCGCCCTGCTCCTCCACCGCCGCGGCGATCGAGGTCGCGACGCCCGAGATCTCCTCGATCCGCGCGGTGATTCCGCCGATCGCGCCGGCGGCGAGGCCCGTCGAGGCCTGGATCGCCGCGATCTGGCCGGTGATCTCCTCCGTCGCCTTGGCCGTCTGTCCGGCGAGTTCCTTCACTTCCGCGGCGACGACCGCGAAGCCCCGGCCCGCCGCTCCGGCCCGCGCCGCCTCGATGGTGGCGTTGAG
>NZ_JTHF01000083.1 GCF_001043895.1 Methylobacterium indicum
ATCGCCCGCTCGATGTCGGCGATCTCGGCCCGCGTCGCGGTGGTCCAGGGCCGCAACGCCATCGGCATCGAACTGCCGAACCTCAAGCGCGAGACGGTGTACCTGCGCGAGCTCCTGACCTCGCCGGTCTTCACCGAGACCAAGCAGAAGCTCGCGCTCTGCCTCGGCAAGAATATCGGCGGCGAGGCGATCATCGCCGACCTCGCCCGCATGCCCCACCTGCTCGTCGCCGGCACCACCGGCTCGGGCAAGTCGGTCGCCATCAACACCATGATCCTGTCGCTGCTCTACCGGCTGAAGCCGGAGGAGTGCCGCCTGATCATGGTCGATCCCAAGATGCTGGAACTCTCCGTCTACGACGGCATCCCGCACCTGCTCTCCCCCGTCGTCACCGATCCCAAGAAGGCGGTCATCGCCCTCAAATGGGCGGTGCGCGAGATGGAGGAGCGCTACAAGAAGATGGCGCGCCTGGGCGTTCGCAACATCGACGGCTTCAACGCCCGGGTGGCGGAGGCACGGGCGCGGGGCGAGGTGATCACCCGCACGGTCCAGACCGGCTTCGACCGCGAGACTGGCGAGGCGGTCTACGAGGACGAGGTCATGGACCTCTCCGCCCTGCCCTACATCGTGATCGTGGTCGACGAGATGGCCGACCTGATGATGGTGGCGGGCAAGGACATCGAGGGGGCGATCCAGCGCCTGGCCCAGATGGCGCGCGCCGCCGGCCTGCACCTGATCATGGCGACGCAGCGCCCGTCGGTGGACGTGATCACCGGGACGATCAAGGCGAACTTCCCGACCCGGATCTCCTTCCAGGTGACGAGCAAGATCGATTCGCGGACGATCCTCGGCGAGATGGGCGCCGAGCAGCTCCTGGGCCAGGGCGACATGCTGTTCATGGCGGGCGGCGGGCGCACGACGCGCGTGCACGGCCCGTTCTGCTCGGACGACGAGGTCGAGCAGGTGGTGGCGCACCTGAAGCGCCAGGGTCGGCCCTCCTACCTCGAGGCCGTCACGGCGGACGAGGAGGCCGAGGAGGCGACCGCCGCCGCGCAGGACGCCCCGGTCATGGACCAGGGCAGCTTCGGCGATCCGACCGCCGACCTCTACGACCAGGCGGTGGCGGTGGTGCTGCGGGACAAGAAGGCGTCCACGAGCTACATCCAGCGCCGTCTCCAGATCGGCTACAACCGGGCCGCCTCGCTGATGGAGCGGATGGAGCGCGAGGGCATCGTCGGCCCCGCCAACCATGCCGGCAAGCGCGAGATCCTGATCGAGCCCGCCCCGCAGCCCGGATCGGACGAGGCGTGAGCGGCCCCGCCGTCGCATATTCGCCACAGGGGGCGGCTCTATGGCGAGACCGTCCCCTCGTGGCACACCCGCTTCCCGGGTGGGCGGGGCACCGGCATTCCCGTGCCGGCCTGTCCCGATCCCTCCCCGTCCGCCCACACGGAGAACCCTGCCGATGACCGGCCGTCCCCGCTCCGGCCCGCTTCGCGCGGCGTCCCTCGGCGCCGCCCTCTCGGTCGCCGCCCTGCTGAGCGTGGCCCCCGCCGAGGCGCAGGTGTCGTCGTTCCTCGACGGCCTGTTCGGCCGCAAGGACCCGGCCGCCGAGGCGCCGCAGCCGGACGCCGGGCCGGGCCAGGTCCCGACGGCCGGCCCAGGAGGCGGTCAAGGAAGCGGTCAGGCTCCCGGCTCCTCCGCCAGGGCGCCGCTGCCGCCGCGCCGGCCGGCCTCGCTCGGCGGCGGCAAGGGGACCGCGCCCGAGCCCGTCGAGACCGCTGCGGTGCCGGCCGCCGCACCGGCGCAGGTTGCCGCCGTCACCCCGGCCACCGCCGTCGATCCCGGCAACCCGGCCGCGGTGATCGAGCGCGCCAACGCCTATTTCAATGGCGTCACGACCCTGACCGGCAACTTCATCCAGATCGGCGCCGACGGGCGCAAGATCGGCGGCAAGCTCACCCTCGCCAAGCCCGGCCGCCTGCGCTTCGACTACGACCAGCCCTCGACGCTCGAGGTGATCGCCGACGGCACCTCGGTGGCGGTGCGCGACCGCAAGCTCGCGACCCAGGACCTCTACTTCATCTCGCAGACGCCGCTGAAATTCCTGCTGCGGGACAAGATCGACCTCGCCCGCGACCTCACCGTCACCGACGTGGCGGCCGAGCCGGGCGGCATCCGCATCGTGCTCGACGACCGCTCGACGCTGGGGGGCACCTCCCGCATCGCGCTCTACTTCGACGACGCGATGAAGACCCTGAGCCAGTGGCGGATCACCGACCCGCAGGGCTACCAGACCACCGTGCTGCTCTCCAACCTTCAGCGCGGCCGCGCCGTCGACGGCATGCTGTTCGTCATCAATTACGGCCGTGCGGTCGACAAGGAGCTGGAAGCCAAGATGCAGCAGGCCCGCCCCAACTGATTTTTCGCGAGACCCGACCGTTGCGCCTCACCGTCAGCACCTGGAACATCAACTCCGTCCGCCTGCGCATCGACCTCGTGCGCCGCTTCCTCGACGAGGCGAAGCCCGACGTGCTCTGCCTCCAGGAGACCAAGTGCCCGGACGACCGCTTCCCGCTCAAGGACCTGCAGGGCTTCGGCTACCCGCACATCGTCTTCGCCGGGCAAAAAGGGTATAACGGCGTCGCGATCCTCTCGCGCCTGCCGCTCGTCACCCGCGAGGTGATGAGCTTCTGCGAGCGCCAGGACGCGCGCCACATCTCGGCGGTGCTCGGCCCCGAGGCCGGTCCTGCCGCCGGCATCGCGATCCACGATTTCTACGTCCCGGCCGGCGGCGACGTGCCGGACGTCAAGCTCAACGACAAGTTCGCCCACAAGCTCTCCTTCATGGACGAGCTGCGCGCCTGGGGCGGCCGCCGCCCCGCCGGTCCGGCGATCCTCGTCGGCGACCTCAACGTGGCGCCGCTCGAGCACGACGTCTGGTCCCACAAGCAGCTCCTCGACGTGGTGAGCCATACCCCGATCGAGACCGAGCGCCTGGAATCCCTGCGCGGCGAAGCCGGCTGGATCGACACGATGCGCCACCTGCGCCCGCCGCCGGAGAAGATCTATACCTGGTGGAGCTACCGCTCCCCCGACTGGGCCGCCGCCGACAAGGGGCGGCGCCTCGACCATATCTGGGTCACGCCGGATCTCGCCGAGACGGTGAAGTCGGTGACGGTGGCGCGGCACACCCGGGCCTGGGAGAAGCCGTCGGACCATGTGCCGGTGACGGTGGAGCTGGAGCTGTAGGGCGAAGCCCTGTCGGCAGGCTCTGACGGCCGGTGCTGCCGAACCGGTGACCACTTCGGTGCCAGCCGCTTGTGCGGCCGGCGAGATGACGCTCGGCGTAGCTACCCGGCCTCCTCGAACCTATAGCCGTCGCCTATGCGCTCGACCTGTCCCATGCCCGGACGTCCGAGATGGGCGCCCGCTAGCCATGTTCCCGTGGCCGCAGCGTCTGCGAGGACGCGCAGGCGGGTCATGCGGGCCGTCGCCTGATCGTCGTCGTAGGCCCAGGTCAACGTGGGATGGGCGAACTGCCTGGCGGGGACGTGGACGATGTCGCCGCAGATCAGGATTGTATCCTCGCCCGTGTCCAGACGGTAGCCGGTATGCCCGGGCGCATGGCCCGGGAGGGCAACCGCAGTAACACCCGGTATCACGTCATCGCCGTGGTTGATCGGCGTCAGCAATGTGCGGAAGCGGGAAAGACTTGCATCCGCGTTGAAGGTCGCTGTGGCAGCCTCGGGAATGAGGATGCGGTTGAGGTTCGGGAATGTCTCGTTCCCGTCGCGACTGACGAGACCGTTGATGTGGTCGTTATGTGCGTGGGTAAGCAACAGCGTGCGGATCGATGCGGGGCTGAGGCCGGCCTCCTCGAATGCGCGTCCGAGGTAGCCCATGGTATCGTCCCAGCTGCCACCGGCACCGCAATCGATCAGTGCGGGATCTTGGCTCGCCAGTTGAATCAAGAAACAATTGACGGAGAGACGCACTGTCTCATCGGCTAACCGCGAGTCCTGCGGCTTGTCGTCTGGATCCCTGAGCGATGATGCCGGAAGATCGACGTGTCCGTCGGACAATGACCATATCGTCCACGGGCCGGATGTGCAGCCGAAAGCGTTCTGGGTGCGCGCTGCGATCCTCATGTGATCCGCCTCCCTTAAACGTCTGCATCCCCTTAGGGCATGTGGGGAGATAGGGCGGAATCCGGATGGCTCCAAGCGGCGGCGTCTTGCGTGCGCGCGGCGGTTCTTGTTCCGCGAGCGGTCGCGTCGTGCTGGAACGACGAAGGTGGCGGCGGTGCCTCCACGGCCGATCTGCTCCTGCAGGTCGGCCGTGCGTCTCATGCGGTGGCGGCAGGAATCGTGACTCTCGCCGGCCCTTTTAACGATCCGCCTTCTCGCCCCTCGCCTCCCGGGCGACGAACCCCTTCGTCACCGGGACGATCTGGGCAAACACCGCCTCGGCCATCCGCTCCTCCTCCTTCAAGGACAGGCGCAGGATCTCGATATCCCGCGTGTGTCCCGCTTCCTCGGCGAGCGCGATCAGCGATGTGTAGGCGGCGATCTCGTAGGTCTCGACCGAGTAGTCGGTGTAGAGGTTCTTGAGCACCTCGTCGCCGGTCACGCTGTGGACCAAAGCCGCGACGTTGCCGACCGTCTGGGTCACCACGTCCTTCAAGAGCGAGCGGTCCTCGCCGTGGCCGTGCAGTAGGTCGGCGAGGCGGGTGACCTGCTGGTCGGTCTCGCTCTTGTGCAGCCGCAGGGCCTGGGTCAGGTCGGGGTAGGTCTCGTAGCGCTCGATCTGGCGCTGGATCATCTGCGCCGCCTGCTTCTCCAGGGCGTGGGTGTTGCGCAGGGCCGTGACGTAGATCGCCTGCACGGTCTCGTCGCTCTTGGCGTCATTCTTGGCCGCGGTCGCGGTCGGGGTCATCGCGCATCCTCTCGTGGGGTGGAGAATGGCGGACAAACTGCTCGGGGGTATTCTGGGTTCGAGCTCGGCCGTGATGCGCCCTCGGATGAGGGCGTGACGAAACCGCACGTGGGCGCGAGCCGCCCGCGGATCCCGGGGGAGTGGCAAGGGCGCTCGGATCGTGTATAGGCTGCGCCACCCTCGCCCGCACACGGCGAGGTTTTTCGCCTTGGCAGACCGCGCTGGACGACATCCCGGCCCGGCCGAGCCCCGTGCGAAAAAGCGGTCCTTCGAGACCGCGCCTCCGCGAAACCGTACCACCTGAAAGGACACGCGATGTCGATCACGGCGGAGCGCAAGACCGCGCTCATCAAGGAACACGCCCGCGGCGGGACCGATACCGGCTCGCCGGAAGTGCAGGTCGCGATCCTCACCGAGCGGATCCAGAACCTCACCGGGCACTTCAAGACCCACACCAAGGACAACCACTCGCGCCGCGGCCTGCTCAAGCTGGTCTCGCAGCGCCGGTCGCTCCTCGACTACCTGAAGCGCAAGGACGAGGCCCGCTACCGCGCCCTCATCGAGCGCCTCGGCATCCGCCGTTAAGGTGGATTTCACGCGGTTCGGGCACCGGTCCGGGCCGCGTTTTTGCGAGGAAGCCGAACTTCTCCATTGAAGGGGCTTCCTCGTCCCGGGTGGGCCGGAATGGGTCCGGCCGCCCCACTCTCCGGGACCCGCGCGCCAAGATGCGGGCCGCGACCGCCAGGGCAGGATCGCCGGTGGCTCATCGGATGAGCCCCTCGCCGTCTTGCGCTGGCGCCGCCCTCCCGGACCGCAGGAAGGCATGACAAGATGTTCGACGTTCAACGCGAAGAGCTGCTGTGGGGCGGGCGCAAGCTCGTGCTCGAGACCGGCAAGGTCGCCCGCCAGGCCGACGGCGCCGTGGTCGCCACCTACGGCGAGACCTCGGTGCTCGCCACCGTGGTGTCGATGAAAGAGCCGAAGCCCGGCATCGATTTCCTGCCGCTCACGGTGAACTACCAGGAGCGCACCTACGCCGCCGGCCGCATCCCGGGCGGCTACTTCAAGCGCGAGGGCCGTCCCTCCGAGAAGGAGACCCTGGTCTCCCGCCTGATCGACCGGCCGATCCGCCCCCTCTTCGTCGAGGGCTGGCGCAACGACACCCAGGTCGTCGTCACGGTGCTCTCGCACGACCTCGAGACCGATCCCGACATCCTCGCCATGGTGGCGGCCTCCGCGGCGCTGACCCTCTCGGGCGTGCCGTTCATGGGCCCGATCGCCGCCGCCCGCGTCGGCTATGTCGGCGGCCAGTACAAGCTCAACCCGCCCATCCAGGAGATGGAGGGCTCGACCCTCGACCTCGTCGTCGCCGGCACTCAGGACGCCGTGCTGATGGTCGAGTCCGAGGCGAAGGAGCTGCCCGAGGACGTGATGCTCGGGGCCGTGATGTTCGGCCACAAGCACTTCCAGCCGGTCATCGAGGCGATCATCCGGCTCGCCGAGAAGGCCGCCAAGGAGCCGCGCAACTTCCAGCCCGCGGACAATTCCGAGGTCGAGAAGGCCGTGCTCGAGGTCGGCGAGGCCGACCTGCGCGAGGCCTACAAGAACACCGTCAAGCAGGAGCGCTACGCCGCCGTCGACGCCGTCAAGGCGAAGGTGATGGCCGCGCTTGCTCCCGCCGAGGGCGAGGCCCGCTTCGAGGCCGAGAAGATCAAGGCCGCCTTCAAGGAGGCCCAGTCGAAGGTGGTCCGCTGGAACATCCTCGACACGGGGTCCCGCATCGACGGCCGCGACGTGAAGACCGTGCGTCCGATCGTGTCCGAGGTCGGCGTGCTGCCCCGCACCCACGGCTCGGCCCTGTTCACCCGCGGCGAGACCCAGGCGCTGGTCGTGGCGACGCTGGGCACCGGCGACGACGAGCAGTTCATCGACGCGCTCTCGGGCACCTACAAGGAGACGTTCCTCCTTCACTACAACTTCCCGCCCTATTCGGTGGGCGAGACCGGCCGCATGGGTTCGCCCGGCCGCCGCGAGATCGGCCACGGCAAGCTCGCCTGGCGCGCCGTGCACCCGGTCCTGCCGGCCGCCCACGAGTTCCCCTACACGATCCGCGTCGTGTCGGAGATCACCGAGTCGAACGGCTCGTCCTCGATGGCCTCGGTCTGCGGCGCCTCGCTGTCGCTGATGGATGCGGGCGTGCCCCTGCGCCGTCCGGTGGCCGGCATCGCCATGGGCCTCATCCTCGAGGGTGAGCGCTACGCGGTCCTGTCCGACATCCTCGGCGACGAGGATCACCTCGGCGACATGGATTTCAAGGTGGCCGGCACGGAGGAGGGCATCACCTCGCTCCAGATGGACATCAAGATCGCCGGCATCACCGAGGAGATCATGCGGGTGGCCCTGGCCCAGGCCAAGGACGGCCGCGCGACCATCCTCGCCGAGATGGCGAAGGCCCTCACCGCCGCCCGTCCCGAGCTCGGCGAGCACGCGCCGCGCATCGAGACGATGCAGATCCCGACCGACAAGATCCGGGAAGTGATCGGCACCGGCGGCAAGGTGATCCGCGAGATCGTGGAAAAAACCGGCGCCAAGATCGACATCCAGGATACCGGCATCATCAAGATCGCCTCGGCCGACGGCAAGGCGATCAAGGCGGCCTACAACTGGATCCGGTCGATCGTGGCGGAAGCCGAGGTCGGCATGATCTACGAGGGCACCGTCGTGAAGACGATGGAGTTCGGCGCCTTCGTCAACTTCTTCGGCGCCAAGGACGGTCTCGTCCACATCTCCGAGCTCGCCGCCCAGCGCGTCGCCAAGGTCACCGACGTGGTGAAGGAGGGCGACAAGGTGAAGGTGAAGTTCCTCGGTCAGGACGACCGCGGCAAGATCCGCCTGTCGATGAAGGTCGTCGACCAGGAGACCGGCGAGGACCTGACCGAGAAGCTGAAGGCCCAGCGCGACGCCGACCGCTCGCGCGAGCGTCAGCCGCGCGGCGAGTGATCGCCTGACGACCGGCGGGGCCCCGACGGGTCCCGCCCCTCTCTCGAGAAAGCGCGGTCCCTCGGGGCCGCGCTTTTTTCGTTGTGCGCCTGTCCGGAGGCGCGCCGCCTCAGCCCCGCGTCATCACCACGTCGAGCTGCGGCTTCTGGTTGATGGTCTGGAACACCACGCAGTAGCGCTCGGTGAGCTTCAGGAGCTGATCGAGCTTCTCCTGGGATGCGTCCGCGTCGACCTCGAAGGTCAGGCGGATCGCCCGGAATCCCACGGGGGCGCCCTTGTCGACGCCCAGCGTACCGCGGAAGTCGAGGTCGCCCTCGGCCTTGACCAGCCCCTTGCGCAGGGGGATCTCCAAGGCGGTCGCCACCGCCTTCAGAGTCACGCCCGCGCAGGCGACCAGGGCCTCGAGCAGCATGTCGCCGGAGCACAGCTCGGCGCCCGAGCCGCCGCTCGCCGGGTGGAGGCCGGCCACCGCCAGCGCCCGGCCGGTCTCGACCTTGCAGGCGATGCCGCCATCGTCGAGGGAGCCTTGCGCCTTCAGGGTGATCACGGCCGCATCCGGATCGCTGCGGTAGCGGTCCTTGATCGGGGCCTGGAGCGAGCGCAGTTCGGTGGCGTCCATGGCGTGTCGTCCTCCCGGAATTATGGGCGAACGGCTTAGCATCCCGTGCCGGCCGCTCGCCAGGGTGCCGGGCCCACGACCAAAGGCTCACGCCTCAGCAGACTTGCGTCGGCAGGCCGACGCTTCGCACGCTTGGGTTCTTGTTTCGTCGCGGATTTTCGGCGCCGAACCGGTCACCACTTCGGCGAAATCTGCCCAGGGCTCACGACCCGAAACCTACCACCAGAGCGCGGAGGCGTCGGGCTTGGCCCGGTCGGCCGCGCCTTCCGGACGTAGCGAGCGGTCGAGGCTCGCCAGGATGGTGCGGGCGGCGGCCTCGCTGCCGGGCGAGGTGGGCTGGCGCGGGCGGCTCAAGGGGAGCGGGATCATGTCGTCGATCCGGCCGGGCTTGGGGCGCAGAACCACGGCCCGGTCGGCCAGCGCCACCGCCTCGGCGACGTCGTGGGTGACGAGGAGCACGGTCGGCCGGCTCTCCTCCCACAGGGCCAGCAGGTGGCGGTGGAGACCGGCCCGGGTCAGGGCGTCGAGGGCCGAGAACGGCTCGTCGAGGAGCAGCACCTTCGGGGCGGCGACGAAGGCACGGGCGATCGCGACCCGCTGCTGCTGGCCGCCGGAGAGGTCGCGGGGCCAGCGTCCGGCATGCTCGGCGAGGCCGACGCGCTCCAGGGCATGGACGACACGGGTCCGCCGCTCCGCCTTGCCTAAGTCGGCGAGGCCGAACCCGACATTGTCGGCGACGCTGAGCCAGGGCAGCAGCCGCGGCTCCTGAAAGACGAGGCCGACGCCCGGATGCGGCGCCGCGATCGCCTCGCCGTCGAGCTGGATCGCCCCGGCGCTCGCCCGGTCGAGCCCGGCGATCAGGCGCAGCAAGGTGGTCTTGCCGCAGCCCGAGCCGCCGATCAGCGCCACGATCTCGCCGGCCCGCACGGTGAGCGAGATGTCGGCGAGCGCCCGGGTGCCGTCGGCATAGGTCTTCGACAGGCGGTCGAGAGTCAGCATCTCACAGCGACTCCCGGGCGGTGTCCTGCCAGCGGGCGAGCGGCTGCGTCAGCCCGACCAGCACCGCGTCGCACAGCTTGCCGAGGGCCGCGAAGGCCAGGATCGCCGCGACGATCTGGTCCGGCTTGCCGAGCTGCTGGCCATCGAGGAGGAGGTAGCCGAGGCCCTCCGAGGCGCCCAGCAGCTCGGCCGCCGCGACGAACATGAAGCCGAGGCCGAGCCCCGTGCGCAGGGCCACCAGGGTCGCGGGCAGCACCGCCGGCAGCAGGATGCGGCGGGCGAGCGCGACGCGCGACAGCCGGAAGACCCGGCCGACCTCGACGAGCTTGCGGTCGACGCCTGCGATGGCGCCCGCCACCCCGAGATAGACCGGGAAGAACACGCCGACGGCGATCAGCGTGATCTTCGAGGCCTCGAAGATGCCGAACCACAGGATGAACAGCGGCACCCAGGCGATCGAGGGGATCGCCCGGAGCGCCTGGAGGCTCGGATCGATCAGCCGGCGCACCGGCGGCAGGGTGCCGGTGAGGGCGCCGACCAGGATGCCGGCGAGCGCCCCGAAGCCGAACCCGGCCGCGACCCGGCTCAGGCTGGCCAGCACATGGGTCCAGAGTTCGCCGCTCTCGGCGAGGCCCCACAGGGTGGCGAGGACCCGGCTCGGCGGCGGGACCAGCCGCCCCTGCGCCAGGCCCGCCCGCACCGCGATTTCCCAGCCGAGGGCCAGCCCCAGCGGCAGGACGAACCCGGCGAGCGCCCTGCCCCCGGGCAGGCGCGGCAAGCGCCGCGCGGCGGGAGCGGCCGCAAGGGGCAACGGGCTCGCCATCGCCGTTACGGAGCCGCCGGCCCGAAGCGCGGGTCGATCAGCGCCTGGACCGCGGCACCGACATCGGTGGCGGCGGGGATCACCCCGGCATCGAGGAGCGCGGTGCCGGCCTCCAGGATCGTCTCGGCCTGGAGCTTGCCGATCGCCGGCTGCGACAGGTCGGTCCGCTCGAGCTGGCGCGCCACCACCGGCTCGGGCAGCTTCGTCGCCGCCGCGAGGATGCGCTTGAGCTCCTGCGGGTCCGAGAGGGCGAGCTTGCGCGCCTCCTCGTAGGCGCCCAGCACCGTGCGGGTCAGGTCCGGGTTCTGCTTGGCGAAATCCTCGCGGACGTTGAGCACGCCCCAGGTGTTGGCCGCCGCGTCGCGGTGGAAGAGCACGTCGCCGTTCTCGATCTCGGCTGCCGCCATGATCGGGTCGAGGCCGGCCCAGGCATCGACGTCGCCGCGGTCGAGCGCGGTGCGACCGTCCGGGTGCTGGAGCAGCACCAGCTTCACGTCGCGCTCGGTCAGGCCGGCGCCGCGCAGGGCCCGGATCAGGAAGATGTGCGGGTCGGTGCCGCGGGTGACGGCGACGCGGCGGCCCTTCAGGTCCTTGACCGCCGCGATGCCGGTGTTCGGCCGGGTCACCAGCGCGGTCCATTCCGGCCGCGAGAAGGCGTAGACCGCCTTGATCGGGTTGCCGTTGATCCGGGCCAGCAGGGCGGCGGCGCCGGCGGTCGAGCCGAAATCGATCGAGCCGGCATTGAGGAATTCGAGCGCCTTGTTGGAGCCGAGGGACTGGACCCAGCGCACCGTGATCCCCTGCGGCACCAGGGCCTTCTCCAGCAGGCCCTTGTCCTTCAGGACGAGGCTGACGGGATTGTAGGTCGCCCAGTCGAGGCGCACCTCCTTGGCGGCCTGCGCGTGGGCCGGCCCGCCGGCGGCGAGGCAGAGGCTTCCGAGTGCGGCCCCGATCAACGCGCGGCGGTGGATGCGCATCCGTCTCTCCCCTGGCTGGCGGCGCCTTCCTCGGCGGCCGGCCGGGAAGCTAGGGCGCGGCGTTCGGAGTGTCAAACGATCCGGCCGGTGAAGCGGATTAGCCTTTCGCAGCGAACGAGAGGCCGCACCCTGCGGAAGGGTTGGCTTTCGGCGGGCCGGGATGCCAAACAGGCGGGGACGCGACGGGATCCGGCCGCGCTCCTCTCCCCTTGCCCGAACCCGGCTGCCATGCCCGACACCGCCGTCATCGACCCGTCCGACACCGAGGCCGCCCTGCGGGCGATGCTGGCCGGCATCGATCAGTCGCTCAGCGAGCCGACCCGCCTGCGCGAGCGGCTGGTACCGGAACTGCGCCGCATCATCGAGGCCGGCCGGGCCGAGGCCGAGCGGCGGCTGCTCGCCGACCGCGACGGGCATGCCTGCGCCGGGCTGATCTGCGCCCAGATGGATGCGGTGATCCGCGCGATCTACGACGCGGTGGTGAAGCGCCTCTACCGGTCCGACAACCCGACCGCCGCCGAGCAGATCGCCGTGGTGGCGACCGGCGGCTACGGCCGCGGCCTGCTGGCGCCGGGCTCCGACATCGATCTCCTGTTCCTGCTGCCCTACAAGCAGACCGCCTGGAGCGAGAGCGTCGTCGAGGCGATGCTCTACGTGCTGTGGGACCTCAAGCTGAAGGTCGGCCACGCCACCCGCTCCGTCGCCGATTGCCTGCGCGAGGGCCGGGGCGACATGACGATCCGCACCGCCTTGCTCGAATCCCGCTTCCTGTTCGGCGACCGTGCCCTGTTCGAGGAGCTGGAGACCCGCTTCGACCGCGAGGTGGTGCAGGGGACGGCGGCCGAGTTCGTCGAGGCCAAGCTCAAGGAGCGCGACGCCCGCGTCCAGAAGAGCGGCGCCTCGCGCTATCTCGTCGAGCCCAACGTCAAGGACGGCAAGGGCGGGCTTCGCGACCTCAACACCCTGTTCTGGATCGCCAAGTACACCTTCCGGGTGAAGCGGGCCGAGGACCTGGTCGAGGCCGGCCTGTTCACGGCCGAGGAGTTCCGGCTGTTCGAGCGCTGCGACGAGTTCCTGTGGCGGGTGCGCTGCCACATGCATTTCGTCACCGGGCGCTCCGAGGAGCGGCTGGGCTTCGGGCTGCAGCCGCGCATCGCCGAGCGGCTGGGCTACGGCGCCCGCGGCGGCCTCGCCGCGGTCGAGCGGTTCATGAAGGCGTACTTCCTGATCGCCAAGGATGTCGGCGACCTCACCGCCATCGTCTGCGCCGAGATGGAGGCCCGCCACGCCAAGCGCCCGCCGGTGCTCGACCGCTGGCTGCGCCGCTTCAAGCAGCATTTCCGCGCCCCCGATCTGGAGGCGGACGATTTCCGCATCCATACCGGACGCCTGGACGTCCGAGACGACGCCGCCTTCGAGCGCGATCCGGTCAACCTGATCCGGTTGTTCTGGCTCTCCGACCGGCACGACCTCGCGATCCATCCCGATGCGAGCCGGCTCGCCACCCGCTCGCTCGCGCTCCTCGGCCCGATGGTGCGGGTCGATCCGGAAGCCAACCGCCTCTTCCTCGAACTGCTGACCTCGCAGAACGCCCCCGAGACGGTCTTGCGGCACATGAACGAGACCGGGGTGCTCGGGCGCTTCGTGCCGGATTTCGGCCGCATCGTCGCGATGATGCAGTTCAACATGTACCACCACTTCACGGTGGACGAGCACCTGATCCGCTCGCTCGGCGTGCTGGCCAAGATCGAGGCCGGAGAGCTGGAGGACGAGCATCCGCTTGCCCACCGCATCGTCGGCACGATCCAGAACCGCCGGGCCCTCTACGTGGCGATGTTCCTGCACGACATCGCCAAGGGCCGGAAGGACGACCACTCGATCGCCGGCGCGGCGGTGGCCCGCAAGCTCGGGCCGCGCCTCGGGCTCGACGCCGCCGAGACCAGCACCGTCGCCTGGCTCGTCGAGCACCACCTCCTGATGTCGATGACGGCCCAGAGCCGCGACCTCTCCGACCCCAAGACCATCGAGACCTTCGCCAGCGTGGTGCAGAGCCTGGAGCGGCTGAAGCTGCTGCTGGTCATCACCATTGCGGACATCAAGGCCGTCGGCCCCGGTACCTGGACCGCCTGGAAGGCGACGCTGCTTCGCACGCTCTACTACGAGACCGAGATGGTGCTCTCGGGCGGGCGTTCGGAGATCCCGCGCACCGACCGGGTGCGGCTGATCCAGATGCGCCTGCGCGAGCAACTGACGGACTGGACGGCGGAGGATTTCGATACCTACGCCGCCCGGCACTACCCGCATTACTGGCTCAAGGTCGATGCCGGGCGCCAGCTCAAGAACGCCCGCTTCATCCGCGCCGCGGCCGAGGCCGGCAACACGGTCGCCACCGCCTTCGAGACCGACCAGTCCCGGGGCGTGACCGAGCTCTGCGTCTACTCCCCCGATCATCCGCGGCTGCTCGCCATCCTCACCGGCGCCTGCGCGGCGTCCGGCGGCAACATCGTCGACGCCCAGATCTTCACCACCGCCGATGGCTTCGTCCTCGACACCATCACCCTGTCGCGGGCCTTCGAGCGCGACGAGGACGAGATGCGCCGGGCCGGCCGCATCGCCACGGCGATCGAGCGGGCGCTCAAAGGCGAGATCCGCATCGCCGACCTCGTCGCCGACAAGCACCCGGCGAAGGACCGGCCGCGGACCTTCCAGGTCGCCCCCGACCTGTCGATCGACAACGCGCTCTCGGCCCGGGAGACCGTCCTGGAAATCTCCGGCCTCGACCGGCCGGGCCTCCTGTTCGATCTCACCTCGGCGCTCGGCCGGCTCAACCTCAACATCACCTCGGCCCATGTCGCAACCTTCGGCGAGCGGGCGGTCGACGTCTTCTACGTCACCGACCTCACCGGCACGAAGGTGACCCAGCCCGACCGGCAGGCCACGATCCGCCGGGCCGTGATGGCGGTGTTCGAGGCCGACCTGCCCCGCGGCGACCGGGGCCGCCGCGGCGGCGCCAAGGGGACACATCAGTCCGCCCTCAAGGACGAGCCGGGCCAGGTGCCGCCCGGCACCGGCGAAGCTTGATTTCGCCCGCCGTCCACCTGATATCGGGCGCACCCCAGATCCCTTTCTCGGAATGACAATGACGCCGAACGACACGGAGAACGCCGCGCGGGCTTACGAGCCCGCGGCTGCCGAGGGCGCTCCCGCCTCCGCGCCGGAGGCCGCGACCGCCGACTCGATCGCCACCCTCGAGGCCGAGAAGCTCGACCTCAAGGACAAGCTCCTGCGCACGCTGGCCGACATGGAGAACCTGCGCCGGCGCACCGAGCGCGAGGTGGCCGACGCCCGCACCTACGCGGTGACGAATTTCGCCCGCGACATGCTCAACGCCGCCGACAACATCCGCCGCGCCCTCGAGAGCGTGCCGGCCGAGGCCCGCGAGACCGCCGAGGGGGCCCTCAAGGCTCTGGTCGACGGGATCGAGCTGACCGAGCGCGACCTGCTCAAGACCCTGGAGCGCCACGGCGTGAAGCGGGTCGATCCGCAGGGCCAGCGCTTCGACCCCAACCTGCACCAGGCGATGTTCGAGGTGCCGAACCCCGACGTCACCTCCGGCACCGTCGTGCAGGTGGTGCAGTCGGGCTACGTCATCGGCGAGCGCGTGTTGCGCCCGGCCCTCGTCGGCGTCGCCAAGGGCGGCCCGAAGGCCGAGGCGAAGCCTGCCGAGGCGTAGGCCGCGGTCGATCGCTGCGGGGCGCCGAACCGGCGCTCCGCGTCACACGTCCAGCACCGCCCGCTTCCTCGCCTCCGTCCCGCCCGTTCCATCCGGCGGCCTGCCGAAGGGCAGGCGCAGCCGGGCGATGCGGGGATAGATCGTGGGCAGCACCACCAGGGTGAGGAGCGTCGCGGTGACGAGGCCGCCGATCACCACCGTGGCGAGCGGGCGCTGCACCTCGGCGCCGGCGCTGGTCGAGAGCGCCATCGGCAGGAAGCCGAGGGCCGCCACCAGGGCGGTGGTCATCACCGGGCGCAGGCGCATCTCGGCGGCCCGGGTCGCGGCCTCCTCCGGGTCGAGGCCGCTGCGCTCGAGATCGCGGATGTAGCTCGTCAGCACGACGCCGTTCAGCACCGCGATGCCGAAGGTCGCGATGAAGCCGATCGCCGCCGAGACCGAGAACGGCAGCCCGCGCAGATACAAGGCCAGGATTCCTCCGGTCGCCGCCACCGGCACGTTGAGGAAGATCAGCCCGGCGAGGCGGATGTCGCCGAACATCACCACGAGCAGCACCAGGATCGCCGCCATCGCGGCCGGCACCACCACGACGAGCCGCGCGGTCGTCTCCTGGAGGTTCTGGTACTGGCCGCTCCATTGCAGGGCGTAGCGCGGCGGCAGCGGCACCTGGGCGGCGACCGCCGCTTGCGCCTCCGTGACGAAGCTCTGGACGTCGCGCCCGCGGACGTTGGCCTGGACCGAGATGCGCCGCTGCAGCCGCTCGCGGCTGATCTGGGCCGGGCCGGTCTTCACGCTCACCGAGGCCACGAGGGAGAGCGGCACCTGGGCCCGGCCGTCGCGCCCCACCGGCAGGGCGCGGATGCGCTCGAGGTCGGCCCGGTCGTCGGGGCTGAGGCGCACCACGATGTCGGTGATGGCGTTGTCGTCCCGGTAGACGCTGCCGGCCGTGCGCCCGCCGATCGCCTCGACGACGTCGAGCACGTCGCTCACCGCGACCCCGTAGCGGGCCGCCGCCGCCCGGTCGACCTGGATCGAGAGGGCCGGCATCCCGGCCTGGGCCTCGGCCTTGACGTCGGCCGCCCCCGGCACCGCCGAGACCGCGCGCACGATCGCGTCGGCCTTGTCCTTCAGGACCGCGAGGTCGTCGCCGTAGAGGCTGATCGCCACGTCGCCGCGCACGCCCTCGATCAGGTCGTCCATCCGCATCTGGATCGGCTGCGAGAAGGCGTAGGCCACGCCCGGCACCTCCTCGCGCAGGCGCTTGTCGAAGGCGGCGACGAGGCCGTCCTGGCTCGCCGCGGTGGTCCAGGTCGCGGGATCGGTCAGCGTGACGAAGCTGTCGGTCGATTCGACGCCCATCGGGTCGGTCGGGATCTCGGCGCTGCCGGTGAGCGAGACCACCCGCTTCACCTCCGGGAAGGACTTCAGTACCGTCTCGATCCGCTGGACCGCCTTCAGCGAGGCGTCGAGGTTGATGCCCGGCAGCTTCTCGGAGGTCAGCACGATCGAGCCCTCGGAGAGCTTGGGCAGGAACTCGCCGCCGAGCCGCGTCGCGAGCCAGCAGCTGCCGCCGAACAATGCCAGGGTGAGGAGCACCGTCGCCCCGGCCCGGCGCTCGGCCAGCCGCAGCACCGGCGTGTAGAGCGCCCGCATGCCGTGGACGAGGCGGGTCTCGCGCTCGCCGATGCCCGGGCCCGCCAGCATCAGGGCGGCGAGCGCCGGCATCAGCGTGAGCGTCAGGACGAGCGAGCCGGCGAGCGCCAGGATCACCGTCAGCGCCATCGGCCGGAACATCTTGCCCGCCACCCCTTCGAGGGCGAGCACCGGCAGGTAGACCAGGATGATGATCGCCACCGCGAACAGGATGGGTTTGGCCACCTCCGCGGCGGCGTCGCGGATCACCGCGAAGGCCGGACGGTCGGGATGCTCGCCGCGGGCGCGCAGCACGTTCTCGACCATCACCACGGCGCCGTCGACGATGAGGCCGAAATCGATGGCGCCGAGGCTCATCAGGTTGCCCGACAGGCCGAGCACCCGCATGCCCGCAAACGCCATCAGCATCGAGAGCGGGATCGCGGCGGCGACGACCAGGCCGGCCCGGAGGTTGCCGAGCAGCAGGAGCAGGACGACGACGACCAGCACCGCGCCCTCGACGAGGTTGTGCGCCACGGTGTGGATCGTGCGCTCGACCAGCGTCGAGCGGTCGTAATACGGCACGATGGCGACGCCGGGCGGCAATTGCCCGCGCAGCTCTTCGATCGTCGCCTTCACCCGCGCCACCACGGCGCTGGCATTCTCGCCCTGCTGCATCATCGCGATGCCGACCACCGTCTCGCCGGCGGCGTCGTGGCTCACCGCGCCGAGGCGAACCTTGGGCGCCTCCACCACCTGGCCCAGGGTCGCGACCGTGACCGGCACGCCGCCGGGCCGGGTCGCCACCACGATGCCGGCGATGTCCTCCGGACCCTTGGCGAGGCCGAGGCCCCGGATCACCTCCTGCTGGTCGTTGTGCTCCAGATAGGCGCCGCCCCGGGCCATGTTGTTCTCGGCGAGCGCGGCGTAGACCTGGGACAGGGTGACGCCGTAGCGGCGCAGGTTCTCGGCCGAGACCCGGACCTCGTAGGTCGGCAGCTGGCCGCCATAGATGTTCACGTCGGCGATGCCGGGGGTCAGCTTCAGGCGCGGCGCGATGGTCCATTGCAGCAGGCGCTTGAGCTCCATCGGCGAGTAGGCCGGCCCGCGCAATTCGAACTGGTAGATCTCGCCGAGCCCCGTCGCCATCGGGCCCATCTGCGGCTCGCCGACGCCCGCCGGCATCATCGCACGCGCCTGGGGCAGGCGCTGGAAGACCTGGGCGCGGGCCTCCGTGAGCGGCACCCCGTCCTCGAAGGTGACGTAGACCGCCGAGACGCCGTAGCGCGAGGTCGAGCGCAGGCCGGTGAGCCCGGGCGCGCCCGCCATGGCGCTCTCGACCGGAAAGCTCACCAGCCGCTCGACCTCGAGCGGCCCGAGGCCGGGCGAGAGGGTGAGCACCATCACCTGCTTGGGCGAGATGTCGGGCACCGCGTCGATCGACAGCCCGCGCAGGTTGGCAAGGCCCCCGGCGGCGCCGGCGAGCGCGATCATCAGCACCAGCCAGCGGCGGCGCACGAGGAGGGCGAACCAGGTCTTCATCGGATTCAGTCCGTGGAGCCGAGGAGGGCGCGCAGCAGGATCGCCTTGAGACCGAAGCTGCCGGCCGTCGCCACGGTCTCGCCGGGCGAGAGCCCCGCCGTGACCTCGACCCAGTCGGCACGCTGCACGCCCAGGGTGAGCGCGCGCTTCTCGAACCGGTCCTCGCCGGTGCGCACGAAGGCGACCGGCCCGTCCTCGGTCTGCTGCAGGGCGGCGGCCGGCATGGTCGTGCCGCTGCGGTCGAGATCGGCCGCGATCTCGACCGAGACGAACATGTTGGCGCGCAGCCGCCCGTCCGGGTTGGCGATCTCGATCCGGGCCGGCGCGGTGTTGCTCGCCGGGTCGATCGCGGCGTTGACCGAGCGCACCCGCCCCTCGAAGACCGGCCGGTCGGGTACGGGTGCCGTGACGGTGGCGGGGTCCCCCGCCTTCACGGCGTCGATGTCGCGCCCGTAGAGGTTGGCGAGCACCAGGATCCGGCGCGAATCGGCCACCGTGAAGGCGTCGCTGCCGGTATCCACCACCTGGCCGAGGCTGAGGGCGGCGCTGGTGACGACCCCGTCGATCGGCGAGACGATGGCGCTCGTCTCCGGGCTCGCGCCGGGCTCCGGCGCCAGGCGGGCGACCTGGGCGGTGTAGAGCCCGACCCGGGCCCGGGCCGAGGCGGTGGCGGCCTGCGCCTTGGCGAGATCGACCCGGCGCCGGTCGACCTCGGCCTGCGCCACGCCGCTCACCTTCATCAGGTCCTGGCCGCGCGTGAGGTTGAGGGCGGCGACCGCCTCGGTGGCCTGGGCCTCGGCGAGGCTCGCCTGCGCCTCGGCCAGCCCGTTGCGGGCTTCCAGCAACCCGGCGGCGTCGAGGGTGGCGAGCGTCTGGCCTGCCCGCACCGCGTCGCCCGGCTGCACGGCGAGCGACAGCACGCGGCCGGCGGCCCGCGGCTTCAGGTGGGTGACGCGGCGCTCGTCGAAGGCGACGGTGCCGGGGGTGCGGACCGGCAGGACGATGCGCCGCGTCTCGACCGGCCCGAAGGCGAGGCCGAGGCGCTTCTGCCCGGCGGCGTCGAGGGTGACGACATTCGGGTCGGCGGGTGCGTCCTTCTGGGTGTCCTTCGCAGCGTCCTCCCCGGCCGCGGATGCCGGGGCGCCGGGCTTGTCGAGGAGCGGCGCGAGCAGCGGGGCGAGGCGCGCCGGCACCACTGGTGCGAGGAGGTCGCGCGCCGCGTCGCGCTGCCACCAGCCGAGGCCGAGCAGGCCAGCGACGGCGAGGAGCGCGACGACCCCTCGCGACGGCCCGCCGCCCGGCCCCCGCCCCGACGGGCGCTGCCGCGTCGGCTCACCCGATGCCGCGCCCCGCCCGCGCGGGGCCTGGTCCTCGTCGCGGGCGAGGTGCACCGCCCTCTCCATTGTCACGCCCACGACCGCCCTCGCCTCTCCAGATTGGAACCGTTCCAGCACCTAGCGACAGCGGTCCGGCCCGCCATTAAATTCGCGTTCATCGTGCGATTCCGCCGAGGATCGCGGCGCGGTTCGTGAGACAAAGCGTCGGGTTCACGCAGCGTGGCGAAGGACGGTGGCGAAGCTTCTGCTGATCGAGGACGATGCCGAGACGGCGACCGAGCTGCTCGGCGACCTGCGCGGGCGCGGCTATTCCGTGGACTGGGCCGCGACCGGACCGGAGGGGGCGGCGCGCGCCCGGGCCGAGCCCTGGGACGCGATCATCCTCGACCGGATGCTGCCGGGCCTCGACGGGCTGAGCCTCCTGCGCGACCTGCGCGGGGCGGGCGACCGCACCCCCGCCCTGGTGCTCAGCGCGCTCGGCGACGTCGACGAGCGCATTCGCGGCCTGCGGGCGGGGGGCGACGACTACCTGGCCAAGCCCTTCGTCCTCGCCGAGCTCGCCGCCCGGATCGAGGCGCTGCTGCGCCGCCCGGCCGACACCCGCGAGACCCTGTTGCGGGTCGGCGACCTCGAGATCGACCTCATCGCCGGCACCGGCCGGCGCGGCGGCCGCGATCTCGACCTGCTGCCGCGGGAGCTGAAGCTCCTTGAATACCTGATGCGCCGGCCCGGCCAGGTGATCACCCGGGCGCTGCTGTTCGAGGAGGTGTGGAACTACCGCTTCACCCCGAAATCCAACCTGATCGACGTCCATCTCGGTCGCCTGCGCCGCAAGCTCGAGGCGGAGGGCGAGTCGCCGCTGATCCACAGCGTGCGCGGCATCGGCTTTGCCCTGATGCCCGATGCCTGACCTCTTCCGCTCCACCGGCTTCCGCTGGGCGCTCGGCATCGCCGCCTGGACCACCGTGATGGCGCTGACGATGTTCGCCTTCGTCTACTGGCAGACGGCGGATTTCATGCGCGAGGAACTGGCCGAGACCCTGCGGCTCGAGGTGCGCGCCGCGGCCGCCCAGCCGGCGGCGGCGCTGGAGCGGGTCGAGACCTGGATCGCCATGGACCGGCACGCCACCCACTATGCCGGCCTGTTCGGGCCGGACGGGACGCGGCGGGCCGGCAACCTCGTCGCCCTGCCCGCCGCCCTGCCCCGGGACGGCGACGCCGCCCGGGTCGACGCCGTGCTCGATCTGAGCCAGGGCCGCGTCGACGACGCGATCTGGGCCGCCGCCCTGGCGCTGCCCGATGGCGGCACGGTGGTGATCGCCCACGATACCGACGAGATCGACCGGGTGCGCACCACGACCCTGCGTGCCCTCGGCCTCGGCCTCGTGCCGACCCTGGTCCTGTCGGGGCTCGGCGGCCTTGTGCTGGCCGGCCGGGCGCGGCGGCGGCTCGCCACCACCGAGATCGCGGTGGCGGAGGTGATGCGCGGCGATCTCGGCCGGCGCCTGCCCGTCGGCCGGGCCAACGACGAGTTCGACCGCCTCGCCGGCACGGTGAACCGGATGCTCGACGAGATCGAGCACCTCGTCCACGAGGTCCAGAGCGTCGGCGACGCGGTGGCGCACGACCTGCGCACGCCGCTCACCCGCCTGCGGGCCCGGCTGGAGCGCAGCCGCGAGCAGGCGACGAGCGTCGCCGAGCTGCACGCGGCGATCGACCAGGGCCTCGCCTGGATCGACCAGACCCTCGCCATGGTCACCGCCGTCCTGCGCATCGGCGAGATCGAGCACGGACGCCGCCGCGCCGGCTTCGCCCCCGTCGATCTCGGCGAGGTGGTGCGCGAGGCCGCCGAGTTCTTCGAGCCGGTGGCGGAGGACAAGGACGTCGCATTGTCCCTCGCCGTGGCGCCCGGGCTGCCGCCGGTCGAGGGCGACCGCGACCTCCTGTTCGAGGCGGTCTCGAACCTGATCGACAACGCGGTGAAGTTCACCCCGGCCGGCGGCACGGTGCGGGTGGAATACGCCGCGAGGGAGGCCGGCCGCGCGGTCGTGGTCTCGGATAGCGGACCGGGCATCCCGGAGGCCGAGCGGGCCCAGGTGTTTCGCCGCTTCTACCGGGCCGAGCCCGCCCGCCACACCCCGGGCCACGGCCTCGGTCTCGGCCTCGTCGCGGCGATCGCCCGGATGCACGGTTTCTCGGTCGCGGCGGACGCGGCTCCCGGCGGGGGCGCACGCTTCACCCTCTCGTGTCCGGCGCCGCCGGGGCGGTCTCGACGGGGGGCGTGAGCGCGGCCGGGCGGCCCCTCACCCATGCCCCGGACCGCCATCCTGGCTCTCCTCGACGACGTGGGCCAGGATCTCCGACAGGCGCGCCGCCGCGTCGGGGCGGCCGGTCCGGCGGAAGGCGGCGATCAGGCCGGCGGCGTCCTCGCGCAGCATCCGGGTCGGCAGGTGGCTCGCCAGCGACGGTGCCACGGTGGCGACGAGGCGGGCGACGCCGTGCTGCTGGGCCGCCGGCAGGACCGGCAGGCTGCGCGCGAGCGCACGCAGGATCAGGGCGAGGCTCTGGTGCTGGCGCGACTCCGCCGCCGCGACGACCAGGCTCTCGATCGCGTCGAGGACCTGGTCCGGCAGCCGGTCGCGATAGGCGATCCGGGACGCGGGTGCCCGCGGCACCGGCGCCGCCCAGTCGTGCAGCAGGCGCTGGAGCGCGTGGACCGCGATGGCCCCGACGGCGGGATCCGAGCGGGCGGTCGAGATCGCGGTCCAGCCGATCGTGCCGATATGGTCGAGGCTGAAGGCCGGGTCGTGGGCGACGTCGCGCTGGTCCTCGATGGACATCGCGGCGCCCACCGCCTCGACCAGGGCCGGATCGGCGGGACCGCCGGTCAGCACCGCCACCGCCCCGCCCGGCGGCACGAAGCCGCCGACGGGCAGCGTCAGGACGAGACGCCGTCCCGGATGCGCCTCCAGCGCCCGGGCGAGCCCGTCGGCGTCGATCCGGGTCAGGTAACCGCCGGTCGCGGCCTGGACCGGGACGCCGTCGCCGGGCGGGCCGGAGGGCTCGGCGGTCGCAGCGAGCAGCGGTAGCTGGCGGGCCCGCGCCGCGACCGCGGCCTCGCGGATCGTCGCGATGGCGGTGACGGGCCGGGTCTGGTCGATCGTGGTGTAGATCAGCACCACCAGGGCGACGAGGGAGACCGCGCCGAGCAGCGTCGAGATCATCACCCCCAGCACCGGCGCCGTGGTGTGGGTGGTCTGCACCAGGGTGATGAGGACGAACAGCGACACGCCGACGAAGAAGCCGAACCAGGCGCTGTTGGCGCGCCGGCGCAGGTAATGATCGACGATCTGCGAGTTGAGGGTGGCGGCGCCCTGCTGCACCGCCAGCAGCAGGATCGAGAAGGTGATCGAGGTAACGCTGATCAGGCTGCCGGCGATGGTCGACAGCATGCTGATCGCCGACTGGGTGTCGCCGACATACTGGCTGAGGAAGGTGCGCAGCGGCCCCCATGCCTCTCGCGGCCCGGCGGTGTTGTCGATCCGGTCGATCGTGTGGGCGAGCACCACGAAGCCCAGCACGATCACGACCGGCAGGCCGAGGAATTCCGAGAACGAGCGCCGCAGGCCGGCCAGGGCGCGCGGCGTCGCGAGGTGCGGAATCATGGCAGCCCCTCGGCCGTGCGTCGTCCCATCGTGCAAGGTCCCCGTCGCGTTCGGCGGGGATCTGGGGCGTTTCCCTACGGCATCAATCCGGGCTCATCCGCCGAGCGGCGAGGGCACCGGCGACACTCCCTGCGCCTCGGCGGCCCGCCGCTCGGCCGCGAGCGCCCTCGCGTAGGACGGCTCGGCCTGCAGGCCCGCCCAGTACGCCCTGGCGAAGTCCGGCAGCTGCTCGCCGAGGCCCGCGAACTCGGCCAGCATCAGGGCGTAGCCGACCGAGATGTCGGCGGCGGTGAAGCGCCCGGCGGCGATGAAGCGGCGCTCGCCCAGCACGGCGCCGAAGCCCTTCAGCCGCGACAGGAACCATCGCGAATAATCCTCGACGAGACCGGGATTGCGCCGTTCCGGCGGCTCGAACCGGCCGTAGCGCAGCACCAGGGTCTGGGGGAAGGTGAGTGTCGCCTCGCCGAAATGCAGCGCGTTGAGGTAGCGGCCGTAATCTGCCTCGTCCGGCCGGACCCCGAGCCCGCCGGCGCCGTGGCGGGCCGCCAGGTACTCGCAGATCGCCGCCGATTCGGTCATCCGCACCTCGCCGTCCTCGAGGAGCGGGATCGTGCCGAGGGGGTTGAGGAAAAAATACTCCTTGGCGTGGACCCGCGGCGGGAACGGCAGCATCGCCAGTTCGTAGGACAGGCCCAGCGCCTCCAGGGCCCAGAGCGGCCGGAACGAGCGGGCGCCGACGCAGTGATGCAGCTTCATTTCGTCACCAGGGGGCAGTTGCCGGCCTTCAGCGGACGGAAGGCCTGGTCGGCGGGAATCGTCGAGACCAGGCGGTAATAATCCCACGGGCCCTTCGACTCGGACGGCTTCTTGACCTCGAACAGGTACATCGGGTGGGTCACCCGTCCGTCGGCCCGCACCTCGGAGCGGCCGAAGAGCGGATCTTCTGCCGGCACCCGCCGCATCTCGGCCGTCACCGTCGCAGGGTCCTTGCTGCCGGTCGCCTTCACGGCCTTGAGGTAATGCATCATGCCGGAATAGACGCCGGCCTGGACCATGGTCGGCATCCGGCCCTTGTGCCGCTCGGCGAAGCGCCGCGACCAGGCGCGGGTGCCGTCGTCGAGGTCCCAGTAGAAGGCTTCCGTCAGCACCAGCCCCTGCGCCACCTTGAGCCCCAGGGAATGCACGTCGCTCAGGAAGACCAGGAGGCCGGCGAGGCGCTGCCCGCCCTCCGCCACGCCGAACTCGGCGCCCTGCTTGATGGTGTTGATGGTGTCGCTGCCGGCATTGGCGAGCCCGATCACCTTGGCCTTCGAGCCCTGCGCCTGGATCAGGAACGACGAGAAGTCGTTGGCGGCGACCGGGTGGCGGACCGAGCCCAGCACCTTGCCGCCGTTGCGCTCGACCACCGCCGACACGTCGCGCTCCAGCGCCTTGCCGAAGGCGTAGTCGGCGGTGATGAAGAACCAGGTGTCGCCGCCCGAGCGCACCATCGCCCCGCCGGTGCCGTTGGCGAGCGCCCAGGTGTCGTAGGTCCAGTGGATGGTGTTGGGCGAGCAGAGCGCCCCGGTGATCTCCGAGGCGCCCGCCCCCGAATTGATCATCAGCCGGTTCTTCTCGCGCACGATCTGGTGCACGGCGAGCGCCACCGAGGAGAACGGCACGTCCAGCACCACGTCGAGGTCGTCGCGGTCGATCCACTGGCGCACGATGCCGGCGCCGACATCCGGCTTGTTCTGATGATCGGCCGACAGGACCCGGATGTCGAAATCCGGGTTCTGCGCCGTGAAGTCGGCCGCCGCCATCTCGGCCGCCACCACCGAGCCTTCGCCGGCGAGGTCCGAATAGGGCCCGGCGCGGTCGTTGAGCACGCCGAGGGTGACGCGGGTGGAGGCGGCCTGGGCCTCGGCGAGGCAGAGGAGCGAGGCGGCGGCGAGCGCCAGCCATCGTGACGAGCGGCGGAGCTTGGATGTCGGCATGGTGTCCTCCCGGTTTTGTTCTGGCATCCGGTCGTTGGTCGCCGGATGTTCCTTGGATCTCTATCGTCATCCCGGGGCCGCGCAGCGGAACCCGGGATGACGATGCGTGTTCGATGCGGGGCGAGCAGTCTGTCGGCAGTCGAGACGGTCGTCACACCCCTCCCCGCTCCCGCAACGCCCGCCGGATGATCTTCCCCGTCGCGGTCATCGGCAGTTCCTCCACGAAGGCGACGTGACGCGGGTATTCGTGGGCGGCGAGCCGGGTGCGCACGAAATCCTGGATCGCGCGGGCCAGCTCCGGCGTGCCCGCGACGCCGTCCTTGAGCACGATGAAGGCCTTCACCGCCTCGGTCCGCACCGGGTCCGGCACGCCGACGACGCCGCAGAGCGCGACGGCGGGGTGGCGAAGCAAGCAATCCTCGATCTCGCCGGGGCCGATCCGGTAGCCCGACGAGGTGATCACGTCGTCGTCGCGCCCGACGAACCACAGGAAGCCGTCCGGGTCGCGCCGGCCGAGATCGCCGGTGATCAGCCACGCGCCGATGAATTTTTTCTCCGTCGCCTCCGGATTGCGCCAGTAGCCGAGGAACATCACCGGGTCGGGCCGGCGCACCGCGATGTGGCCGGTGGTGCCGTCCGGCACCTCCAGGCCCTCCCCGTCGACGATGCGCACGTCGTGGCCCGGCACCGGCTTGCCCATGGCGCCGGGCCGGGCCGGGAACAGGTCGGCGCAGGAGGAGACGACGAGGTTGCACTCGGTCTGGCCGTAGAACTCGTTGACCGGCACGCCGAGCACCGCCTCGCCCCAGGCCAGCATCTCGGCGCCCAGGCTCTCGCCGCCGCTGCCGACGGAGCGCAGGTTCAGGCCCGGATAGGGCGTCGTGCGGGTCTGGCGCATCAGCTTCATGGCGGTGGGCGGCAGGAAGACGTTCCTCACCCCCTGCTCGGCCATCAGCCGGAACGCTCCTTCCGGATCGAATTTCTTGGCGCGGTGCGACACCACCGGCACGCCGTGATGCAGGGCCGGCAGCAGCACGTCGAGGAGGCCGCCGATCCAGGCCCAGTCGGCGGGGGTCCAGTAGCGGTCGCCGGGCTGCGGCAGGAAGCGCTGGGGCATCTCGACCCCCGGCAGGTGGCCGAGCAGCACCCGGTGGGCGTGGAGCGCCCCCTTCGGGTCGCCGGTGGTGCCGGAGGTGTAGATGATCACCGCCGGGTCGTCGGCCGCGGTGTCGACCGGCGTGAAGGCGTCGGAGGCGCGGGCACAGAGGGCGTGGAAATCCTCCGCGCCCTCCCCCGCCCCGTCGATGCAGTAGACCCGCTCCAGGCCGGGGAGCGCGTCGCGGATGCCGGCGATGAGCGCGGCGCCGGCCCGATCGGTGACCACGGCCCTGGCGCCGCTGTTGCCGAGGCGATAGCCGAGCGCATCGGGCCCGAACAGCACGAAGAGCGGGATGGTGATGAGCCCGGCCCGAAAGCCGGTGATGTGCGCCACCGCCGTCTCGGGCGCCTGCGGCAGCAGCACGCCGATCCGGTCGCCGCGCACCAAGCCATGCGCCGTCAGCACGTTGGCGAACCGGTTCGACCAGCGACGCAGGTCGTCGAAGCCGTAGCGCCGCACGGCGCCGTCGTGGTCGAGATGGATCAGCGCGAGCGGGTTGCCCGGGGCGTGCCGGTCGCAGACGTCGGTGCCGATGTTGTAGCGGACCGGAATCCGCCAGCGGAAGTCTTGGAGGAGATCGGCGTAGGTGTCCGCGCGCTGCAGCATCGGCGTGTTCCACCCGTGATTCTCACGCGGACCGTTCGGCGATCCTTGGATTGAAACGATCGTTCATTCGTTTTTGGGTGTCAACAGAGATGGGAGCATGGCCGGGACGGGGTGCGCACGAACATGAGGACCAATTGCGCGCCCCGCGATCTCATCCTGAGATGTCATACCGATGGCCGCTGAGCGTCACACCTCGGGTTGCGCGGCAGCCTGGCTTCTGATTCGATCGATGGATCAGGAGAGTTCGGCATGGCTGGGATCGCCATCACCCGCACGGATTTGACTGCCGAGGAGTTGCGCGCGGCTTCCTCCAGAGCCCCGAGCATTCCCACGGCCTGTCGCATGCCGGCGCTTGCTCTGGTGCTGGAGGGCGCGGACCGCACCAGCGCGGCCCGCTCCTGCGGGATGGACCGCCAGACCCTGCGCGACCGACCGGCTCAAGCTTATCAAGCGCCAGTGCCACGGACGGGCAGGCCTCGATCTCCTGGAGCGCCGCATGGTTCTGGCCGCCCGTTCCTCGCAAGGTAAGCAAGAACCACCGATCCGCGGCAATCCCGGAGCGGCGTACCGCGGGGGTCGGTGACGAGGTGGCGCTTGGTGCCCGCCCTGCCCCAGTCCGTCGGGTTCGGACCGGTGGCAGCCCCCTTCTTTCGTCGGCACGCTCGCGCTGTCGACGCTTGCCCGGCTCCAGTCTATCTCGCCCGGCGTGGACAAGCGTTCAAGCAGCACCCAATGCAAGCGCCGCCACACGCTGGCGGCCTGCCAGTCGCGCAGCCGGCGCCGGCAACCCGTGCCGCAGCCGCACGTCATCTCGGTCGACCGCATCTCCCAGGGAATGCTCGAGCGCAGCACGAACAGGATGCCCGTCAGGGCGGCGCGATCGTCCAACCGAGGACGCCCGCCCTTGGGGCGAGGCGGGTGCGGCGGCAGAAGCAGGGCGATCGCAGCCCAGAGATCGTCGGGAAGACGCGGGCGAGCCATGCGAGCCCAACGCCTAACCGCCCCGATCGTGCCGTTCTGTTAGGCACTCTTGATCGCACCCGGCGCTTTCCCCTTCGCTGCGAACGGCGCGTCGAGGCCAACCAATCCTCGACCTTTCGTGCGGCCGCTCGATTCCATTCAGTCATATCAAGCATTTCTAGTCGTAGGCCTAAGTTACAGAAAAATCTAACCGTGCTTTTTTCTTCCCTCTTGCCTGCCATGTCTAATATAATGCACCAGTGGATCCATGCCAGAAGCTTTAACATCTTCATAAGTTGCAATGTACCAGTCTGGATCGAAACGAGAAAGATCGTTCTGAATCAAAATATCAGCTATAGCTTCTATTTTTTCCATCGATTTTTTTGCGTCAATCATAATTCTTTTAAAGTCCGCAATGTCTATTGCAGGTTCATCAATTCTTATAGATTCTTCTATTTGAACAGTCTCAGCCTTTTCTTTATTATCATTGCCGCTGTGACTACCCCTTATCCGGTATTTGCTCAAAGTTTGAAAATCCATCGTAGTCGCGCCCGAAATTATACCTTGAAATTTTGTCTCTAATTCCCAATATGATTCGCACTGCGTCGGTTCTATTTCCAAATCAAGGTTTTGAGCGGTCGCAATGACAAATTCGA
Organism: Methylobacterium indicum; assembly: GCF_001043895.1. Lineage (GTDB taxonomy): Bacteria > Pseudomonadota > Alphaproteobacteria > Rhizobiales > Beijerinckiaceae > Methylobacterium > Methylobacterium indicum. The sequence goes on from NZ_JTHF01000083.1 coordinate 28,623, forward strand.
TAATATTTGAATTCGGGATATCTGCGCTGAATCCCATCTTTTCTATACTGAATATAGTATCGAGCAGTCCGCGGAAAAATACATATCCGACAGGAATTTCCCCCTTTATAGAGAATTCTTTATCAATAAACTTATAATCCGCTTGATTTATCATTAAGTTTTTTGGAATATAATCAAAATATTGACCACCGACCATAGACCGACTAGAATTCTCGTAGGAGCCCTCATTTCTCTGAATATCATCAGCGAGGGCATACCACCACCTTCTGACCCATTCATTAAAAAAATCGGTACTCCAGCCATTTTCCTTTATCGTGTTAGTCAATTTTTGCTGCCATAAACAACCTTCAAAAAATACATCTTCAGACTCATTAAACAAAATATCTGTCTCGCCGATCTGTAGCTGATTGCGATCGAGTTTTACCGTCTTTGTCTTTGCTATCATGCCATCTTCGATAACTGACAGCATTTTTCTATAAGGTGGCAACCTATGTTGCCCGAAATATTGCGCAAGGATGTTCTCCTCCACGTTCTGGTCGGACGCTACGATCAGGTAAGAGTTGGCAAAAACATTAAGCAGGCGATTTCTCACAATGGGGTACCAAGCCTTTTTTACGTCAAAAATTTGTTCTGCGTGGTCGTCAGAGCTTTCATATAACAAAAATTCAATCAATGATTTAAATTTGTCGAATCTCTCTATATGTTCAATTTTCTCCGACATGATGGCTAAAGGCAATTTATAATCCGGGAAGGGATAATACCAGTTCTGAAATTTGAAGCCTGCGGATTTTATTTTCTCAAACAGCTCGATTCTGCCAAATGTCACTATGCTATTACCATTATAGCGATCTTCGATTCCAAAAAACTTTTGCCCGAAATGATCTTCAGGGTGTCCAGCGAAATATTTCAGTCCGAGCTGATTTTCAATCGCGATTATGAGGTTGGCATCGCTTTTCATAAATTTTCTTATGTGTGAAAGAACTGCGTCTACTGGATCATGGCCATGTTCGGTACTAAAATATAATCTCGAATATTCTAATACACCGACGAGAATAATTGTGTCAAAATTATTGTAAAATTCTATATTTTGTATATTGTCGGCTATTACCGTAACATTGCTTAGGTCACGACACCTTTCTCTTGCTATGCGCGCCCGTCTCTCGCTGCCTTCAATAGCCCAAACTTCGCAACCCTTTTCCCCAAGGAATCTGGTCAATGCGCCACAACCAGCGCCTATTTCCAGGACTTTTTTTCCTATCGTATGCTCAATGCCCTTCAGCAAATTTGATCTTCTATAGCTCAAATGGTACAAACTTGGCCAGTTGTTTATTTTAGAAGCCAATTCTTGAGAATGAACAGATATATCATGCGTATCTTTCACGTTTTTATAAATTTCTTCTTCTATGCTATCCCCATCGGAGTATGAAAAATCTGAGGCAATCTCCTTTCTAGTCCAAACACGATTTTCGATATTGAAATAATATCCATATTCCTTAAGATCTATATACTCAACCATGCCTAAAACCTCCTTCCAAAATTTAGGACTATATTCACAGCGATTGCTGATATACTAGGTATATGGCACCGGGCCTTTCATAACGAGGCCATGAGCCTTGACGCTCTGCACGTTATCCGTTCAATTCAGTCGCGACAATATCACAATGTCGGCCAAAGAAATTATTTTGACTCGACTTAAAGATAATCATTCAACAATTTGTATAGCTGAGATAAAAAAAATATAACTTAATATGAATTCAATGTCTAGATAGTAAAATACGCCGCTTATGAGGCGTTAAAAAATGATCATTTCTCGTTGATACTCCTGAATAATTTTATTTACAATTGGCTTATATAAAAAATCAATCCGATAACGTAAGGCATTGCACTATGTTTGATACCGCTAACAAATACGCTCGAATCGTGTCCTGGGAATTTGTAGCAAAGGTGCGTATCTTGGGCCAGTTTCCAAGTTTGACAGGCAGAGGCGTTTGACGCTGACCAGAATGGCGTCACTGGATTTTAACGACCGGAACGGATCAGGCAGTTTGCTCGCCTTAAATGCTCCCGAAGGTAAGGCGTAGCCTCATCAGATTGCCCCCCCCACCGAGGCTCGACTGTGGAGGCGGCGACGTGCCGGGTGAGAGGTGCTGATGGACGGGATCGGTCGTTGATGCGCACGGCAGACGTCCGATCCCAACCCGTCACCGTCGATGGCTACCCCCGCGAGAGATCCCGCCTGCTACAGCGCTGTGAGGGCGCGCAGGCGGGATCTCCCGCTTTTGCTCAGCGTAATTACTCAGGGGGTGTCGAGCCGGCTCGGCTCAGTTGCGGGGCGGATGTCGGGGTGCCCCCTTGCCGGATGGAGGTTTGGCTGATTCCCTGTCGAGACGAGCCTGGGATTGGGATTGCCCCGGATCGGTGGGGCAATCCCAATAGTGGGTGCCGCTCGGCGGGGCTGATCGCCTCGTCGGTGGTGTGGATGCGATCCTGGTCGTCGACGACACCGCGTTGCCGAAGAAGGGCAATCGCTCAGTTGGGGTGGCACCACAATACGCCACGACGCTGGACAAGACCACCAACTACCGGACGTTGGTGTCGCTGACACTGGCGCGCGGCGAGGTGCCGGCAGCGGTCCGCCTGGCGCTGTTTCTGCCCGAGACCTGGACGAGCGACCCGCACCGGATGACCCGGGCCCGTGTCCCCGAGGACCGGCGGGAGGCCCGTACCAAGCTGGAGATCGCCTTCGCGCAGATCGACCGGCTTCGGGAGGGGGCGTGCGCTTTGGCTGCGTGCTGGCCAATGCGGGTTATAGGTCGCCCCGGTCCGGCAGGCCCTGAGCGCACGTGGCCTGACCGGGGCTGTCGGGATCTTGGGGCGCAGCAAGATCTATCCGGCCGACGTGATGATGATCTTCCCCGTGGCGGACCGCGGACGACCGCGCAAGCGTCACGTGCCGGATCAGGTCTCGGTCGCAGCCGAAACGATCCTGGGCGACATGATCGGCCGGGTGGTGACCGAGTGGCATGGCACCAGGGGTCGGCTGCGGGGCCGTTTCTGCGCGCTGCGCGTCCGGATGGCCGATGGTCCGACCCAGCGGATCGGCACGAACGGCGACCAGCACCTGCCGGGAGACGGGGTCTGGCTGGTGCGCGAGGAGTGTGGCTCGGGCGACCGCAAATTCTATCTCACCGATCTCCCCGCCGACGCGACCTCAAGCGACTGGCCGCAATGATCAAGGCGCGCTGGATCTGCGAGCAGACGCACCGGCAGATGACGGAGGAACCTGGCCTCGACCCCGTCGAGGGACGCTCCCGGACCGGGCTGCATCGCCACGCGCTGATGACGATGATGGCCTACGCCGTCCTCCAATCCCGGCGCCCCGCCGCGACGGGACGGAAAAAAAGAATCGCCTGCCCACCGCCCCGGCCCTCGATGCCAGCCATCCTCGACCATCTGAGCCGGCCATCGCCGCAGCGACGCCCGCAGTGTGATGCCGCCCTCGTTAAAACCACCTGAAGAGCAACCTGCTAAAGTAGTGCTAGTGACCCTTATGGTTGGATGTAGATAGCGTCAAATCTGAAACTTAAATCGAATGAAAATGAGCGGTCGGCGTTTGCCGACCGCTCATTTTATAAATAATCTGAAATGATCATATAATCAGTGATTTCGAATAACCCTCTCGCCGGTATTGCTGGGAAATCGAAAACTTTTTAACATAATCTTCGATTTCCGATACATTTATACCCTTTGATAGAGCATATTTTCTTAGCTCGATTAACATGGACGTTGGCACCTCAATGTCACTACTTCCAAGGTCAATTCCAAAATATACACCGAACATCATTCCTTCTTCGATTCCAACCTCTATTTCTTTCTTCTTATCAATGGCGTGCGAATGATAAACAACAGCATCGTGCGCGTAATATTTTTCAAATCCAAGCTTTAGCATTTCCCAACACCATACCTGATCTTCTCCCCAGTCGATTTCTGGATATGGGAGCTTCTCCCATACGGATCGTCTCATGGCTGAATTGTTATCGGAGTAAAACTGCTTTATGATTCTATCCTCTAAACCTCCGTGATAGACAAGCGATGGGAGCATCCGGTCCAAGCTATATATATTAGTCAATTCATTAAATTTCTTGAACATATTATTCAAATCTCGTTCGACAAATTTATTATGATCAGGATAGGCGACATGTCTCCCGATCACACCAGCTATCCTGTCGCTCCGATCAAATCCCGCCATTAAATTTTTGAGCCAGTCCTGATTCGCAGGCAGGGCGTCCTGAGTTATGACTGCAACATAGTCACTATCTGTCAAAGATATTGCTAAGTTTCTCGTTCGTCCGTGCTGGAATTGAGATTTGTCGATGCGATGAACTCTTACAGACCCATTATGCTTTTCTAATGACTCGGAAGTACCATCGGTTGACCCACTGTCTACAATCACAATTTCGTAACTACTATCATAATTCTGACTAAGAGCTCTTTCCACGACATCCAAGAGAAGCTGCCCGCCATTGTAAGTCGGTATGACGACCGAAGCGGTATGCTTTCTAGATATAACCGATTTACATACATTTAAGGGGTCTATTGCCTCGCAATTATTGTTCAGCAGTCCTTCTTTAATATAACCGTCGATAAGCTTTGCGCTTTCAACCCAACTAAATCCAGCGATAAACTCTTTGGCATTCTGACTTTGCGTTTTTCTCTTATCCTCGCTAACGATGAGCTTCTCGATTTCATCAGCAATGCATATCGGATTGGCTTTCGCGAACCCGACAACATTTGGCGGAAACGCAGCTCTCGAACTTTCAGTGTCGATCTCAACGACAGGAAGGCCACATGCCATCATTTCGAGAGGGACAAGTGAATAATTTGTTGTCGAGAAAACGACACCGATATCGCATTGCCGGTACAAATCTCCGAGTTCACGAGGTGCTAATATACCAAGATCATTCACATGGCCGGAAATATTTCGGTCACGAGCTTCCTCTCCGAACAAAATCAATTCGAAATCGAGACCACGATTCCGCAGTTCTCGAAACGCCGTGATACCTAGCGCAGTCGCCCTTCTGGGCGTGTACGATCTACAATAAAACGCGATCTTCAAGGTTCGGTTCATGATCTTAGGTGCATTGTTTTCGAAGTAAAATTCAGGATCAGAAGCGAGAAACCATGGACGAGCCCACATACCGTGTTCGGTTACTTTCTGAAGCAACCAATCACCAGCACACAATGCCATAAAATTCTCAGAGTAGGTTGAAGACGCCGTCAAGTACATTTCACCCATCGGGTGAAAGAGAGGCTCATAATCTTGTATAAAATAGAATCTGGCTTTAAAATTCTGTGCGCGCTGAGCAGGAAATACTGTCCAGAGATCCGTGGCGATTATTACGTCCCCAGAGAGTTGACGAACATCCTCTGGAAGGAACCTAACAACGACATGGTCCGAGAATTTGCGGTAGTTTTTTTGAATGAATGCTTTAGCAGCTGCGGGATTAGCGTGATTGAAGCAATTTTGTATCCATATGGTTTGTCTGTGGCCAATCATCTCCAGCTGTTCGATAATCCTGAATATGGTCATATGACCACCAGCTCCCCGACCAAAATCAGGGACTATCCAGTGAATGTCGATTCTATTTTCGCAAAATAGTTTGTTGAGAGGCGCAAGCGGTAAGGCTAAGTTTTTAGCGATTTCAACATTGTCTCTGACCCATTTGTCTGTAACCTTGTCATTGTACACACTTACTTCGTATGTCTTTTTATAAGATATTGGAGTTCTATTTGTTAGATAGCAACAGGTAGTTTTAAATCCATTTCCCTGTACGATGAGCGGAAATGCTCGCTCCAACATATGCGCGAGTGTCAAATCAACCTGATTATCTTCCTTATCAAACTCTGCGACATCAATAGATGCTTCGACCAGATTCTGTATAGCGGCGGTGCGAATCCACATCATAGAGCCAGCGGCAAACAATTTAACATTGGAATAATCAATATTATTTGTATTTATTCTTTTGAAAAAGCTGTCAAGATATAATTCATTGTTGTCGATCTTGATATATTGCTTAATCTCGAAGAAATTATCAGGATACAATAGCCCGACATCGGGGTTTTGCACTAAATGATTCAAGCAGTCAGCAACGATACCTTCGTTGCCAAACATCGAATCCAGGACCCAATGTCGCCAAGCGGTTCCGAAATTTGTATGCTTGCTCTTTTTTGAATGAAGGTGACAAACAAAATCATAATCGTTAAAGTTTTTATTCAAAAAAACCACGAAAGGCGCAATATCTCGCCCTCTATTTTCGATCACGTCGACTTTAACTTGGCAATTGTGAAGCCTGTCTGAAAAAACCCGCGCGATAAACTGAAGATTGATTTCTGAGCAAGTAGTAACATGTAAATCAAAATCAAACGGGATATTGGCGAAAGCATCACAGAAATCCTCAATTAAATCGACGTAAAATAAATGAAGGTGGATTGCGATACGCGATTCACGGATCCGATCTTTCGCGCCGGCATTTGGTGATTTATTTGGATCGATGGTAAGCGAATTTGAAGGCCGGCACCTCAAGCCAGCGCTTTTTCCGTGTTTAATGTAATGCAAGAGGCCAGCAGCTGGTCCTTCTGAATGCTGTGGGTACGATGTTTTGTAATACCACGTATCAAATTCAGCCGATGGATTACGGTTTTCGTAATATCCGTGTTTGATATAGTGCTCAAGCGGGTCCATGCCCGATCTCATAATATCGGGATAGTGAGAAAAATAATAAACATCAGAAAATTCTCCAGCTTCTTTAATAATTTTATATATTTCGTTGATTACTGCGGGATGAAAATCATTGATTTTATTTTCGGTCGCTGTTGCGAAACTCAATGAACTATATCGACCCTCTGCTTTTCCATAGCGAAGCCAATGCAAAAGAGGATTTTGACCCAGGTCGGCTACATCTTCATTAACTTGTAAATATTTCTTGGAGTCGAAATATATGGACGGATTACGTCCCTCGTATCCGCCGAATTTTAAATAATGCACGACAGGATCAAAATCACTAGCTGCCACATCTGGATATTGCTTTAAATACCATATGCTGTCGAATAAACCGCTTTTCATAATTATTTCGCGGTCGCTTCTAGAAATTTCATGATCGTCCTTCGAATCAACAATGGATTCCGGAAAGACTAGATTCCAATTATTCAAACCAATACTAAGAGCTTCGAACAATCCTTTGTATAACTCATTCGGCAATGACTCAGCAAATTGCCTAGTATTGATAATCTTTGCAAACAAATCGGGCCAAGATTTGTATCCAAGCAGGATGTCTTTGTGTTCGAAGCTCACTCCCAATATATCTGCAAAATTTGAGACTGCTCTCAGATCAGGGTAACCACAAAATCGAGATGTGTCGATCTTGTTTGAAAGCAATAAGGCAAGCAATACCTCTTCTTTAAACTCAGAAGATTCAATTACGTCAGCGACTGATATCTCTTGAGATAAGTTTAAAACTGTCTCCGATATCGGTTCTACGTAGTCTCTTCCAAGCAAAACGTGGTCGAAAACAGCTTTTACATTTGCCGGGAGATGGTCTACGATTTCGTTGTTCATCATAGTACAAGATCCTACTTAAACCTAAAGAGGCTTGACACCCTGCAATTCCCGAAACGGATCTTCGATAAAGCCCGCTTTCTCGCGAAATTGATATTCCATAGGGCTTTAGCCGATCATGCCACAGCCCCGCAATCCTCGACGTTCCCTGAGTCGAAATTCAACCTTAGATGGAATTTTTGAAATGCTCCCGTGAGTTGCGGCGCCTATTGTCGCTTGATTCACAGCAGAGCGGCAGTGAGATAGAAGACCCTCACGAAGCTGACGGCTGTCTTTTTGTTGCCGGTGGCGGTAGCGCATCACTCCTTCGGGCGTGTCCACGGGCGTTCCACTATGTTGCGTTGATTGTTGGTCCAGCCTGCGTCTGTTCGGGATCATGTTGATGCATGACAGAGCTTTCCGAGCATGATGCGGACCGAGGCAAGGCGCGGGAAAACCCGCGCCTTGCGGGTGCCTTCCCCCCCAATCCTTTGCCAGCCGTCGGCATCGCTCGAGCCAGCCGATCGTCCGCTCGACGATCCGACGCTTGGGCAGGATCTCGAACCCGACCGCCTCCTGATCCGAACGTTTGACGATCTCCCCCGTCACGGACCGGCACACCCGTTCCAAAGCCTCCCGGAACGCTGGCCCCGGTAACCGCCCTCCGCAGACGGCGTCAGCAGGAACGGGCAAAGGCTAGTGCACTGACGCATTCAGAAGATTCACATGAGGGCTGAGCCATGCGAGTCTGAGGCATGGCTCAGACTGTCTGTGTGATCCCCAGCGCCGCCGACCTGACGCGCCTGTCCGCCATCGTCGCCGATCGGGGGCGGCCCCTCAAGCACATCCAGCGGGCCCGCATCATCCTGCTCTCGGCCAAACGCCTCTCCGTCCTCGACGTCGCCCAGCAGGCGGGCGTCAGCCGGCCGGCCGTCTGGCCCTGGCAACAGCGCTACGCCGAGGAAGGTGTCGAGAGCCTCTTACGCGACAAGACCCGTCCGCCCGGCAAGCCGCCTCACGCCACCGACACCGTCGCCGAGGTGCTCGCCCTCACCTGCTCCGAACCGCCCGGTGAAGTCACCCAATGGACCGGCCGCGCCCTGGCGCAGACCGTCGGGATCTCCCTGCGGTCGGTCCAGCGCATCTGGGATGCCCATCGCCTCCAGCCGCATCGGG
>NZ_JTHF01000084.1 GCF_001043895.1 Methylobacterium indicum
AGACTTCAATCGGCGTTGACATGCGGGCGCTGGCTGAGAAGAGCGCCGACGCGGACGTGCTGCGCGAGATGATCGGCTTTGCCGCACAGCGCCTGATGGAACTGGAGAAGGGCGGCCTGACCGGCGCGGCCTGCGGCGAGAAGAGCCCGGAGCGGCTGGCCCAGCGCAATGGCTACCATGACCGGGACTGGCAGACCCGGGCCACTGGCAGACCCGGGCCGGCACGGTCGAGCTACGCATCCCGAAGCTGCGGACGGGGAGCGACTTCCCGAGCTTCCTGGAGCCGCGCCGCATGACCGAGAAGGCGCTGACCGCGGTTCGTGGAGCAGAAGCCGTCCCTGCACTAACTTTGAAGCCGGACCACCCCGTGGGGGCTGATCAGCTGAGGAGCACTGCCCGCGCCTCGATCCGCTCATCGGACCTAACGTCAATTTTTCTTCGGGCGCCAGCCGGACGGTGGATCTGCGCAGCAGGAACGCCTATAATCGAAGCGGGGTGGTACGCGCCACCCTGGGGCGTGGAAACCCCGAGAGTACCGGCTTGGTGCCCGCCGGCTTGGGCACCGGATTCCTTGACCCTTCGGGTCGGGGAGCCTGCGACGAATGTCCAGGCGCCCCGGTGCTAAAGGTCGTAGGGACCGGGTACTCTCGGTTTTCCAACTCCCCGACTATGGGTGGTCGAGGCTCGTTTGCGGGGGCGTACCGCGGACACGGGCCTGTCGGGGAAGCGATCCATGCATCGCTCAGTCATTCGCACTACGATCCTGGAACCAGAGGCGGCATCTGCACGACGCGTTCGCCGCGCGTCTGTGACCGGGACCTTGCGGGTGCAGCGCGCCGTCCGACCCTCGGGCCGAAGGATGGGCTCTCGCACGCGGCCTCCCGCCGAGCATGGCCCGAAATGGTGGCGCGGCATCCCCTACCGACGCCCGGATGATCCCGGTCCGCGTGCCGCGGCCCAGATCACCCCCTCGATCCCTGAATCCCGACTACCCCGTTGCTCTGAGCCGGATGATGATCCCGCCAGCTTGGCGCGTGCCGTGGCAGATCCCGGGGCGACGAGTCCTGCGGGCTGCAGGCAGGGATGCACCAGCCCCGAGAGCGACGCCTCGGCCCAGAACCAAGCCCCGAGATCGGATCGGCACCGGATCCGGTCCTTGAAACTCCGGTCTGACATAGTCGGCACGCCACGCAGGTCGAGCATTCCGTTCTGGACCCAATCGCGGCCGACGCTGGCACGGCGCGGCTAACATCTTGACCAGCACGAGAACACCGGACCGCGCCGCTTGAGGCGCGCCGAGCGGCACCCCCCGGCTCGCACCGCGCAGAGAAGATCCATGGTAGACCGCGTTCGCGACCTCCTGAGGCAGGTCTGGAACCTGAACGAAGAGGACGGCATCCGGCAGTCACGGAACGACCCGTCCGACCCGCAGGATGACATCGTGACCCTCGATGCTGCGAGACCGATGCGTCTCAGCCCAATGCTGAGGGAGCGCTACGCGTTCGCCGGCAGGTGGCGGAAGGCAGCACTCGACCAGACCTGGTTGGACCTCAACGACATCGACGCCGCCGTGATCGAGACGTGCCTAGACCGGGAGGCCCATGCACAGTCCGCATCGCGGACTCTCCCGTGGACGATCAGTAAGGCACAGGTCACCCTGTTCGGCATCAACTACGATACGCGTGAAGCGACCTATCTGATCTGGCTGCCCGATCGCGGGGAGCCCGTCATCTGCGCCTCCTACGGCGGGCGGAGCGACTTGTTCGGCGATCTCGAGTGCTTCCTCGAATTCCTGGTCGGCGACCGCGTCCACGACGACAGCGTCGAGCTGGCGGCCCGCAAAGTCACCGAATCCGCCGGGATGGCCTTCAGACAGCCTACATGACGGGCGGCATATGGCTCGAACGGATCGAGGGTCGGATCCGACGCCGGACAATTCCGAACCGGCATCAGGAGGAAGTCGGGACCGATGGCATCCGCTGCAATCAGACGATGTTGCTACGCCGACCCGCCTTCATCTTTGCAGGAGGGTGCTCTCCGTCCTCGGGTCGGCGCAGCAGCTCGCAGGTTTCGACCGCAAGCGCGGCTGCCAGTTGGTCGAGAACATCGACCGTCGGGTTTTCCGTCGCCCGTTCGATCCGGCCGACATAACTGCGGTCGAAGCCGGCATCGACCGCCAGAGCCTCCTGGGTCAACCCAAGCGCCACCCGCAACCGCCGCACATTCCGCCCCACGAGAGCCCGCCCGTTCATGAGGGCTAGCGAGCCCTTGCAGCAAGATCAATCCACGGACTATGGTCCTCTTCGGGCACGCTCGCAGTGGATCATCCTTTTCACTCAGACCTTCCGGCCCGTCAGCCCATGAACATCCGCCAGCTGGAAGCCTTCCGGGCTATGATGCAGGCCGGCACTACCAAGGGCGCCGCCGAACTCATCGGCCTGTCTCAGCCCGCCGTCTCTCGCCTGATCGAGGCCTTCGAGCACACCGTCGACATCCCGCTCTTTGCGCGTGCCCGAAACCGTCTCACGCCCACACCCGAGGCCATCCTGCTGTTCGAGGCCGTCGAACGCACCTTCACCTCCGTTGACCGGATCCGCGAACTCGCGGCCGACATCCGCGCCGCCGATACCGGCAAGCTCTCCCTCGCCGCCTTGCCGGCCCTCGCCTTCGGCCTCATGCCGGCCGTGCTCGAGACCTACCGCGCCCAGCATCCCCGCTCGAGCATCACCCTCGCCGTCCAGACCTCCGCCCGTGTCGAGGAGCTTGCTGCCGCACAAGCGATCGATCTCGGCTTTGCGGAACTGCCGCTGGTGCGCGGGGGGGTCGATGTCGAGACCTTCTGCCGGGCACCGCTCGTGCTCGCCGTGCCGGGCGATCATCGGCTGGTGGGCCGTGCTCAGGTCACGCCGCAGGATCTCGCCGACGAGCCGCTCATTGCGCTGCCGCAGACGAGCCTGTCCCGTCAGCGCCTCGACCAGGCCTTCGCGCGTGCTGGTCTGACGTGCAGCCCGGTGCTGGAAGCGCAGTATGCAGCTCTGGTCGCGACCCTCATCGGCCGTGGCCTCGGCATCGGCCTGCTTGATCCGTTCACGGCCGCGGCATCTGGCGGGCAAGAGCTGGTGACGATCCCGTTCCGACCGGCGATCCCGTTCGAAGTCGCCGTCCTGCATCCGACGCAGCGTCCCCTGTCCCGGGCGGCTCGGTCGTTTCTGGCGATACTACGTCGCGAACGCAACCGCGTCTTCCATGCCCTGCAGGGGACAGAACCGGCTGAGTGCTGAGAGCTCGAAGTAGAAGTCTCCCCGGCCTGATCACCTCAACCCGTCACATCGAGAGACAGTCTGCCGCGAGCAAGGCGAGCCCGCGCATGATGCTTGGCGTCGGACGATGATGCCATCGCCGCGCATGGGCTCGTCATGCAATTCCGTCGTGACGAGGCCCTCGCGCCACCTCAGCCATCATCTCGTCTGGGAGCGGACGCTGCAGTTGCAGCGCCTCCTCGGCCGGCGCATCGAGCCAAGTACGCCACTCTTCCCGGGTCGTGAGCAGCACCGGCATCGCCTTCGGATGCACCGGCCCGACCACGCCATTTGCCTCGGTCGTCAGGAATGAGAACAGCCGGTGCTCCTCCTCGACCGGCTCCTCCCGCTTCGGGCCGCGCACGCCCGTCCAGGGCCGCCAGATCCCCGCGAAGGCAAACAGCGGTCGGCTCTCGTCGAGGGCGAACCATACCGGCGTCTTACGGGGCTTGGTGTCGGCGTACTCGCTGAACGAGGTGACCGGCACGAGACAGCGATGCGCCGGCTTGAGCCAAGGCCGCCAGTAGGGCGAAGCGACGTTGCGCACGTTGGTGACCGGCTGAGTACCGACCTTCGGCGGCGGCGGGAAGCCCCAACGCATCATCGTCAGCACCCGGGCGCCGTCGGTGCTGTAGACGACGGGCGCCATCTGGTCGGGAAAGACCCCTGGCAGCGGCGGAAGGTTGCCGGTCTCATCGCGGTCGACCATGAAGGTGCGCCGGATCTCGTCCTGGGAGCGGGCTGAGCTGTAGAGGTTGCACATGGTGAGGATCGTAGCCGATTGGGTCCTGCTAGTCCCTTGATGCGGGGCGATGGGCCTGAGACAACAGCCGAGGTGTCGCACAACCCTGGGCGGTCGGCGTGAGCGAGTTGAGCGAAGACGAGAAACGATTGCGTGCTTGGTCTGATCAGCACGCGCTCAACCCTCGCGCGCGGAAGTATCCCTTGCCCAGCAAGTGGAGAAATCGCATCAGCACTACGATCGCGGTTGTGGTCTCCGCGATATTCTATGCCGTTCTCCTGTTTGGCCTGGGGCGCTGCATCGGGCAGGTTATGGCGCAGACGGCCGGGCAGCCCTCGGTCCAGAACCCGTTCGAGCGCGGCGCGCCACCACCTCGGCGCCGGGAGACGCCAGAGCGGCCGCAGGCGGCGCCGGCCGGCCCGTCCGATGCCGAGATCGCCAAACGCCTCGTCGCCGAGTCGATCGCGGGCTACGACGGCCCCTGCGCCTGCCCCTACCAGCATGACCGGGCCGGCCGGTCCTGCGGCCGGCGCAGCGCCTACCACCGACCGCGCGGAGCCGCGCCGCTGTGCTTTGGGACGGATGTCACACCGGAAATGCTGGCAGCGGCCCGGTCTCGGTAGAGAGCTCGTCCGTCATTCCCGGGCCGTTCGGCTGATCAACCGTAGCTGCTTCGTCGCGATGTCGGAGAATCCTCCGGCCGGGCTCACTCCGCTGGCGCTCTAGCGCCTCATGCATGAGGCTGCGCGAGTGCTCGATGAGGGCATAGCCGACATCGTTCATCTTATCGGCCGTCTCCTCGGACAAATTGGTTGCCTGGCAGGCGAGATCTATGAGGGGCTCCATCTGCTCGACGATGAGCCCGAGCCCGCGCACGAGCGAGGGCAGGATCGCCGCCACCTCATCGATTGTCGGGGGGGGAGGCTTGGAGGTCATGGGGCGATCCTCACTCCCGGCGACCGGCGAGCAGTTTCGTTGGTGAGTCGTCATCGCCGCCTGGACCTCTCGCCGCCGGTGGGGTTCGTTGCCGGGCGCGCACTCGATCGGTCCAGGACGCCGGGCAGATGCCACCGGCCCTCCGGACGGATGATGACGAGCGGGTCCGCGCCGACGGCGATGGCCTCCGGATCCCGCGGCAGCTCCGCCAGCATCTCCGTGTATTCGTGATCGGAGAAGGCGAAGTCCTGGCCGCCTTCGAAAGTCCGCGCTCCCGCCCTGCGCCAGAACGGCATGAGGCGCTTTTGCGCGTGCCCGTAAACTTTCACATACCCTTTCTTGCGGCAAAGCTCATGGGCCGCCCGGACGATCACGAACGCCATCCGTGAATTGCGGTACTCTGGTCGCACCGCCAGTCGCTCGACCTTCGCAAAATCCGCGAAGCATCGGATGCGCAACGCGGCCGCTGGCTCGTCACCCACGTAGCCTAGAAGATGCGTCGATGAGAGGTCGTTGCCGTCGAACTCCTCCTCCAACGGACAGGCCTGTTCGGCCAGGAAGGCGACGGATCTGATCGCCATCACCTTGGTGAGATCGTCTAGTGATCGAACCACCGTGACCGTGTTCGCTTCGGTCATGCTCGGATAGGTATCGTAGGCCGGACGCGGGGTGTGATGTGGACTCCGCCTGTAGATGTGGAAGCCATGCTGGTGGCCTTCCTCGCCGACCTCGAGCGGCTTGAACCCAGCCGTTTGGATCAGCCGACGACCAGCTGCCGTCGGTCCCCAGGCGAGCAGATCGACATCCTTATAGAGCGGCGTCGATATCTGCTGGAAGGCAAGAGCGACGCCGCCAGCGAGCCGCCCAGGCGCATAGATCGCCCAAACGTAGATCGCCGCAGGCTTTTCGTGCTGTGCCGCGATATGTGCTGGCGAAGGATCGGCGCCGTTGAACTGCCCATTAAGAAGAGATTTTCGCCCCTCGTCTGTTACTGGCAGCAGCGCTATAAATCCTTCCGCACTGGGATTGGTGAAATCATATTTTTCACGTCTCGCAAAGGCGTTGAATATGGCTGGATTAGCCGACATCACGCGCCGGATTACCTCGAGGCTGGCCTGCGAGCCCAGTTCGCTGCGGCACATGTCAAATAGGCGCCTGACCTCGTCGATGCTCGGTGTATAGAGGACAACGTGACGCGAAAACCGCGTCACGTCCATCTCGATGAGAGGGTGACGCGAGCGGGATGCGGTCGCTGCCTCACGGGAAGAGGGCGTGACAGATCTTGCTATAGGAGAATCCACGACAAGGCTCCAAGTAAAATTGTTTTGTAACCTCCTGTTTGATTGCAGAAACGAAGGGACATGTATGCGCAAGCCAAATGAACGGGGTGTTCCGAAAATGGAACACCCGCCGAGCGATCGACCAGCCGCGATGCCTGACTGGCATTCGCTCTGGATGCTGCTGGAACTCCACCGCTGCGGCTCCTTTCGAGCCGCAGCACCCCGTGTCGGAATGTCTTTCAATGCACTGCGCCGAAGAATCAGCGATCTTGAAGAAAATCTTGGTGTATCCCTGCTGGTAAGGGGTGTATCTGGTATAAAAGCCACCCCAGAAGGCAATAAAATATTAGCTGAAGCCCAAAAAATGGAAGCTTCAGCCTATCAGATAGTTCGAGCAGGAGATTACTATTCCAGCACAATCGACGGCGAAGTGAAAATAGCTGTCACAGAAGGTCTAGGCTCTGCATGGCTCGTCCCGCGTGTCATCGAGTTCCAGCGCCGGCACCCACGTCTGCGCATCGATCTCAGCTGTGGCATGACGTCGGCCGACGTGCTCAGAATGGAAGCTGACGTCGCGGTGCAACTGACGCGTCCGCAGGAGGCAGACCTGAAGGTCGTCCGCTTGGGGTATCTTCATACAATGCCATTTGCCTCGAATTCATACGTAAATAAGCATGGTCTCCCCACAAAACTTGAGGAATTCAGCGAGCATGCACTTGTTTTTCAAGTTTCTGAACAGACATCTACACTTTCAACATATGGAAAAAATCTGCCTGCTCTCCCTCGCGCTCCTGTGATTGCAATCAAGACAAATGCAGCCAGCGCACATACATTGGCTGTCGCGAATGGCGCAGGCATCGGTTGGCTGCCGACCTATGTATGTCCGCTGGGCATGGACTTGATACCGGTTGATTGCGGCCTCAATTTTCGTTTAGATGTATGGCTGACGTATCATCCTGACGTAGATCGTACTCCTCGAATTCGCACCGCAATCGACTGGCTGCGCGCCTGTTTTGACGTGCGCATATTCCCATTCTTCGGCGAGGAGTACATTCATCCCCGAGACCTAGCACCACTGAGCGATAACAATTCCATTT
The DNA here is from genome assembly GCF_001043895.1 of Methylobacterium indicum. Lineage (GTDB taxonomy): Bacteria > Pseudomonadota > Alphaproteobacteria > Rhizobiales > Beijerinckiaceae > Methylobacterium > Methylobacterium indicum. Next base: position 7,355 of record NZ_JTHF01000084.1, read on the forward strand.
TTGACATTTTTCGGGGGTTCGTCAGCGATCAGCCGGATTGATACTACGACCGACCGGGCGAGGCATGCACGGTCGGCACCTCGCTCACCCGCGTGGTGAACCGCGGCGAGCGCATCTCGAACTTCGTCGACCAGGTGCGCTTTTCGACCAGCCCGGCCCGCGCCGGCACCACGGCGCCGCGCCCGAACCGGCTGTTGCAGGCGTCCATCGCCGCCATCAGCTTCCCGGACTTCTCCCGGTCGAGGGCCCCGAACAGCGGGCGAGGGGCCCCGTCGAGCGGCACGAGATCCTTCGTGACCAGCCCCGCCTTGCTGTAGCGCCACGGGGTCGGGCCCTGCTCCTTCCAAGTCTTCGCAACCCCGTGGAGCGCCGCCTGGATCAGGTGCCGGCTGTCGTTCGTCGCCTCCGGCAGGTGCACCACCGTCGAGACCGCGCGCATCGGGTCGCCGCGGTCGTGCTCGCTCGTGTGGTAGAAGACGGTCACGGCGGAGACGGCGAGCCCGTCGCGTCGCAGCTTCTCGCCGAGCCGCGTCGCGTGCGCGGCCACGGCCTGCTCCATGACCTCCCGTTCGGTGATTCGGGACGAGAACGAGCGGGTGACCGCGCAGCCCTTGCGCCGGGCCGGCACGATCTCGAGCGGCAGGCAGGCGCGGCCGCGCAGCTCGTGGATGATGCGCTCGCCCACCACCGTCAGCGAGGCCCGGGCCGGCCGCGGATCGAGGTCGCGCAGGTCCGCCACCGTGTCGACGCCCATGGCCTCCAGGCGCGCCCGCGAGGCGCGGCCGATGCCCCAGACCTCGCCGACCGAGATCCCGACCATCCAGGTTGCGCGCTCGGCCTCGTCGGACAGGTCGCACACGCCGCCGAGCTCGGGCACGGTCTTGGCGATGTGGTTGGCGAGCTTGGCGAGCGTCTTCGTCGGCCCGATCCCGACGCAGGTCGGCAGGCCGGTCCACTGGCGCACCGTCGAGCGGAGATCCCTAGCCAGCGCCACCCGGTCGCGCTCGCGCACCTCGGAGAGATCGAGGAAGCTCTCGTCGATCGAGTAGATCTCCACGTCCGGCGCGAACTGCCGGTAGACCGTGTTGGCTCTCGCGCTCATGTCGCCGTAGAGGGCGTAGTTCGAGGAGAACACGCGCACGCCCTTGGATCGGCACAGCTGCCGAATCTTGAAGTAGGGCTCGCCCATGCGGATTCCGAGCGCCTTGGCCTCGGCGGTGCGGGCGATGGCGCAGCCGTCGTTGTTCGAGAGCACGATCACCGGCACGCCGGTGAGCTTCGGGTCGAACACGCGCTCGCAAGAGCAGTAGAAGGAATTGCCGTCGATGAGCGCGATCGCCCGGCTCATCGCACGAGGCTCGCGCGGGCCCTCACGTGGTGCCAGCGCACCGAGAACAGCAGCACGCCCCAGAGCAGGCCCTCCTCCAGATCCTCCAGGGCGAATTCCTGATCCATCTCCGGGTTGTCGAACGTGAGGGACAGCCGGTTGCCGGTCATGATCAGGCGCTTGAGGCTCATCTCGCCGTTGACCACCGCGACCACGACTGCACCGGAGGATGGCGAGAGCGAGCGATCGACCACGGCCAGATCCTCGTCGTGGATCCCGGCCCCCTTCATGCACCAGCCGCGGACGCGCCAGATGAAGGTCGCGGGCGGGTTCGGCACCAGCCAACGCGGCAGCTCGAGCGCGCCCTCGATGAAGTCTTCGGCCGGACTCGGGAATCCGGCGCAGAGCGTCGGGAGCATGAACGGGATCCGCACGAGCCCGCCTGCGTCGACCGTCTCCCCACCGACCCTATAGAGACTCACGCGCGCCCTCCGTGTTAGAACGGAAAGAGAACAAACAGGCTTGAAGTTCCCGGTCAAGGCCGAGCTTCACGCCCGCGCGCAGACGGGCGTCAGTTGCAGCCGATGGACGGAATGCGCTGGCGCAGATGGTAGACTCCCAAGGACTGGCTGGCAGGCGCCAGCGGGGCACCGCGCAGGCACCAGACCTGCTGCCGCGGCGACGGAGCGTGGGTGGAGTGACCGATGACGGGATCGGGTGATACCGCGGCCATGGCACCGGGCAACGAGTGGGTGGCGCCCCTGCCGGCATTGGGCGCCTTGCTTGTGTCGAGTTAGGCTCGGCCAAAGGCGCCGGCCCATCAGAAGGCCTTGCGAGGCGAACTAACCATCGAGAGGGAGGACGCACCGACCCACCCGGCTCACGGGACGGTAAAGATGACCCGTGACTATGCAGCGGAGCCTGCAGATCTCGCCGCCGCAATTCTCGCGGCGGCGTCGCGGCTGCGGGAGAACGACCTGCCGGGGTGCCGCTGCGCGATGCGATGTGCAACGGCTGCCACGAATCGCGTCCGCGACCTCGCCGCCTTCCTGAACGAGGATGCGGCACTCGACCATCCGCGCGGCCGGCAAGAGCGTGCGAGCCGCACCGTTGCACAATGATGGATCGGATGTCCCCTTCTGACATGATTGTCGCAGCGCGCCATCTCAAAGCCAGGGCATGGTGACGGAGGTCGAGCCGCAGCGCGCCACCTCAATGCCGTCGGGCAGTCGCGAGACAACCTTTGCCGGCGGAACGCCCGTCGGCGCCCTCACGTTTGGCACCGCGGAAGCCAGGAGAACGCCGCGGGGGTGCTGCACGCACGGTCCACCAAATCGGAGGCACGCGCGAGGCTCCCGTTACGATCTGACCTCGACGACGTCCCTCGTTTTCGAGGCCCGGCTTATGAGGTCGGCGTTTCGCACCACCAATACCTCATGCCACTCGTCATGGCATTGCCGTACACACACAGCCCTGCACGAGGATCGTCCAGACGTGCCATGGGTATTTCAGCACGGTCGCATACGCCTATCGATGATCGATCTCATCCCGCGAACGCCATTTTTGTGAAAATCACATTTCTATCTCTCGATATTTACATTTACCGCATTAGCGAATACAATAATTACGCTACAGCTATATTTTTACAGCTTGCGTGACAGCAGGAATGCTCGATGAGACGGCGGCTCCCTCCCTGGCGTGGGCTTGAGGCCTTCGAGGCGGCAGCGACCGCCGGGACTGTGACGGGCGCGGCCGCGCGCCTGCATCTGACCGAGAGCGCGGTGAGCCGACAGATACGGGCTATCGAGGTTCATCTGGGCACTCCGCTCCTTCTTCGCCTGCCCAGTGGCCTGGTTCTCACGGCGGCGGGAACCGACCTCCTCCCGGTCGTGGTGCAGGCCCTCGACAGCCTTGAGAGCGCAACCGAACGGTTGCGGGTGCATCCCCGGGCCCCTCGCCTCATCGTCGGCTGCGAACCGGCGCTCGCCGAGCGCTGGCTGATCCCGCTCCTCGCCTCAGTCCCGCCGCCGGAGGTCGTCGTGGTCGAACTGACCTTGCTCGATCAGGGCAGCGGCCGCGCCGTGCCCCACCTGACGATCGCGTGGCAGGACATCAGCGAGGAGATACAGATGCCGGCTTCGCCGCTCCCGGACGCCTTCGGGCCAGTCCACCGCCCCTTCGCGCCCGAGCCGCCCCGGCCATGGGCCGGGACCACCCGGATCCACACCCGGTCGTGGCCCGACGCCTGGGAGCGCTGGGACCGCGCCGCAGGTCAGGACGACGATAGTCGGGCGGGCGAGGTGTTCATGGCCGATCTCGCTCTCGCCCTCCGCGGCGCCGAGGTCGGTCTCGGTCGTGCGATCGTCCCCGAGGCCCTGGTGCGAGGGGAACTTGCGGAGGGCCGATTGATCGCCCCGTTCGGCTTCCGGCCGCTCGGGCGCCGGCTCGCCATCGTGCCGAGCGACAACGCGATCCTGCCCTCCGCGCTGTTACCGGTGCGCCGCGACTTCATCGCCTGGCTGCGCCGCGGGGCTCGGACTTCTCCCGAACGATGAGCGGGACCGGCCTCTCAGCAGGACCCTTCATGAGGGTTCCGCGCTTCACCCCCCACCGACATCCGCACGCCCCCGGAGCGGATCGACGCCACGGCGGCCTCGAGCACGGCGACCCCGTGCGCCACGTCGCCGAGCGGGACCGGGTAGGTCTCGTCCCCTCGCACGGCCCGCGCGAATGCTTCGAGCTCGGCCCGTTCCGTGTCGAAGACGGGGAAAGTGAAGAGCCGCGAGGCGCCGCTGCGCTCGACGACCTGAAGGCTCGTTTCGTCCGGCATCACGGCGTAACCCCGGACACCGAACACGCGCAGCTGCCAGGTCCAGGCCGTGGCCATGAGCGTCGCGACATGGCCAGACGGGCCTGACCGGAAGCGCAGCATCGCACTCGTGGTGTCGTCCATCGGGATCGTGAGGACCCGGCGCATGCTCTGAGCGGTCACGTCCTCCACCGGTCCAAGGCAGTCGATCAAGGCGTCGAGGCTGTGGATGCCCATGGCGGTCAAACCACCGGCAGGTGCGTCCGCGTCACCGGCCCGCCAGGCATCCGGCGCGTAGGCAAGGCCGAAGGCGCCGGCAAACATGGCCTCGGCGTGGAGGATGGAACCGAGTTCACCGGCGAGCACGAGCTCGCGCAAGGCGCGGAAAGCCGGCAGGAAGCGCCGGTTGTGACCGAGCGCCAGCACACGCCCGGCAGCCGCGCAGGCGGCGATGGCGGATTCAGCCTCCACGAGGGTCAAGGCGAGGGGCTTCTCGACGAAGACGTGCTTTCCCGCCGCAGCCGCGGCGCGAACCTGGCCAGGATGGGCGCTGTGGGGGGTCGCGAGGACCACGGCATCGACGGCCGGATCGACGAGGCACTCCTCGAAGGAGCCGAGTTGCAGGCGCTGGCGGTCCGCGAAGGGCCTTGCGCGCGCGGCCGAGCGTACGGCGGCGCGGGTGAAGTGAATCTCGGACCCGCGGGGCTGCCCATCCTCCTGCACCGCGACGACGAGGCGCCGACCCCAGCCTCCAAGACCAACGATTGCTGCCCGGATCACATCCGACCTCCCAGTCAAAGCCCCGCCAGGTCAAGCCCGGCACGGCATTGCGAACCGCGCCGATCGCAGCCGCGCGCCGGCTCGCGAACCGTCGCGCCGGAGGCCGGCTTGCGCCACTGCCGTTGCGTCAATCCGACTTTCCGCAACGGCAATGGTGCGGCGTGCTCCGCCGCTTGCAGGCTCTCCCGGCTTGGACCTTGGCCCAGTCAGTGGCGGGAGGGAGTGATGCGGATCGGTGTCCTGCGCGAGCGCAAACCCGACGAGACGCGGGTCGCCCTGACCCCGCGCGAGGTCGCCGTCCTGGCCGGGCGGGGTCACACCGTCGACGTCGAGCCTGGCGCGGGAGTGGCCGCCGGCTATCCCGACGCAGCCTTCGTCAGGGCCGGTGCCACCCTGTCGCCGAAGGCGCAGATCCTCGCGGCATGCAGGCTCCTCCTCAAGGTCAAGGCTCCGCTGCCGGAAGAGTACGAGGACTACGCCCCCCACCACATCCTGATGACCTTCCTGCACTTCGACGAGAACATCGATCCGGCCTGTTTGGCGCGCTTGGTCTCCAGGGGCTTTCTCGGCATCGCCTGCGAGGCGGTGCGCGTATCCGGACGCGCACCGATCCTCGAACCGATGAGCCGCCTGACCGGTCACTTGTTCGCCCAGCGGGCGATCGAGCTCTGCACGCGCCACTCGGGCCGCCTGGCTCCGGGGCTCGATCCGGCGCTCGGCCAGGTCGGGGCACTTCTGATCGGGACCGGCGAGGTCGGCCTCTCGGTGCTTCAGGTCTGGCGCGCCCTGCGGCTGCGGCTGACGGTGCTTGCCAACCGGGACCGCGACGCGGTCAACGCGGAGGCCAACCACCGTTTCGGGACCCGGGACCGCGACTACCTGCCGGCCGATGAGGTGACCTTCCTGCGGATGGACGTCACCGACCCGGCACGCACGCAGGCGGCGCTCGCCGCCGCGCTGTCGTCGGTCGCCATCGTCGTCAACGCCGCCGTCCGCCGTTCCAGCCTGCCCCGCGACCGGCTGGCTCACCTGATCACCCGGCCGATGCTGGCAGCCCTCGCACCTGGCTCGATCGTATGCGACGCCACCGCCTGCGACCGCGACCTGATCGAGACCTGTGTGTCCTCGCCGGATCTCTCGGCAGTCGAGACAATCGACGGGATCATCCATTACAGCCCCGACCACATTCCGGCTCTGGTGCCGGGTACCGCAAGCGACCTCTACGCGGCAGCTCTCCTGCCCTTCGCGCTCGCTCTCGCCGAAAAGGGCGTGGCGGGCGCCCTTCGCCCCGGCACGCCGCTCCATGGGGCGATCGCCTGCGGGGCCGGCCGACTCACCGACATACGCAGCGCCGCGCGCAAGAACCTCCTGGCCTCGCCCATCGATACGGCGCTGGCGGCTTGGTCGGCGGATGCGGGCGAGCGTGGCATGGCCCCCTCCCCTCCCCTTCTGGTGACTCCCGGTCCCGTCGCGACGAGCAAGGCCGTCCGTGCCGCGATGGCGCTCGACCGCTCGGCGGCCGAGCCCGGCATGATCGAGGCTCTGCGACAGATGCAGGCGCAGGTCGGTGCTCTCGTCCGGATGGATGCCGCCTACGCGGTCATTCCGGTCCCCGGCAGCGCCACCCAAGCCAACGAGATGGTCCTGCGCGCTCTTCCCCCGCCGGGCGCGGCAGTGCTGATCGTGACGAATGGCGCCTATGGCGATTGGCTGGCCCATCTGTGCGCGACGATGGGGCGTCCGCACCACGTCCTGCGAACCCCGCCACTCGAACCGATCCGGCCCGAGCGGATCGCCCGCGCCCTTGAGGACGATCCGGCGATCAGCCACGTCGCCGTCGTCCATGTCGAGACGAGCTCGGGACGGCTCAATCCGCTGCCCGAGATCGCGTCGCTCTGCCGGCGGCTCGGCCGAGGGCTGATCGTCGATGCCGTCGCCTCCGCGGCGATCGTTCCGCTCGATGTCGCGCATGATCGACCAGAGGCGCTCGTCCTGTCCTCGAACAAGGGTCTGCAGGGCCCGCCCGGTCTTGCCTGGGTCGTGGCCGAGCGCGCTGCGCTCGAGCGGGGCCGCGGATTTGCCGCGTCCGCCAGCCTCGACCTGTTCGATCAGCATCAGCATGTCGAGCGCACCGGCACATTCCGCTTCACCCCACCGACCCACGTGCTGTGCGGCGTGCACGCCGCCCTCGAAGAGCTCGCGGCCGAGGGGTTTGCGGCCCGGACGGCGCGCTACGGCGAAAACTGGGGGGCCGCCGCCGCCATCCTCTCGGGGGCGGGCTTTCCTCCTCTGCTGCGGCTGCCGGATGCAGCGCCGATCGTGGTGACGGTAGCGCTGCCCGAGGACGGCCTCGCTCCTGCCGCCGTGACCGAAGCGATGGCGAACCGCGGCTACGTGCTCGTCCCGGGCCGGCTCGCCGTGCCACGAACGGTGCGGCTCGGCTGCATCGGAGCCCTCACGCCCGCCGACACGGCGCGGGCGGCCGCAGCTCTCGCGGAAGTCCTGAGGTCCGGCCCGATCATCGCTTGAGGATGGCGGGCTGCCTCACGCCAAGGCGGGGATTGCCGCCCGCCCGGGCTCTGGCGGAAGGTCCTTGGGATGAAAGCAGGCAAGGCCGGTCTCGTCGAGCGGCGGACGCTCCTGCGTGCAGCGCGGCAGGCGGCGACTGCAGGCCGACGCGTAGAAGCAGGCCTCGCGCGCACCAAGCCGGGGATCCATCCCGGCTGCGCCGTCATAGGCGGTCCCCGCGACGAGCCGGGCGGTGTAGGGATGGCGGGGACGACCCAGCACGGCATCGGGCGTGCCGAGCTCGACGATCCGTCCGAGATACATCACCGCGATGCGGTGACACAGGAACTGCGCCGCCGCGAGGTCGTGCGTGATGAACAGAAGCCCCACCCCGGTCTCGGCGTTCATGCGGCGGACGAGATTGAGGATCTGCGCCCGCACCGAGACGTCGAGCTTCGAGACCGGCTCGTCGGCCACGATGAAGTCCGGACGGGTGGCGAGCGCCCGCGCCAGCGCGACGCGCTGGAGTTGCCCCCCCGACAGCGCGTGGGGGAATCGCGCGGCATGCTCGGACGACAGCCCGACCTGCGAGAACAGAGCCTGGACGATGTCCCCGCGCGCGGATGGCGGCCCGATGCGGTGAACATCGAGGGCGAGACGGACCGCGTCGCCGACCCGCCGGCGCGGGTTGAACGAGGCGAGGGGATCCTGGAACACCATCTGGAGACGCCGCTGCGCTGGCGTTCCGAGAGCGACGGGCGATCCGCCGAGGTGGATCGTCCCCTGCGTTGGCCGATGCCGGCCGACGAGCGTCAGACCCAGCGTCGTCTTGCCCGAACCGGATTCGCCGACGAGGCCGACGATCTCGCCCGGCGCCAGGGACAGGCTGACGGCGTCAAGGATCCGCATCCGGGGCGTGCGCCAGCGCGACGCCAGGGACATCTCAAGGCTCACGCGATCGATGACGACGGGAGCGGAAGGACGGTCAGACATCGGGATGATGACACCGGAGGAAGTGGTCGGGACGGAGGGCCGAGAGGCCGGGCGGATCCGAACGGCACAGGGGGTCGGCGTGCGGACAGCGGCTGAGGAATGGGCAGCCGCCGGTCTCGCGGCGGCCCGGCTCGCCCACCATCTCGACGAGGATGGGATCGCGCGCGGCGAGCGAGCGCACCGTCGCGATCAGGCCGCGCGTGTAGGGATGACGGGGCGCCTCGAGGACGGCACTGGCCGGACCGATCTCGACGATCGTGCCGGCGACCATGACGGCGACGCGGTCGCACAGGTGGCGCGCCGCGGCGAGATCGTGGGTAACGAACAGGACCGCGCAGCCCGTGCGGTTCTGCTGCTCTCGGATGAGGTCGAGGATCTGCCGGGCGACGACCGCGTCGAGATTCGTCGTCGGCTCGTCCGCCACGATGAGGTCGGGCTCGAGTGCCCCCACCATCGCGATCAGCACGCGCTGGAGCATGCCGCCGCTGAGCTGATGGGGATAGGCGGCCAGCACCCGCTCGGCCGCCCGGACCCCGACTGCGGACAGCCAGCAGGCCGCGGCGTCGGGACGCCGGTCCCCGCGCCGACGCAGCACTGCCCGCATGTGCCAGCCGATGCGCTTTGCCGGGTTGAACGCGCCGACCGGGTCCTGGACGATCATCCCGAGGCGCCGCCCGCGAAGCGGCGCCAGGACCGGCTCGCCACCCCGCAGGTCCTGGCCGTCGAAGGTGAGCCGGCGGGCCGTCACGCGCGCCCCGGAGGGCAGGAGCCCGAGGAGGGCAAGGCCCGTGAGTGTCTTGCCCGAACCCGATTCGCCGATGAGGCCGAGGGTCTCGCCGCGGGCGAGAGCGAGGTCGATCCCGGCCACCGCGGTCCAGGGACCGGACGGCCCCGGAACGGTGACGGCGAGGTCGGCGACCGACAGGAGGGGTGTGGCTATGGTCATGAGCGGCCCCTCAGCTTGGGATCGGCGAGTTCGCGCAGGCCGTCTCCGAGCAGGTTCAGACCGAGCAGGGTGAGAGCGATGAACAAACCCGTCAGCGTGAGCACCCAGGGTGCCTGGCCGAACACTTCGCGGCCCTCGGCCATGATGGTGCCGAGCGAGGGCTGGGGCGGCTGGACGCCGAGCCCAATGAAGCTCAGGCCCGCCTCGATCACGATGCCGAAGGCGAGGCCGAGGGTCGCCTGCACCAGGAGCGGGCCCGCGATGTTCGGCAGGATCTCGCGCAGGAGGATGCTCCGGCTCGACTGGCCGATCACCCGGGCGGCGACGACGTAGGTCTGGCCACGGGCGCTCGCCGCGAGGTTGCGGCTGAGACGTACGAAGATCGGTGCATAGACCAGTGCGATGGCGAGGATCAGGGTGCCGGTGCCAAAGCCGAACACGACGACGAGGAACAGGGCGAGGACGAAGCTCGGGAACGAGAACAGGAGGTCGGACAGGCGCAGGAGCAAGGCGGCGAGGAGGCCGCGGCGCTCGGCCGCGACGAGCCCCGCGAGGGTTCCGGCGAGCGCCGCCAGGGCGACACCGGTGGCGCTGACGGTGAGCGACAGCCGGGCGCCGGCGAGTACGCGGGTAAGCACGTCGCGCCCGAGTGCGTCGGTTCCGAACGGATGCTGCCAGTCGGGCGGCGTGAGGAGCGCCAGGACGTCCATGTGGGTGGGGTCGTAGGGCGACAGGGCAGGCCCGACCCCGACGAGCAGGAGCACGAGGCCGGTGACGAGGGCGCCGAGCGGCGCGAGGCGATGGGCGAGGAAGGCGCGCATGCGAGGGCTCTAGCTCCGGCGCGGATCGAGAAGGGCGCATAGCCCGTCCGTGGCGAGGTTCGCCGCGAGAACGCCGATCAGGAACACCAGCGCGCAGGCCTGCACGAGCGGATAGTCTCGCGCGAAGGCCGCATCGACCATGAGGGCGCCGAGACCGGGCAGTCCAAAGATGCGCTCGATCACCACGGTGCCGCCGAGGAGATAGCGGACCTGAAGACCGACCACCGTGACGAACGGGATCAGCGCGTTGCGCAGGACGTGGTGCAGGAAGACGAAGCCGCCGGGATGCCCGAGCGCCCGCGCGACCCGCACGTGCTCGCTCAAGGATTCCTCGAGGAGCGCGGCGCGCAGGATGCGGGTGAAGCTCGCGGCCATCGGTGCGGCGATGGCGAGTGCCGGCAGCGTCGCGCTCGAGAGAGCGCCGGTCAGCGAAACCGAGGGCGGGACGTAGCCGAAGCTCGGGAACAGGCCGAGGCCGAAGGCGAGGCTGCCGATCAACAGGTAGGCGACCCAGAAATCCGGCATCGCGACGCCGAGCACGGCGAGCGTCGTGGCGAGGCTGTCGGGCCACCGGCCGCGCCAGCGTGCCGCCACCGCGCCGGCGACGAGCGCCGTCGCCGTGGCGAGGACGAGCGCGTAGGCGCCGACGAAGGCGGTGACCGGCAGACGCTCGGCAATGAGCCGCGACACCGGGATCCCGCTCGCGACCGCGATCGAGGTGCCGAAATCGCCGTGCAGCGCCGGGAGGAGCCAGGCCGCGAACTGGACGGGCCAGGGCTGGTCGAGCCCCCAGCGGGCGCGGTAGGCCGCAACGGAAGCGGGCGTTGCCCCCTCCCCCAGGGCCGTGAGCGCCGGGTCGCCCGGGCCGAGGCGCAGGGCCGCGAAGATGCACAGGGCGCCCAGAAGACCGACCAGGACGACGCCGCCGGCATGGCGGAGGGTCGGCCCGGAAAGACGGAGGAAGGCTGCGGTCATGCGCGCAGATCCAGTTGGGCGAACTGGTCGCCGAAATTCGAGTAGGGGAGTTGCGTGAAGCCCGCGAGGCGGCTCGTCGCGACGTGGTGGACGTTCGAGCAGAAGGCTGGCCAGACGGGCATGTCCTCGAGCATCAAACGGTCGGCCCGGGCGTAGATCGCGGCCCGGCGACCCGGGTCGAGGGTGATGCGGCCCTCCGCGAGCAGCGCGTCGAAGGCCGGGTTGGCGTAGCCCTGGAAGTTGCGGGCGCCCGTAGCGCCGAGGATGTCGCCGAGATACTCGTCGTAGTCGACGAGGCCGAGCCAGCCCCAGACTGCGGCTTGGTAGGCTCCCGACCGCAACTGGGCGAAGACCGCGTTGGTGTCGCCCGCCTGGACGGTGAGGCGCGTCCCGAGCGTCTGGTTGATCTGGGCGACGACGATCTCGCCGAAGCGCCGCCACCAGGACGAGCCCCAGACGAGAACGCTCGCCACCACGGCCTCGGGCCGGTAGCGCGCCTTAGCCAGTTCGGCGCGGGCGCGGCCTGGGTTGTAGGTCACGAGATCGGGAAGCGGGCCCTGATGCGCCAGCAGCGCGGGCGGCAGCAGGCCCGGCGTGACGCTGCCCTCGCCGAACAGGACGGCCTTGACGAGGGCGTTGCGGTCGAAGGCCATCGAGAGGGCACGGCGCACATGGACGTCGTCGAAGGGCGCTTGCCGGTTGTTCAGCGCGACGTAGCGCGTGTTCAGTCCAGGTTGCTTGAACACCTGCAGCGCGGGCCGCGCCTCGAGGGCGCGGACGTCGGCGAAAGGAGCCGTGCTCGTGAGGTCGACGGCTTGGCCGAGGAGCGCGGTGAGCCCGCTCGACTCTTCCGGGATGAGCAGGACGTCGACCCGCGGGATGCGGGGCGGCGGTCCGAGGTGATGGGGGGCGGCCTCAAGTTCGACGCGCTCGTTGGATCGCCACGCCCGCACGCGATACGCCCCGCTGCCGACGGGTGCGCGGGCGAACGCCTCGGGTCTGAGCTCGCGCAGGGCAGCACGCGAGACGATCTGCGTTCCCGTGCGGGTGTTGGTGAGGGCGCTGAGCAGGGGAGCAAAAGGAGTGCGGGTGCTGATCCGCAAGGTCAGCGGATCGCGGATGACGATCGCCTCGATCGCCGTGAGCTTGCCCCGGTTCGGCGAGGCGGTGGTGGGGTCGAGCACGCGCTCGAGCGAGAACTTGACGTCGTCGGCCGTGACCGGCGCGCCGTCGTGGAAGCGCGCCTCGGGCCGCAGGTTGAATTCGAGCGTGGTCGAGTCGAGCACGCTGAAGCGGGCCGCGAGATCGCCCTCGATCTCCATGCGGGCGTTGAAGCGCAAGAGGGCGTTGAAGATCGCCCAGATCACGTAGTTTTCCGAGAGGAGGCTGGCTTTGGCCGGATCGAGGGTGTTCAGCACCGAGAACCCAGCGATGGCCGCGCGCAGCGTCGCGGTGGGCTCGGCACGGACCAGGCCCGCGCCGGCGAGTGGGCTGAGGACGGCACCGGCGATCAGGCTGCGCCGGGTCAGGACAGGCGAGGTCACGGACGATCTCCTTGGCGGGACGCGGTGGTCGCGGTTGGCAGGTCTTGTGGGTTGAGGATCGAAGGGGCGAAGGGCGAGCCGAACAGTCGCGAGACTTCGTCCGCGTAGGCCTCGACGGCGGCGCACCGGGTGGCGGTGTCCCAGCCCAGCGCGTCGCCGATGGTCGCGGCGGCGTGCCCGATCTCGTGGGATGCGAGGGGCTCGCCCCAGGCGGCACCGGTGCGCCGGAACAGCACGTCGGCGAGCGTTGCGGCATGCTCGCGCTCGACCGCGCGCTGCAAGTCGGCGACAGCGGAGGGCGTGCCGGGCCGAAGCGCCTCGCCGGTCGGGCTCGGCGGCACCTCCGGCCCGGAATAGCGAACGACTTGCGCCGCACGACGGGGGATAAGGCCGCGGGCCGCCGTGTCGGCCAGCAGGCGTCCGGCGGAGCGATGGCTCATCACCGGACCGGCCGTCAGGGCGAAGACACCCGGCAGGCCGTCCGCGCAAAGGTCGTGGAGTTCGCGCGAGCGCCGGCCGAGCGGCAGCGCGGGATCGTAGGTCAGCGGGCGGACCCCTGCCCAGCTCGCGACAACGGCCTCGGGACCGAGGCGATAGCCTGGCAGGAGATGGCGCGCCTCCCCGAGCAGGAACGCGGCCTCGTCCGGCGTAACGCAGGCGTCATGGGGGTCGCCCTCGTAGAGGGTCTCGGTCGGCCCAAAGAAATGCATGTCGCGCCAGGGGATGCAGTAGAACGGCTCGCCCCGGCGGCTCAGCGTGGCGATGCCCGTCCCAGCGCATTCCGCCGGGAGCCGCACCAGGATATGCGCGCCCTTGGTGCCGACGACGCGGCGTCGGGCGTGCGGGACGATTCCTCGCGTGACCGCATCGATTCCGGTGCCGGCGAGGTTGAGGACCCGGCGGGCCGTGACGTGGACGGGCAGCTCCGTACTGAGGGTATCGCTCAGGCGAACCTGCCAGCCACCTCCGGGGAGCGATCCGAGGAGAGCGGCGGAGGTATAGTTGCGAACCCGGGCGCCGCAGCGCTCCGCATCGAGCACCGCGTCGAGGCAGAGCCGCTCGGGCCAGTCGATCTGGTACTCGCGAAAGCAAGCGACGGCCTGAAGCCGCTCGGGGTCCCGCAGGGCACGCAGGAGCGGGCGGGACATCGCGGCGGCAGGCGATAACTTTTCGTAGTCGAGAGGCACCCTCCCCCCGGCGCCAAGCCCGGCGAGGATTTTGAAGGCGGTATCGATCTGCCAGGGTCGGTACGGCCCGTCCCGGTAGATGGGAAAGCAGAAGCGCATCGCGGCAACCCGCTCCGGCACGGTGTGCACGAGCTCGGCCCGGGCCATCATCGCCTGACGTGCCATGCGCAACGCCGTGAGCAGCCGGTCGGGCCGGATGAGGAACTCGGCGAGCGAGCGGCCCGGGGCGAGGTAGCGCAAGCCGCAATGCAGGAGACGGCTCGAGCGGGCGGTGGCGCCAGCACCGAAATCGGCCTTGTCGACGAGGAGCACGTCGTGGCCGGACGCTGCAAGGTGCTGGGCGGCGCTCGCGCCGTTGATGCCGGCACCGATCACCAGCACGTCGACGGCGAGGCCGGAGAGGTGGGAGAGAGGAGCGCGCATGCTCAATGCATCCCGCCGGCAGCCTGGAGGGCCGCGATCAGAGGCTTGATCGAAGTCGCGCGAGAGAGATCGCCCACGGCCTCGATCAACGGCTCGACCGGACCGCGCGCGAGCCCGCGGAGCTTCTCGGCGAGCGCCTCGTCCGACAGGAGGGTCTCTGGATCCCAAGGGTCACCGCGTGCGGTGTCGCTCTCGGCCCGCAGGGACCTCCCATCGACGAGGTGGAGCCGGATTCCGCCGGGAAGCGTACGCATCTGATTGCGCGTGAGGCTATGCACGAAGTCCTCGCCGCGCGGATGGGCCTCGAAGCGGACCTTGGCGCGCAGAACGGCCACGGCCGGATCGTCGTCCCAGCGCGGGTCGCACCAGGCCGGGCCCGGCGGCACGCCGAGGAGCCGCATCGCGATGAGGTGAGGAAAACTGAACTGCCGGCTCGCGAAGGTGCGGGGCGTCGCTTGCGTGAAGCGGGCCGAGGCGGTGAGCGGGCCCGTCTCGACGACGATCGCCGTGATGGCATCGATGGCGGGGCGCTCGCTCGCCAGGATCGCCTCGAGGGCGGTCAGCACCGGATGCGTGAACCGGCAGCTCGGCCAAGGCTTGTAGGTGATGTCGGCGATGAGCCAGCGTTCGCCGAGCCCCGCGGTCAGGTACGACTCGTTGGGCGAGGCCGCGCCGGAGAGCCGCGCCAGACTGCTCGGCCCGTCGAGGATCGTCGGGAAGCCCCGGGTGCCCGCCTCGGCCGCCAGAGCACCGCCGGCTCCGGTGACGGCGCACCACCCCGCATCGCAGTACTTCGCGTTCGGCAAGTCGATGGCCGCCGCCCAGTGTGCCCCAACCGGGACCGGCGTATTCGCACTCGCCAAGCCGAGACTCTGTGCGAACAGGGCCGGGTCCTGCTCGAGGAGCCGCGCCGCGGCACCGCCTGCCGCGAGGACGACCGGCGCGGCGACGCCCCAGACCGACGGAAATCCCGTGACCCGCCCGTCCTCGACCTCGATCATCGGTCCGATCTGGCTCGCGAGCCGGGCGCCGAGTTCGTAGCCGATCAGGATCGCGCTCAGGAATGCCGCACCCGACTGCATCCTGGCTTCGGCAAGGCCGAGTGCCGCGGCAACCGCACCGACGCCGAAATGGGCGCCGACCGGAAACGTCTCGTCGAGGTCGAGGGCATTGGCGATGCGGGCGTTGGCGTAGATGGCGCCGAGGAGGCCGAGGCGGGGCCCGCCGGCGACGAAGACGGGCGTGCCGCCACCGAGGGCGAGACCGAACCGGCGAGCCATCGGCCCGATCTCGGTCTCCGCTCCTGCAAGGAGGCAGCCGAGCGTGTCGAGCAGGAGACGCTCGGTCTCGTGGCGCACAGGCGCGGGGATTTCGGCCCAGGACAGGGCACTGAATGTCCGGGCGAGTTGGAGGGTGGCGGGAGGCAAGCCGTGAGATCCTCGTGCGGGGGGTTTCGCCCACACACTTCACGACCTGTCGCAGCGTTCAGCAAATACAGGAATGATGCACTGGTATGCCTCGGCGACGCCTCGTCGGTCGATTGAGGCCGACAATTTTGGTAACCACATGGCCCGTCTCGGGCCGGATCCACCGCTTCGGCGATGTCGATCCTGTCCTCCGGCGCGCGCGGCACCCGACGAGTTGTGGGCGGGTCCGCCCCGGCCAAGGCGCGGGGGCCGTCGTCGTGGCACAGGGCGTCTCAGGACAGTCATTCGGTTTACGTAGCCTGGAGGCGACCGGCGAACTGCCCTGCACCGCATTCGTGGCAAGGAACGGCGCCAGCGGCTCCCTCGCGGTCTGCGAGCCCGGCGCCGACGGCAGAGACCCGCCTCCTTCGACATCATCTCGCCGGCCTCGACCAGCACTTCCGGCGTGATCGGCATCAGGCCGTCGGCAAGCGCCGTGGAAACCGCCGCCGAACGGGCTACGGTGGTTCGCGCGCGTGGCTGCCCCGAGCGTGGGTGGCAGAACCTGCACCGTCTCGCGAGTGAAGCTTCAGATCCTCAGCCCGGTCCACCAGTGGGATTGATGCCCGGACGATGGCGACGGGACAACGTCGGCCATCGTCCTGCCCGGCACCTTGACGGCTGCACCGAGCACCAGCCTCGCTCGGGTCTCTACCTGCGACCGTCCGGTCGTAACGGTCTGAAGCATTCGTGCAGCATCAGGATGCTCAGTGTCGCCGATGGCCGGGTCACCTGATCAACGTGCCTCTGCGATAGAACTAGGTCCGCCCTATCCAGATTTCAGAATTGAGGCTCGGCGATCTTGCGATTTGTCATCGCCGGTAATCTGATCGTTTACCGGAGCGGATGATCTTCCGGTCACTGCGTTCCTGCGATCGAGGAGATCCCGATCGCGAGGTGCTTGCTGTGGAATATTGTCTCGATGTCCGGCGGGATGAGACAGCCCGTCGTGATGAATGCAGCTGTCCCCCTCCCCTCCTCTCCGTCCTTGGGCAATTCGGCGGCGATATCACACGGCTACCTCCGTCAACATCACCGCCGCGGTCCTGTCGGCCCTTCCAAGGACGAGCCTGCGCGTCGAGCATAAGCCATTCCTGACTCAAGCCGAGGTCGAGGTGTCCGGCTTCTTACGGCTTGGCGACTCGGGACGAGCCTCACTCGTCGCGAATGCGACTGCGTTCGAACGCCTCGAACAGATCGGGAAGCTGCTCCATCAAGTAGCGGGCGAACCCCCCTTCCCTGCTTAACGTCACGCGGATGTCCTTGGCTGTCTCCTGAACCTTAGCAACCGGCTTGTCCCTGCAGAACACGGTGCGAGTGAGCTTTGCTTCAACTGGTGTCGCAGTGGCAGCCTTCAGGGTTGCCAGGAACCTGTCATCTGACGCTCCCCTGAACTGCGGGTCGTGGATGACACTGCGTGTGCGCTCAAGGGCTGCTTCGTCCTTGAGCGCGTCGGCCAGGGCCTGCCAGCGCCCACGCCCGACTTTGGGTGCACGACCGATCGCCTCGGCGATGTCGGTCGGAACGGCGCGTGCAACGGCAATCAGCTTCGAGGCTTCCGCACGGTCGATGGCCAATGCCTCTTGGATAACAGATCGTTCATAGCCTGAATCCTCCAAACGGGCCGCAAAGAAGGCTCGCTCGATGAAGCTCAGATCCTCGCGTGCTGCATTCTCGACACCTTGAGCAACGATCAAGTCTTCGTCCGTGAGTTCACGAACGACGGCCTTGACCGACAGGCCGAGCTCGCGGGCGACCCGCACCCTGCGATGCCCATAGGCGCTCTGATAACGTCCGCTCTTGAGCGGACGAACGAGAATCGGGATTTCCTGCCCGCGCTGAGCGATGGAAGCCTTTAGCGCCTCGTAGGTCGGGTCGTCGGCCTCATGAAAGCGATCGACGATGGGTGACGCGTCGATGAGGTCTGGATCGATCGTGATGATCGACGCGCCGGACTCGAGCTGCTGGCGCAATTCTTCGTTTTCCCGCTCCGAGTCGGTCAAGGTCGAGCGAAGTGCGTTGACCGAGCCGGATGGGATCCGGGGTTTGTTGTCTGCTGACAACGGTGGCTGGACGGCGAAGAGCGCGCTGATCGCGCGGGTACGTTGGGTTCCAGTCGGCTTCGTCATCGGCCCCACGCCTGCTTGATCAATTGAACGATCTCGGCATTCACCGCGTCGACGGATTCGAGCGCCCTGTCATAAGCCGCCCGGCCGACTGACCCACGCTCAAGCTCGTAGAGCGACTGCTTCGTCAACCCCGCATTGGCAACGGCGGTCGACTTCCAGGCGGCAGCGTTCAGCACGTCGTCTCCGAACAGATTGCGCAGCAAAGCGACGATCTGAGTCTCGGGCACGTCATTCGGATCGTGGCGGGTGACGACGTAGCGAATGAAATCGTGATGCAGGCGTCCACCAGCGTCCTCGATCACGGACATCAGATCCGAGGTCATGAGGAGGAACTGGCTCATGGACGCCATGTCGACCATCTGCGGATGGATGGTGACCACCATGGCGGTCGCAGCGTTGAGAGCCCCCATGGTGAGGTAGCCAAGTTGTGGTGGGCAGTCGATTACGACCACGTCGTAATCCGACTCGACCTCGCCTAGAGCGGTTGCAACACGCCTGAAGAACATGTCATGGCCACGGGCTTTCCGATCGATCATGGCGCGTGGTGTCTGATGCTCGAACTCCATCAGCTCCAGATTGCCAGGCACGATACTCACGCCGTCGAAGTAGGTCGGCCGGATGACCTCACGAGTGGGACGGCGTTCGTCGTCGTAACGGATCGCCCCATAGAGCGTCTCGTTTCGGTCGATATCGAATTCAGGCTGATACCCGAACATCGACGACAACGACGCTTGCGGATCGAGATCGATCGCCAGCACCCGAAAACCGCGCAAAGCCAGATACTGCGCCAGGTAGAGCGATGTGGTGGTTTTCGCGGAGCCGCCCTTGAAGTTGGCGACCGCGATCACCTGCAGCGGCTCCCCTGGACGACGTCGTGGGAGGAATTGCAAGGCCTCGCGAGGGCGCGCTTCCGTGAGATAGGCCCGCAGTTCGTTGACCTGTGCGAGTGTGTAGGACCGGCGGCCACCCGTTGCTATGGCCGGCACCGGTCCGAGCCCATCAATCGATAGTTGGCGCAGGTAGCCGTCGGATACCCCTACGAACTTTGCGACCTCTCCCGAACTGAAGGAGCGCAGCATTTTTTGGGACGCTGGGGGAAACAGCGACGCCGTGAGGTTCCGGAGTTGGCCGGACAAGAGGGAGGCATGACGGCTCACGCGTTGCGCGGCAGTCTCTTCGCCCTCTAAAAGCGTGTGGGCTACTTGCGTCATTCGCGATCCGTTCGAGACGGCACTAGCGCGTAAAACGCCGTCTTGCCGTCTCTTGATAGACGACATAGTTCGCACCGGCTGGCAAGAAATTAAGGGTAACCGAATCCTTAACGGATGCCCTTGTTGTCAGCAGACAACACGCGGGCAGCACGGCGATCAGCTCTCGCCGCCATGATGGCCGCCGAGGCCAACCGGAGCGCGTAAAGGCATCGGCATCAGTTCTCTCGCGCACTGAAGGCCGCTACGCTTTCATACCATATAGTGAATGCAGGGGTGGAGGCTCGAGCCGGTCGCGCGATGGCAACCTCACAGGGCCGACATCGTCGACGAGAGGTCGCACGTCGAAGGCGTGTCTGTGGCGTGGGTACCAGCACGATACCGGCTTACGCCGGCCCAGCGCATGAGGGGAGGGGCAAGGCGCTTGGGTGCGGCGAGGACGGATTTACCACGAGACCGCTTCATGCATCGAGCACATCCACGAGCTTATGGCCTCGGCCCGATGTCTGACGAGCGATATGAGAAATGACCGTTCGATGTGCTAGTTGAACAAGACTCTGCGCGGTAGCCGGAGAACAGCTCTCTGCACCTGCTGTTGCATAGCATGGCACGACGAGTGACCACGACTGAGACCGCCTGCTCGCCTTCGACCCGTTCAAGAAGCACCGCTCGTCACTCGACCTGTAGAACACAGCCACGTCACCGTGAGGTCGAGGTAACCGCATCCCCGTGGGTCATCGAAGTGAATGCGAGAGAGGCCGCCTGAGCGCCCATTACGGCGCTCTCGCGGGGGTGGGCATTGGCGGTGACGTTTAGGATCGGGTTGTGGGCCACCGACTCTGAACCCGGGAACTACCGGAATCCCGGCTCACGTCGAGGCTGTGCGCGCGGGCTGAGAAGAGCGCTCACGCGGACGTGCTGCGCGAACAGTTCGGTATGACCTGCGAACAGCCGATGAAACTGGATGTCACTGGACCGACCGGAGCGGCGACGAGCGCGTAAGAGCCGGAGTAGCTGGTCCAGCACGGCAGCTTGCCCCGGGCTCGATCCGCGGATTACCGTGACCGGGACTGAAAGGGGCGAGCTGGCACCGTCGAGCTGGGCGTCCCGGAAGCTAGGGACGGGGAGCGACTGCCCGAGTTCCTTGAAGCCGAGCCGGATGAGCGAGAAGGCGCTGACCGCGGTGATCGAGGACGCCCCTGTCTGGGGTATCTCCATCCGCGCTGCCACTGATCTGGTCCAGCTGCGGTGCCTGCTTTCGCCGGCAGACTGCGCAAGACAATCGACTAGGGCTGAACGTGGAACGAGATTTAGAGCGCCTAACAGAACGGCACGATCGGTTCGGTTGGGCGTTGGGTTGGTATGGCTCGCCCGTTTCTCCCTGACGATCTCTGGGCTGTGGTCGCCCCGCTTCTGCCGCCACACCCGCCTCGCCCGAAGGGCGGGCGTCCCCGTGTGGACGGTCGGGCGCCGTGACGGGCATCCTGTTTGCTCTGCGCTCGAGCATCCCCTGGGAGATGCTGCCGGCCGAGATGAAGTGCGGCTGCGGCATGAGCTGCTGGCGCCGGCTGCGCGACTGGCAAGCCGCCGGCGTGTGGCGGCGCCTGCATCAGGTGCTGCTTGAACGCCTGCATGCGGTGGGCGAGATCGACGGGAGCCGGGCAAGCGTCGACAGTGCGAGCGTACCGGCGAAAAAGGGGGGTCTGCCACCGGCCCGTACCCGACGGATCGGGTCAAGGCGGGCACCAAGCGCCACCTCGTCACCGACGCACGCCGCTCGGCCTCGTTGCGACCAGCGCCAACTGCCACGACAGCCCGCTGATGGCCCCGACGCTGGACGCCATCCCGCCCTTGCGCAGCGGGCGGCGGGGACGACCGCGCCGGCGCCCCGACAGGCTGCACGCCGACAAGGCCTATGATGCCCGCGTGCGGCGGCAGGAGTGCCGGGCGCGTGGGATCAGGTCACGGATTGCCCGGCGCGGCATCGCTGGGTGGTCGAGCGCAGCCATGCCTGGTTCAGCCGCGCCCGCCGCTTGCCCGACCGCTACGAACGCCGCGCCGACATCTACGGGGCGTTCACAGTCCTGCAGGCCAGCCTCATCACCGTCCGCCAGATCACGAGGGTCTGTTAGGCGCTCTTACACGGTCGTGACGATGCACAGCCGATTGGCGCGGTGTAGTGTTATGGCAAGCGCGATGCGTCATCCCAAGAGCAAGGTTGTCGAGGACGCGCACGAGGCGCGATTCCTATCCTGGGAGAATGGAGTTCGGGGCTTTCAACGTTGAGGCGATGTTGATCACCCGTGAGGGGGGTGGAGCAACGAGCAATCCCTTGATCGGGTGCGGCGATGTCGCTCGCCAATGAGCAGGAGCCCGACCTCGCGGGCGTGGAACTCGTGATCGCGCCGTGACGGTAGACGAGGGGAGGGGAGGGGAGACGTCCACCTCCCGGCGACCCTGGATCGGCACGGGTCCGGGCGAACTCGGGACAAACCCCTGCAACGACGCAGCTTTGCAGCGGTAAACCCGCGGCATTGAACATCTAATAATACCGTTCTAACATTTATTGGACACGATCAATCGCTGCATACAATATAAAACTTCATCCCCTGGAGAAAACTGCGTTGGACCATCTTATCTTGATTGCAAGAAAGATTGCATGATCGCGCAGGCAGCCTGCAGGCAATGGCCAGGAGATGTCTGGCCGGAGGGGTTCAGTCCCGTGTTTGGTGTCGGGTTGCACCCTTACGGACTAGCATTACAGTTGCATCGGCTTCTTGAGGTGAGCTTGGCGGGCGGCGGCTTGGTGAGCGCGCCGCCACGCTGACCAGGCGATCACGAGAGCCGGTTAATGCGCTATTGCGCGAGCCGGATCGCGCCGCGCCGGATCTCCTGCAGCGACCAGGGCACGGGCGAGCTTGGCCCTTCGCTCGGTTTTTGGGGGCGGGCCGTTGGCCCGCTGACGCACCCGCGCCAGCACCGCGAAGGCCAGCATCACCAGGCTGACGTGCCGGTGCCAGCCATGCCAGGAGCGGGTCTCGTTGTGGTCCAGACCCAACTCGGGCTTGCCGGTCTCGAACGCTTCATCGATCGCCCAGCGCCGCCCCTCGACCTGAACCAGGGTCTGGAGCGACGTGCCAGCCGGGCACCAGGTGGTGAAGTAGGCGCGCTGACCATCGCCGATGCTGCGGCGAACCAGCAGTCCGTGCGTCCACACCTCTGAGGGCGCGTCGGTCTTCTTGCCCATATCCAGATCGGCGAGTTCGCAGTGAGCCTAGTCGTAGAGGCGCGCGCCCTTGGTGCCCCGCCCGGCCGACAGGCGCTGCCAGGTGCAAGGATCGAGCGCGTCGGCAATCGCTTCGGCCGTGCCGGCCACCTCGGGCTTGTCGATCCAGGAGTTGAAGCGATGGCTTGCCACAACCCCGAGGATGTAGCCCTTGGCCCCGCGCCGCAGCGCTTGTCCGATCTCGCCGACCCCGTACACGCTGTCGGCCGCCACCCAGGCAAACGGCACATCCGCTGCGATCGCCCGCCGGATAATCGTGAGCGCCAGTTGCGGCTTGGCCGCGAAGGCCAGCGTCTCCGGAACCTCGATCGTGATGCGCCGCCGATAGCGCTCCTCCGCCGGTCGCGCTCGGTCGCAGGCCCACGAATACGCGCCCTTGAACTCCAGGGCGGACCTCCTGAGGCCGGCATAGGCACGCTCGGCCCGCTCCCGTTCCTCCTGCTCCGCCGCAGGCACGAACCAGCCTTTACGGCCCCGCAGGCAGCCATAGGCCCCGGGGTCGACCAGCAGCCCGCCGATCCGCGCGGAGTAGCCTTTCCCAGGGGTGCGAAGCTGAGCGTAGATCTCCCGGAACAGCCTGGCGGGTTCCTTGACCGCCCTGCGGATCTCGTAGCGCAGCAGGTCGAGGTCCTGCTTGAGATCCCGCTCCGGATCGACGCGACGGTCGAGGGCCGCATCGATCGCCGCCGCGTCGTAGGGAACGGCCGCCAGGAACGGCTTTCGCGGCGCCACGAGGGTCGCGCGCTCGGCCGGCTCGACCGCCTGCGGGGGTGCGGGCTGATCGGCGAGTGGCAGGGCCTGCGACGCCGCGACCTCCGCGCGGGGCTCGCCGAGATAGTCCAGCACCGACGCCTTCAGCCGCCCCCGGCCCAGCCGGCCCGCCAGCGCCGCGAAGTCCGGGAACGCATCCTGCCCGGCATACAGACCGACCTCGTCCCGGTGCCGCGTCAGCGCGACGTAGGCCAGGTGACGGTCCATCCCCGACGAGGCCAGCACGAACGCCCGGTCCACCGTCGCCCCCTGGCTCTTGTGGATCGTCGTCGCGTAGCCGTGGTCCACCGCGTCGTAGACCCCCTGCGCGATCGTCACCGCCCGCCCGTCGTCGAGCGTCACGGAGAGCCGCCCCTCGGCTGCTTGCGTTACCGTGCCGAGCCTGCCGTTCTTCACCCCGAGCGCGCGATCGTTGCGCAGGAACACCAGCCGGTCGCCGGCTGCGAAGCTCAGCCGACCAACCCCACCGGTCACGAAGGCGACTTCGTACGTCTGCTCGCCGGCCGCGCGCAGCCGGTCGCGGATCGCGTCGTTGAGCGCGCGCACGTCGACCCGGGTATGGGCCAGCGCAATCCGGCTCGCCTCTGGCCGGGCCGCCCGGTCGCCGAGGCAATCCGCTACCAGCCGCTTGCGCGCCGAGGCTCCGTCCGCCGTGAACCGGATCGCGCCATGCTCGTGATAGGCCTCGAGCCCGGTCCGGGTTTCGCGCGTACCCAGGGCCACGCTCGCCTGCCGCTGCCAAGCCGTATGCTGGCGCCGGATCGCCTTGAGCTTGAGGAACCCGGTGCGCTCCGACATGCCCGGAACCCCGCCCCCGGGACGATCGGCTGCAGCTGCTCGGGGTCGCCCACCGACACCGGCTTGGCGCCGGATCGCTCGACCGTTTGCACGAACTGCGCGAGCTGGCGCGAGGACACCATCCCGGCCTCGTCGATCACCAAGATGTCGCCGGTCCCGAGCGGATGGCGCTCGTTGGCCCAGGCCATCTGCCAGGACGCCAGGGTGCGACTCGGGATGCCGGAGGAGGCCTCCGAACCCTCCGCGGCCTTGCCGGCGAGCGCCGCCCCGTGCACCCGGCAGCGGCGACACGGTTCTGCGCCTGATCCGTCGACGCGGCATCGCCTCCTCTCCGGCGCCGCACGTGGTCGGCATCGACGATGGGGCGTGGCGGCGCGGTCAATCCTACGGCACCATCGTCTGCGACCTGGAACGGCGGCGCGTCATCGACCTGCTGCCCGGTCGCTCCGCGGCACCGGTGCGGGACTGGCTGGCCGCCCATCCGAGCGTCGCCGTCGTCAGCCGTGACCGCGCCGGACCCTACGCCGAGGCTGTGCGCACAGGCGCTCCGGCGGCGATGCAGGTTGCGGATCGCTGGCATCTGCTCGTCAATGCCTCCGAGGCACTGCGCGGCATCGTCGAGCGGCACCAGTCCGAGATCAGGGCCGTGGCGAGCCACTCCATGCCCGAGCCTTCTCTCCCTTCTGATCCAGCGAAGACCGAGCCCGTCCCGGAAACGAGCAGCCAACGACGCGACCGCTGCGAGGCAGCCCTGCGGCTCCACGCCGAAGGTCAACCGATCAAGGAGATCGCTCGCTGTCTCGGGGCATCGCGCAACGCCGTGCGTCGCTGGATCCGGGCTGGCCAGTTCGTGCCCTATCGCCGTGCTCCAGGCCCGAGCCGCCTCGACCGTTACATCTGCTTCGTCGAGGCGCGCTGGCAGGACGGTCAGCGCAGC
Source organism: Methylobacterium indicum (assembly GCF_001043895.1). GTDB lineage: Bacteria > Pseudomonadota > Alphaproteobacteria > Rhizobiales > Beijerinckiaceae > Methylobacterium > Methylobacterium indicum. Next base: position 32,263 of record NZ_JTHF01000084.1, read on the forward strand.
GCCGCCGTTCTCCATCGCGAGTTGTGCGCGCAGGGCTGCACAGGCGGCTACGACATCGTCCGGCGCTGGGCCACACGGCAGCGCTCGGGGGCCCCGACTCGACCGCCCTCAGCCCGGATCCCCTCGACACGCCGCATCACCCGGTGGCTGATGGGTGATCCAGTCGTTCTATCGCCCGAGGATCGTACCTTCACCGAGGCACTCTGCAAGGCAGCTGCGCGCTTGAAGCGGGCCGCCGAGGATGTGCGCGCCTTCGCCAATCTCCTGCACCAGGACGATCCCGCCGGACTGACGCCTTGGCTGGAGGCTTCCGCCGCCACCGAGCTCGGCGGCTTCGTCACCGGGCTTCGGCAGGATGAGGAGGCCATGCACGCGGCGATCGCCGAGCCTTGGATCAACGGCTAGGTAGAAGGGCAGGTCAACCGCCTCACACTGATCAAACGCTGCATGTATGATCGCGCCAAGTTCGACCTGCTCCGCCAACGAGTGCTGCATGCCGCGTGAGCCGAGACCTCGGAGCTTGGCTGGACAAGCACCCGTCGGCACCGAATGTGCGGATGAACCCCGTTCCGATGCCGTTTGACAACCGGATGATCAACCCCTGTCAACGCCGATTGAAGT
>NZ_JTHF01000085.1 GCF_001043895.1 Methylobacterium indicum
CGACAACGTCGGCGTGCTGCTTCGCGGCACGAAGCGCGAGGACGTGGAGCGCGGCCAGGTCGTGTGCAAGCCGGGTTCGGTGAAGCCGCACACCCGGTTCAAGGCCGAGGCGTACATCCTGACCAAGGAGGAGGGCGGCCGCCACACGCCGTTCTTCACCAACTACCGTCCGCAGTTCTACTTCCGGACCACGGACGTGACCGGCGTGTGCCAGCTCCCCGAGGGCACCGAGATGGTGATGCCGGGCGACAACGTGACCATGGACGTCACGCTGATCGTGCCGGTCGCCATGGAGGAGAAGCTCCGCTTCGCCATCCGCGAGGGTGGCCGCACCGTCGGCGCCGGCGTCGTCGCCTCCATCACCGAGTAAGCGACATCCTCCCGGTCCGCAGCCCGCGCGGCTCCGGACCACGGACGAGACGGGGCGGGCGCCGGACAGGCGCCCGCCCTTTTTCGTGGCGCAGGATGCAGCCCGACCCGGCTTTGCCCGGTCAGGCCACGTCCGGCGTGCGGCTGCGGTGAAGCGGGCCGACATCGGGCCCGTCGAGCACGTCGTCGACCGCGAGGTCGTCCGCCGCCAGTTCCCGGTCGGGGGGATCGACCGCACGGACCAGGCGGACGATCTGCATCGCCCGGTCGGCGCAATCGGGCGAGATCCGGGCGATCTCCTCGGCGAGTTCGAGGACCGCGTCGAGGGTCCGCTGCCACTGGGTCGAGGTCGTCACGGGCGTGTCTCCCGAAGGACGGGGCGGCGATGTGGGCCGGGCCCGGATTTGCCGGGCCGGGGCGGTTCGGCTACCGATGCGGCGTCCCGCAGGGTCAGACCCTGCCAGAGAGGAACGCGATGATGCGAGGGTTCGTTCGCGCCGGCCTGGCCTCGGCCGCGATTCTGGTCGCCGCCCTGACCGGTTCGGCCTCGGCGCAATACTACCGCGAAGACGTGGCACCGGGCTACGGCTACGAGCGCGTGCCGCCGCGCCGGGCCGTCGGCTACAATTGCGACGCTGTCCAGCGCGGCTTTACCGGCCCGCAGCCCTATTCCTGCCCGCTGCCGGGCCCGCGGCCGCTCGGCGTGCGCTGCTTCTGCGACGTGCCGATCGCGGCCTTCAGCACGCCGCAGCCGCCGGCCCCGGGCCGCGTCGTCCCCTGATCCCGGCGAACGGGGCCGCTCCCGGGCGGCCCCGGTTCGACCACGAAAAAGGGCCGCCTGAGGGCGGCCCTGTCCGTGTCCGGAGACCCGTCGGGATGTCAGTTCAGCACCACCACCTTGGCGCCGACCTTGACCCGCGAATAGAGGTCGGTGACGTCGTCGTTGGTCATGCGGATGCAGCCCGAGGACACCGCCTGGCCGATCGTGTCCGGCTCGTTCGAGCCGTGGATGCGGTAGAGCGTGCCGCCGATATACATCGCGCGGGCGCCGAGCGGGTTGTCGATGCCGCCGGCCATGTAGCGCGGCAGGTCGGGGCGGCGGGCCAGCATCTCCTTCGGCGGGGTCCAGGACGGCCACTCGCGCTTGGCGGTGATCGTCTTCGTGCCCGACCAGGTGAAGCCCGGGCGGCCGACGCCGACGCCGTAGCGCAGGGCCATGCCGTCGCCCAGCACGAGGTAGAGGCGCCGCTCGGCGGTCGAGACCACCAGGGTGCCGGGGGCGTAGGCGCCGTTGAAGGGCACCAGCTCCCGCGGGATCGGGGCGACCTGTGCCTGCTCGGTGCTGCCGGCGGCCTGACCCTGACCGACCTGGCCCTGGCCGTAATAGCCCTGGGTGGCGCGGTAGCTCGGCGAATCGTAGGGCTGGCCGGCGTAGTAATCCTCGCCGGGATTGGCGTCGAAGGGATCGTAGGGGGCCGCCTTGGCCGGGGCCGAGGCAAGCACGCACGCGCTCAGAACGCCCGCCAGGGCGGTAGCGAAGATCTTCATGGCCGGAGCCTTACCTCAGCAATTACCTTTGCTGTACAATGCTGTCTCGGCGAAGTGGTTCCCGGCTCCGGCGACGCTTGTTTCGAGGGCGGAGTACTGAGGCCTGTGAGAGCGTTCACGGGCGGTTGACGGGATCGGCGGCATCCGACGCGATGCCGCCCCGCGGGACGTCAGGCGACCTCGTCGGTATGCACCTGGAAGCCCGCCAGCACCGAGGGGCCGAAGATCGTCGAGATCGCCACGTCGGTGGCGTCGCGCCCCCGCCCCATCAGGATGCGGCCGATCCGGGGCCGGTTGTGGCGGGCGTCGAACGTGTACCAGCGGCCGCCGAGATAGACCTCGAACCAGGCCGAGAAGTCCATCGGGTCGGGCACCGCCGGCACGCCGATATCGCCGAGATAGCCGGTGCAGTAGCGCGCCGGGATGTTCATGCAGCGGCAGAAGGTGACGGCGAGGTGCGCGAAGTCGCGGCACACGCCCTCGCGCTGGTTGAACCCGTCGAAGGCGCTGCGGGTGGCGTCGGCGCGCTGGTAGTCGAACCGGATGTGGTTGTGGACGTAATCCACGATCGCCTGCACCCGGGCCCAGCCGAGAGGGGTGTGGCCGAAGAGCTGCCAGGCGGTGTTCGACAGCTTGTCGGTGTCGCAGTAGCGGCTCCCCAGCAGGTAGACCATCACGTCGTCGGGCAGGTCCTGGACCGGGTGCTGCACGGCGTCGGGGACGTACTCGTCGACGCGGCCGCTATCCTCGACCAGGAAATCGGCCGAGATCGTCAGCCGCCCGGGCGGGGCGAGGATGCGGGTGCAGGTATTGCCGTACCGGTCGGGATAGTCGTGGGCCGGGATCGGCGGATCGAAGCGGAGCGCCGGTGAGGTCAGGCAGTCGCCGAGCCGGGACGGGTGGACGCTGAGCATCAGGAGCATCGGCGTCGGGGCCGGGGAGTCGAAGCTGATCGCGTACCCGGTCCTGATCTTCATGGGGTGCTGGCTCCCTGAGGCGGCCGATGGGCCGACGCATCGTGACACCCCAGGGTAAGCCCGTCCCGCCTGCGTGGGTTGCCCGAAGAAGCGGCAGGTACTGGGCGAAGATGCGCCGTCCGGACCGATCCGCCGTCATACGAAATCCGGCGAAATCCGGTCGATCGCGTCGCGATGCGGATTTCGGCGTCGCTTGAGCGTGTGGAACCTGCGGCTCCACCGCGCGGGCTGGTGAGACCGCGTCCGGAAGGGGGCTCCCGGACGCGATATCACTCGGCGGCGCGGCGGGGGAGCGCCGGGTCGTCGTTTGCCGGTACCCCGTCTGTCGGCACCCCGTCGTGCTCGCTCACCCGGACCGTCACCGCCATGTCGAGAAAGTCCTCCGGCCGGCCGATCCAGCTGCCGTGGAGCGGCACCGCCTGCCCGGGATGGCGCGTGACCGCGACCCGGATCAGGTCGCGGTTGCCGACGATGCCGTTGGTCGGATCGAACTCGACCCAACCCGCTTCCGGTAGGTAGACCTGGACCCAGGCATGGGTGGAGCCGCCGCCGGCATGGCGCGCGGCGCCGTCCCGCTCCGGCGGGTAATCGGGCACGTAAATGTAGCCGGAGACGAATCGCGCGGCCATGCCGAGCGCCCGGACCGCTTCGATCATCAGGAGCGCGAAGTCGCGGCAGGTGCCGCGGCGAAGGCGCAGGGTCTCGGCGGGGTCCTGCACGCCCTTCTCGATCCGGGCCTCGTAGGCGAAGTCGCGCCGGATTCCCGTCGTCATCGCCGCCAGCAGGGCGCGGGTCTCGGCGCTGCCGTCGGGGCCGAGAAAGCCGCGGGCCCAGGCCCGGACGGCCCCGGCGGGGTCCGGTCGCTGCCGCTCCCGATAGCGGGCGAGGTCCGGCACCTCGTCGTCATCGTAGGCGAAGGGGTAGCGCGCGGCCTGCGGCGCGAGGGCGAAGGCGAGCGGCGGCTCGGGCGTGTGCTCGAGGGTGATGCGGCAGGTGACGCGAAGCTCCTGCGCGCGGCCGCGGAAGCGCGCGACCGCAACGCAATTGCCGAACACGTCGTGGACCCAGCGCAGGCTCTCCGGCTCCGGGCTGATCGCCAGCGAGGCCGCGATCAGCCGCTGGTCGTAGCTGTCCCGGGGCCGGAACAGGATCCGGTGCTCGCCGAATCCGACGGGCCGGCGGTAGCGGTAGGTGGTGACGTGATCGACGGAGAGGATCGGCAAGAGACAGATCGAGCTTTGGACTGGTCGGGATTCGCGGTTTCGGGCCTCGTCGCGGCAAGGCCCGGTGTCATGGGCGGTCCGTCCCGAGGGTCGTTTTTCGCGGGGGTCGGTTCAGAGGCGCCGGGCGCGGGCCTCGAAGGCCGCCGCCATGGTGTCGCCGTGACGCCCGAGGGTCTCCAGCCGCTCGGCCCGGCGGTTCTGTTCGGCACCGTCCTCGCCATGGCTCAGGTCGGCGAAGATGCGGGCCTGCTCGGCCTGCCGGCGGTGGCGCTCCGCCTGCTCGCGGAAGAAGGCCGCCTGCTGCCCGGCGGTCGCCGCGTATTCGGCGGCGTATCCGTCCTGGCGGTTGCGCTCGCCCGTCGTCGCTCCGGTCCCGATGCCGGTCGTCATGGCAGGATCTCCCTGATCCGGTCCGCCGGTCCACCCGGCGCCTCCTCCCGGGCGCGCGGCTTGCGGGCCGCCACGTCCCTTCCGCCGTGAATTTAGGACACGAGGGCCGTCCCGGGCAAATCAACCCAGCGTCCCGCCGGGGAGATGACCGTGAGGTGCCGGCCGTCCGGGAGCCCGGACGGCCCGTGGTCAGGAGACGGGGGGGCGGGGCTTGCGCGCGGCGTGCTCGGCGAAAGCCAAGAGTTCGGGGCCGCGGTCGAGGGGGACCGCCTGCGGCGGCAGATGCGCGTCCGGGAGCCGGAGCCCGGGACGGGGCGGCTGCGCCACGACGAGATGGATGGTCGGCCAGAGCGTCGCGACCGCCCGGGCGAGCCCGGCGCCGTCGAGGGCGCCCGGCCGTTCGGTCGGCAGCCCGATGAGAACCAGGGCGACCTCGCCGCCTCGCAGGCGCAGGGTGTCGAGACCGGTCTCCGGATCGCGACAGCGCACGGTCTCGAGGCCGGCCCGGGCCAAGAGGGCGCCGGCTTCCTCGGCCCCCGGTACGTCGCCGACGAGCAGGGCGAGCCGGCAGGCCGTGCCCGTCGCCCGTGCGTCGTCGCAGGGCCCGGGTCGTGTCGCCCGATCGTCGTCGAGACCCGATGCCTCGCTCTCCTCGATCCGGCGCAGCAAGGCGCCGAGCCGCTCCGGCACCGCCTCGACCATCAGGCCGTCATAGGCGGAGGCGAGGCTCGCGCCGAGGGCGTCGAGGGAGAGAATGGGGGTGAGTTGCGTGCCGCCCGTCCGGCGTCCGGCGCCTGCCGCGCCCATCGTCACCTCCTGGTCCGTAATGGATCGTCGGAGGGATAAACCGTGATCGGGCGCCGTGGTTTCCGTTACCGCAGGCTCGGCGGCAAGTCTTTTTCGTGGAACAAGTCTTTTTCGCGGAAAGGGTTTTTCCCGCGTGACGGAGCCCCCTCAGGGCGACTCCGCCGCGTAGGCCATCACGCCCATCAGCGCGCCGACGTCGCGGTAGCGGGCGCCGCGGGTGCTCATCATCGCCTCGAACTTGTCGTGGACCTGGGCCACCGTGAGGCTGCGGGCCTTCCGGCGCCCGACGCGCTCGTAGAAGATCGGCCGGTTGGCCTTGGCGGGCTTCGGCAGCAGGGCGGCAGCCTCGGCCTTCGGCTCCTCGACCACCTTGGCCATGAAGCGCTCGGCGTCGTCCGGGCCGAGGAAGTGGGCGAGGTAGGTCTCGCCGAGGGTGAGGTCGCGGCCGATCCGGGCGGCGATCCGGGCCGAATCGCGCTTCAGCATCTCGCCCGCCATCACGGCGGCGAGCGAGGGATCGCGGCGCAGATCGAGGATACGGGTGCGCTCCGCGGCATCCGCGACGCTGTTGTCCTCGCCGATCAGGCCCGCCTCGCGGGCATAGCCGTGCTGGGCGCCGAATTCCCGAATCACCTGCAGCCAGGTCCGCTCGATGAACTGGTAGAGGCCGGTCGCCGAGGAGGTCCGGGCCTGGACCTCGGTGAGGAAGCTCGATTCCTTGTCGGCGACCGCCATCAGCAGGACCGGGTCGGTGCGCACCGTCGCGGCCGCCCGCACGATGGTCTGGACGAGGTGGCGGCGGATCCGCATCGGCCCGAAGGTCAGCACCTCGTTGGGATCGCCGCCCGAGCTGGCGGCGAGGAGGTCGTCGTAGGAGACGCGATCGACGCCGGACGAGCCCAGCGCCGTGTCGAGATCGTGGATCGGTTCGCGCAGGGGCGCGATCCCGGCCGTGTCGCGGCCCGCAGCGGGCTGGGCCTGCGAGGCCTGCATCTGAATCTTGGATGCCTGGATCTTGGGCGCCTGGATCTTGGGGGTCGGCATCACCAGGAGGTCGGCCATCATGGTGACGGCCGGGCGGGCGGTCACCAGCTCGGCGCCGTACTGGTGCAGCAGGGCGGAGAGGCCGGCGGCGAGGCACCCGGCCGCCACGATCGTGCGGGCCATCACCGGCACGCCGCCATGGGCGGCGCGGCTGCTGAAGGAGAGGACGTCCCCGTGGGCTCCCGCCATCCGCATGGAGCCCCGCTGCGCCGGTCCGTCCACTCGACGTCGCATGTGATGTATCGCCCCGGTTTCCATGCCTGTACGGCGCAAGAAGCCGGCGAGATGTGGCGATATGACGGCGAGGCTCGCTCAGGTCATCACGAACCGGTGCAAGCTTCGCCGTATCGCGGCAAGCTCCGCTCTGTCGCCGGCCAAGCATTCATGCCGTCTTACGGCCAAGCTCGACCTGCGGGGCGGCCCCGGCGATTGTCGCCGGGGATGGTGCGGTGCAACGAGACCGCTGCCGTGTCAGCGGCTGACGGGCGGCTGGACGGCCTCGTCCCGGGCGCGCTGGCGCTTGTTGGCCTGGTGGCGGCCGAGCGCGCAACCCGCGGCGGCGCCCGCGAAGGTGTGGCCGACGGCGTGGCCGGCGATGCCGCCCACGACCGCGCCCTTGATGCATCCCTTGGCTTCCGCGGCCCCGGCGAAGCCGGCTAGGCCCACGGCGAGCACGGCGGCGGACATCATCTTGCGCATGGCGATCTCCCGTACGTCACATCCAATGACGGCGAAGAACAGCCGGGATCCGGCATCGGTTCCGCGGGATCGCGGACGCCGTCGGGGTCCTCTGCGTCAGGTCTGGGTGATGATGTAGATCTGCAGCCCGATCTCGATCGTGAGCAGGAAGGCGATCAGCACCAGGAGGAGGGCCAGCACGGCCTGCCCGCGGTTCTCGAACAGCGGGGAGCCCGCACGCGGGGAGGGCCGCAGGGCCGGCGGGGCCGGCGGGGGCGG
>NZ_JTHF01000086.1 GCF_001043895.1 Methylobacterium indicum
GCCGGCAAGTCGACGCTGCTCAACGCCCTCGCACGACGGGACGTCGCTATCGTCTCGGAGGTCCCGGGGACGACCCGGGATGCCATCGAGGTGCGCTGCGATCTCGGCGGCCTGCCGGTTCTGTTGGTGGACACTGCCGGCCTGCGCGAAACCAATGACGCGATCGAGGTCGAGGGTGTCGCCCGCAGCCGGCGCCGCATCGAGCAGGCCGATCTCGTGCTCTGGCTGCGCGAACCGGGCGGGGATGCGCCCCCTCCCCTGTCCGCCCCGGTACGCGTCGTCGCGACCAAGCGTGACCAGCCGGGCGATGCCACCGGGGAAGACATCGCGATCTCGGCCCGGACGGGTGAAGGCCTCGACCGGCTCCTCGCGGAGATCGAGCGGAACGCAGCGGCGTCGCTCGGGAGCGGTGATGCGCTGGTCACCCGCGAGCGGCAGCGCTTGGCGCTGGAAGCCTGCGAGCGACAACTCGATCGCGTCGTGACGCATGGCGGGACCCTGCCGGCGGAACTCGTGGCGGAGGATCTGCGCCTCGCGGTCCGTGCGCTCGGGGAGGTCGCAGGCCGGGTCGGTGTCGAGGAAATGCTCGACCGGCTGTTCGCTGGGTTCTGCATCGGGAAGTAGCCCTGTCGGATCGGTGCCTGAGCACCAACCGGGGGAGTTTTCACGTGAAACGCGAACGAGACCGACGGCGTGATTGACGCCACCCGGGGGCAGCGCCTAATCACCCCATGCACAGAGATGATTCCTCCTTCGACGTGATCGTCGTCGGCGGTGGGCATGCGGGCGCCGAGGCGGCCGCCGCCGCCGCGCGTTACGGGGCCCGCACCGCCCTGGTCACCCATCGCCGCGCCACGCTCGGGGCGATGTCCTGCAACCCGGCCATCGGTGGCCTCGGCAAGGGTCACCTCGTGCGCGAGGTCGACGCCCTCGACGGGCTGATGGGCCGTGCCGCCGATCGAGCGGGTATCCAGTTCCGCCTGCTCAACCGCCGCAAGGGCCCCGCCGTGCGCGGGCCGCGAACCCAGGCCGACCGCAAGCGCTACGCCCGGGCGATGCAGGTGGCGCTCGCCGAGACGCCGAACCTCACGATCGTCGAGGGTGAGGTCGCCGATCTGACGGTCAAGGACGGACAGGTCGCCGGCGCCGTCCTGGCCGATGGCCGTGCCCTCCCCTGCCGGGCCGTCGTTCTGACCACCGGGACCTTCCTGCGCGGCCTGATCCATATCGGCGAGGTGACCACGCCTGCGGGCCGGATCGGCGAAGGGCCGGCCCTCGGCCTGTCCGCGACTCTCGACCGGCACGGCTTCGCCCTCGGCCGCTTGAAGACCGGCACGCCGCCGCGACTCGACGGTCGTACGATCGACTGGCACGGCATCGACAAGCAGGCCGCCGACGACGAGCCGGTGCCGTTCTCGACCCTGACCGAGCGCATCAGCACTCCGCAGATCGAGTGCGGTGTCACCCGCACCGGCCAGGCGGCACACGACCTGATCCGCGCCAACCTGCATCGCTCGGCGATGTATTCCGGCGGCATCACCAGCCGCGGTCCGCGCTACTGCCCGTCGATCGAGGACAAGGTGGTGCGGTTCGGCGACCGCGACGGCCACCAGGTCTTTCTCGAGCCGGAAGGGCTCGACGATCCGACGGTCTATCCGAACGGCATCTCGACCTCCCTGCCGGAGGAGGTCCAGCACGGCATCGTCCGCCTGCTGCCGGGATGCGAGCGTGCGGTGATCCTGCGCCCGGGCTACGCCATCGAGTACGACTACGTCGATCCGCGCGAGCTCGATGCGACGCTCCAGACCCGGCGCATCGCCGGCCTGTTTCTCGCCGGGCAGATCAACGGCACCACGGGTTACGAGGAGGCGGCGGGTCAGGGATTGGTTGCTGGTCTCAATGCCGCCCGCCTGGCGGGCCAGGCCGATCTGGCGGTGTTCGACCGGGCCGAGTCCTATATTGGCGTCATGATCGACGATCTCGTGACCCATGGGGTCAGCGAGCCCTATCGCATGTTCACCTCGCGCTCGGAGTATCGGCTCAGCCTGCGCGTCGACAACGCCGACGAGCGACTGACGGGCCGCGGCCTTGCCCTGGGCTGCATCTCTGCCGGGCGGGCCACGCACCATGCGGCGAGGCAGGAAGCCCTGGCGATGGCCCGGTGCATGCTCGACACTTTCAGCCTGACCCCGACCGAGGCCCAGCGTCACGGGATCGCGCTCAACCGCGACGGGATCCGCCGCTCGGCGTTCCAGCTGCTATCCTATCCCGAGATCGGCTGGGATCGGCTCGCTGCGATCTGGCCTCAGCTCGCGGCGATCCCCCCTGCCCTCGCGGATCGAATCTGCACGGACGCGACCTATGCGGTCTATCTCGACCGGCAGAAAGCCGACATCGCGGCGTTCCGGAGGGACGAAGCCGTGACACTCCCGGCACACCTCGATTATGGCGGTATCGCCGGATTGTCGAACGAACTACGCCTCAAGCTCGATACGGTGCGCCCCCTCACCCTCGGCCAAGCGGCACGCATCGAGGGCGTCACCCCGGCGGCACTCACTCTGCTGGCGGCCCATGCCCGCCGTATTCCGTCGATCCAGGTTCCGGCCGAATGAAGAACCCTGCTCCCGGCCGCGACGCCGTCCTGCGCGAGGCGGGCGTTTCACGTGAAACAGCGGCCGCGCTCGACCTCTACGTCGCCCAGCTCACCCGCTGGCAGTCGATCAAGAACCTCGTCGGTCCCTCGACCCTCGCCGAGGTCTGGACGCGCCATGTCGCCGATTCGCTCCAGCTCCTGGCGATGGCGCCCGAGGCGACGCGCTGGCTCGACCTCGGCAGCGGTGCCGGCATCCCAGGCCTGATCCTGGCCATCGCTGGGCGCGAGCGGCCGGGCTTCCGCGTCGATCTCGTCGAGAGCAACGGCCGCAAGGGCGCCTTCCTGCAGGAAACGGCCCGGCTCACCGGGGCGCCGGCCAAGGTGCACGTCGCGCGGATCGAGGCGGTGATCGACGGGTTCGCCGATTCGCAGATCGTCACCGCGCGTGCCCTCGCCCCCCTGTCCCAACTCCTGTCCTGGACCGCCCCGTTGTTGAAAAATGGCGCCACGGGGCTTTTTCCCAAAGGGCGTGATGTCTTAACCGAATTGACCGATGCGGAGGAAAGGTGGAGATTTGCCGCGGATCTGATCCCGAGTCGGACCGATTCTGACGCCAGAATCGTCCGCATCTCCAGTGTGAGCGACCTTCTCCCATGATCGCGGAACCCCCCGAGGCGCAGGCGAGCGATAGCCCGCGGCCCCTGCGCATCATCGCGCTCGCCAACCAGAAGGGTGGCGTCGGCAAGACCACGACGGCGATCAACCTCGGCACCGCGCTGGCGGCGATCGGCGAGCGCGTGCTGATCATCGATCTCGACCCGCAGGGCAATGCCTCGACCGGCCTCGGCATCGACCGGCGCCAACGCCGTCTCTCGACCTACGACGTGCTGGCCGGTGAGGCGCCGCTGGCAGAGGCGGTGCAGGTCACCGCCGTGCCGCGCCTGTCCCTGGTCCCCTCGACCATGGATCTCCTCGGTCTCGAGATGGCGATGGCGAGCGCGCCGGATCGGGCCCAGCGCCTGCGTCGCGCGCTCGAACCGCTCGATCGCGGCGAGATGCCGGAGGATCAGCGCTTCACCTACGTGCTGATCGACTGCCCGCCCTCGCTCAATCTCCTCACCCTCAACGCGCTGGCTGCGGCCCACGCGGTGCTGGTGCCGCTGCAATGCGAGTTCTTCGCCCTCGAGGGCTTGAGCCAGTTGCTGCGCACCGTCGAGCAGGTGAAGGGCGCCCTCAACCCACGCCTGGCGATCCAGGGCGTGGTGCTGACGATGTTCGACCCGCGCAACAACCTGTCGGCCCAGGTCGTCGCCGACGTGCGGGAATTCATGGGTGACAAGGTCTACGAGACCATGATTCCCCGCAACGTGCGGGTCTCCGAAGCCCCGTCGCACGGCAAGCCCGTGCTGCTCTACGACCTCAAATGCGCGGGCTCGCAGGCCTATCTGCGCCTCGCATCCGAGGTCATCCAACGGGAAGGCCGCCTCCCGGCCGCCGCCTGAACCGTCGTAACGGAGTTGTTGAGAGGATGAAGGGCATGGCGGAGGAGGGAGCGCGACCGCGCCTCGGGCGGGGTCTCGCGGCGCTGATCGGTGATTTCGGCGAGGACGTCCCGGCCGCCACCGAGAAGCCGAAGGCCGGTCAGCGGCGTGTGCCGATCGAGTTCCTGCGGCCGAACCCGCGCAACCCGCGCCGCCACTTTGCCGAGACCGAGCTCGAGGAGCTGTCGGCCTCGATCCGGACCCGCGGGGTGATCCAGCCGATCGTCGTGCGGGCGCTCGCCAACCTGCCGGACGCGTTCGAGATCGTCGCCGGCGAGCGGCGCTGGCGCGCGGCGCAGCGGGCCGGCCTGCACGAGGTGCCGGTCGTCACGGTCGAGATCGACGACCGCACTTCGCTCGAATTCGCGATCCTGGAGAACGTCCAGCGCGCCGACCTCAACGCCATCGAGGAGGCGGCGGGCTACGAGCGGCTGATGAGCGAGTTTCGCTACACCCAGACCGAACTCGCCGAGATCATCGGCAAGAGCCGCAGCCATCTCGCCAACACGCTGCGCCTGCTGCAGCTGCCCCCGGCCGTTCAGGAGCACGTCGTCGCCGGTACCCTGACCGCCGGCCATGCCCGTGCGCTCCTCTCGGTCAAGGACCCGGAAGGCATCGCCCGCCGGGTGATCGAGGACGGGATGACGGTGCGCGAGGTCGAGGCGCTCGCCGCCGGTGAGCAGACCGGCACCGGGCCGCGTCCCGGCCGGCCGCGCAAGGTTGCGGCCGAGAAGGATGCCGACACCCGTGCCCTGGAGCGGCGGCTGGAAGACGTGCTCGGCGTCGTCGTGTCGATCGAGGCCAAGGGCGGCGGTGGCGAGGTGCGCTTGCGCTACACGAGCCTCGACCAGCTCGACGGATTGTGCCGACGGCTGGAAATGCAGATCGGGGAGTGAGGAGGAAGGCCGGGCCGGATGGTCCGGCCTTCTTCGCGACGGCCCCGGCAGGCTGCCGCCGATCTCGTGACGCTGACAATCGCGTCCGAGAGGCGGTAATGGGCAATACGCCTGTCTTTCGGGGATCGGCCCGCTGTCGCGACGAAGGGGAGGGGGCTACCCCCGCCGCGCCGCCTCGCTGGCGAGGCGCAGGAAGAGGTCGGCCGCGATGGCGTGGGAGAAGTCGCCGCCGGCCCGGCGGGCGCCCAGCACGGCATCCTGCAGCAGCGATACCGCCCGGCGCAACGACGCTGGGCTCCAGCGGGCGAGCTGCGTCTCGACGATGCGCTGGCGGCGGAAATGCAGGCCGCGCCAGCCCGCCACCATCGCGCCCGGGCTCTTGCCTTCGCCGTCGAGGCGGGTGGCGAGCAGGGTGAGGCCGTGGCGGAGCGCGGCGCCCAGCATCACCGACGCGTCCATGCCCTCGATCTGGAAGCGGCGATAGCTGCGCTCGGTCTCGGCGATGCGGCCGGCGAAGGCGGCATCGACCAGGGTGTTGAGCATCGAGCCCGAGACGTCGCTGCCGATCGCCTCGACGTCGTCGATTCCGATTTCGCCCTGGCCGCGCGCGTAGAGAGCGAGCTTCTCGATCTCCCCGAGACTGGCCCGCCGGTCGCCGCCAAGCCCGGAGACGAGGAGATCGCGGGCGTCGCGTGTGATGCGCAGGTTGTCGGCCCGCAGCGTCCGGTCGATCAGGTCGGCGAGCGTGCCGGCATCGTCGGCGTAGCAGGGGATGGCGAGCGCCCGGGGCGAGCGCTCGCACACCACCCGCAAGGGAGCCGACTTGGCGAGGTCGCCGGCCTCGACCACGATCCGTGTGTCGGCACCCTCCTGCTTGAGGGCGGCCTCGACCGCCGGGGCGTAGTTGCGGCTGCCGGAACGTACCCAGACCGCACGCTTGCCGCCGAACAGACCGACGGTGCCGGCCTCGTCAATGAGGCGGCCGGGGTCGCTCGCCAGCACGTCGCCGTCGAGCTTGACCAGGGCGAAGGGATCGGTGGGATCGTCGACCGCCTTCTCGGCGAGCAGGCGGGCGCGCTCGGCGACGAGGCCGGTATCCGGGCCGTAAACCAGGATGACGGCGATGCGCGGGTCGGGGCCGCGGCGCAGCAGCCCCTCGACCTCGCCGGCCTTCACGGCTGTCATGACGCGCTCAGGGCTGGGTCGCCAGGATCGCGGCGACGCGGGTCTTGATCTGCTCGGAGAGCAGCTTGGCGAGCCGGATCTCGGCGTCGCGGGCAGCCCGCAGGCTGGCGAAGCGCTGGGACGAGCGGTCGTAGGTCGCGGTACCCTGGGCGACACCCTCCGTGAGGGTGCGGTCGCCGGACAAGGTCTGAACCTTGTAGGAGGCGGTGCCGAACAGGGTCGCGGATTCGGCCCGGCCGGTGATCGAGCTGACGATCGGGGTCTGCACCGTCTCGCTCGCGGTCAAGGTCAGGCGGTACTTCTTGTCCGAGGGCTGGCCGGAGCCGTCGAGGTCGAACACCAGCTCGCTGCGCAGGTAGTGGCCGAGACGTTCCTGGCCCTGGGCCGTCTTGGCCGGGTCGACCTGAATCGAGGCCAGTACGGCGCTCAGGGGTGCGCCGGAAGCGGTCGGCCCGTAGAGCGGACGAAAGCAGGCCGAGAGACCGAGCGCCAGGGTGGCGACGAGAGTGAGGTTCCGCGCCGTCTTCACCGTGCTGCCTGCCATCAAGCCTGTCATGAAGGTCCGTCCTGCCACCACGCGTCCCGTTACCGCCCCGCCGAGGTCCTGCCAAGAGGCGTGACCGTGGGGAGGGGCGGTCCCGGCAAGCCCTGCCTTCCGGGCCGCCAGGTTAGGGGGTGATCCTAAAAAATCTCTGCGGCGACAGCAGGGCCGGGGGACGAAGGCGGTGAGAATATCGGGGACTACGGTGTCAAACGAAAGGCCCGGCGATCGTCGGATCGCCGGGCCCCGCTCGCTGCCGTGATCGTGTCGATCGATCAGACGACGATGTTCACGATGCGCAGCGGCACCACGATCACCTTGCGGGGCGGCTTGCCTTCGAGCGCGCGCTGCACCGGCTCGAGCGCCAGCACCGCCGCCTGGACCGCGGCCTGGTCGGCGTCCCGCGGCACCGTCACGTCGGCGCGCTTGCGGCCGTTGATCTGCACCGGCATCGTCACGCTGTCCTCGACCAGGAGGTCGTGGCGGACCTCCGGCCAGCCCGCCTCGGCGACCAGGCCGTCCTGCCCCAGCGCCGTCCAGCAGGCCTCGGCGAGGTGCGGCATCATCGGGGCGATGAGCTGCACCAGGATCCGCGTCGCCTCCCGCAGGGCGGGGGAGGGGGCGTGGCCGCGTTCCGTGGCGACCGCCTCCTGCAGGCTGTTCGCCAGCTCGTAGACATGGGCGACGCAGCGGTTGAAGCGCAGGCGCTCGATATCCTCGCCCACCGCGGCGAGGGCCTTGTGGGCCGCCTTCAGCACCGCCGGGTTGTCGTCGCGCGCCGCCTCGGTCCCGCCCTCGGCGACTTCGCTCACCATGCGCCAGACGCGCTGGACGAAGCGGGAGGCCCCCTGGACGCCGTCCTCGGTCCAGATCACGTCGCGCTCCGGCGGGGAGTCGGAGAGCATGAACCAGCGGGCGGTGTCGGCGCCGTACGAAGCGATGATGTCGTCCGGGTCGACGACGTTCTTCTTCGACTTCGACATCTTCTCGATCGCACCGATCGAGACTGGCGCCTCGGTTTTCACGTGAAACGCCTTGCGGGCGCCATCCTCGCTGACGATCCGCACGTCGACCGGCTGCACCCAGGCGCCGGCCTCGTCGCGATAGGTCTCGTGGACGACCATGCCCTGGGTGAACAGGCCCGCGAAGGGCTCGTCGACACCGGCCCAGCCGGTCTGGCGCATCGCCCGCATGAAGAAGCGGGAGTAGAGCAGGTGCAGGATCGCGTGCTCGATGCCGCCGATATACTGATCGACCGGCAGCCAGTGATCGGCCACAGCCTTCTCGGTCGGCGCGTCCGTCAGCCACGGCGCGGTGAAGCGGGCGAAGTACCAGGACGAATCGACGAAGGTGTCCATCGTGTCGGTCTCGCGCCGGGCCGGCTTGCCGCAACACGGGCAGGGCACGTTGCGCCAGGCGGCATCGCGCTCGAGCGGGTTGCCGGGCACGTCGAAGGACACCTCCTCGGGCAGCTTCACCGGCAGATCCGCGACCGGCACCGGCACGACGCCGCACGAGTCGCAGTGGATCACCGGGATCGGGCAGCCCCAGTAGCGCTGGCGCGACACGCCCCAATCGCGCAGGCGGAACTGCACCCGGCGTCGGCCGACCGAGGCGCCGTCCAGGGTCTCGGCCTCCAGCCGGTCGGCAACAGTCTTGAACGCCGTGTCGGTGTCCATCCCGTCGAGGAAGCGCGAGTTGATCATCCGGCCGTCGCCGTCATAGGCGGTGTCGGTGATCACGAAGGCGGCCGGGTCCTGGTCCGGCGGGCACACGACCGGGGTGTTGCCGAGACCGTACTTGTTGGCGAAGTCGAGGTCGCGCTGGTCGTGCGCCGGGCAGCCGAACACCGCGCCGGTGCCGTACTCCATCAGCACGAAGTTGGCGACGTAGACCGGCAGGGTCCAGGACGGGTCGAGGGGGTGGCGGACCTTGAGGCCGGTGTCGAAGCCGAGCTTCTCCGCCGTGTCGATCGCGGCCTGCGCCGTGCCCATGCGCCGGCACTCGGCGATGAAGTCCTGCAGGGCCGGGTTGCCGGCGGCGACCGAAGCGGCGAGCGGGTGGTCGGCGGCGACCGCCAGGAACTTCGCGCCGAACAGGGTGTCGGGTCGCGTCGTGTAGACCGTCACCTCGGAGCCCGCGCCCTCCGGCGCCGCTTCGAGGGCAAAGCGCAGCTCCAGCCCTTCCGAACGGCCGATCCAGTTGCGCTGCATCAGCCGGACCTTTTCCGGCCAGCGCTCCAGGGTGTCGAGCCGGTCGTCCAGATCCTGGGCGAAGTCGGTGATCTTGAAGAACCACTGGGTCAGCTCGCGCTGCTCGACCAGCGCCCCCGAGCGCCAGCCGCGCCCGTCGATCACCTGCTCGTTGGCCAGCACGGTGTGGTCGACCGGGTCCCAGTTCACCTTGGCGGTGCGGCGCGAGACCAGCCCGGCCTTCAGGAAGTCGAGGAACATCCGCTGCTGGTGCTTGTAGTACTCGGGATCGCAGGTCGCGATCTCCCGGCTCCAGTCGAGCGACAGGCCCATCGATTGGAGCTGCGTCCGCATCGTCGCGATGTTGGCGTAGGTCCAGTCCCGCGGGTTGACCTTGTTCTGCATCGCGGCGTTCTCGGCCGGCAGGCCGAAGGCGTCCCAGCCCATCGGGTGCAGGACGTTGAAGCCCTTGGCCCGCTTGTAGCGCGCCACCACGTCGCCCATGGCGTAGTTGCGGACGTGGCCCATATGGATGCGCCCCGACGGATAGGGGAACATCTCGAGCACGTAGTATTTCGGACGGGGATCCTCGTTGCGGGTGCGAAAAATCTCGCGCTCGGCCCACACCTGCTGCCAGTGGGGCTCGGAATCCTTCGCGTTGTAACGTTCGGCCATGGGCGGCGTCTTTGCGACCGGTCGGCGCCGGCGCCGTGAGCACCGGCGGCAGGGATGAAGGGAAAACGTCACGGCCGCAAACGGTTGAGCTTGCTCGGCGCGGCGCCGGCGGACTAGGACACGGTTTGGTCCCGAGGGTCAACAATGGAGAGGCAGCCGGTCATGATCGACCCGCAGACCGTCACGTCGAACCTGGCCGAGGTGCGGGCGGCGATCGCCCGGGCGGCCGAGGACAGCGAGCGCGATCCCGCGGGCGTCGCCCTGATCGCGGTGTCGAAGACGATTCCGCCCGAGGGGATCCAGCCGGCGCTGGAAGCCGGACAACGCTGTTTCGGCGAGAACTACGTCCAGGAGGCGAAGGCCAAGTGGCCGGCCCTGCGCGAGGCGTATCCGGATGCCGAACTGCATCTGATCGGCCCGCTGCAATCGAACAAGGCCCGCGAGGCGGTCGAGCTGTTCGACGTGATCCACACCCTGGACCGGACCTCGCTCGCCGCGGCGCTCGGCAAGGAGATCCAGCGCAGCGGCCGGCATCCGCGCCTGCTGGTGCAGGTCAATACCGGCGAGGAGCCGCAGAAGGGCGGCGTGGCGCCGGGCGGGCTCGACGCGTTCCTGGCGGAGTGCCGGGATACGCACGGCCTCACGGTCTGCGGCCTGATGTGCATTCCCCCGGCGGAGGACCCGCCCTCGGCGCATTTCGGCCTGCTGGCGGCGATCGCCCGCCGCCACGCCCTGCCGATCCTGTCGATGGGGATGAGCGCCGACTACCCGGCGGCGATCCAGATGGGGGCGACCCATGTGCGGGTCGGCAGCGCGATCTTCGGGGCGCGTCAGCCCAAGGCGGCGACGGCGGACTGACGCGCCGTCGTCAATTGGCGTGCAGGCAGCGGATCTCCTCCCGCGCCTGCTCCAGGAAGCGGACGCGATCCTCGTCCGTCAGCAGGACGGGGGAATTCGGCAGCCCGTCGCGGTAACGGGCCGAGCCGTTCCAGAGGGTGCCGCGCGGCCCCTCCACGGCATGGATCTGGCGGGCCCGAACGATCTCGGTCGCGGTATAGGCGTCGAGCATGCGTCTCTCCCTGCGTCCGGTGCGGCTTTTGTGTGGCAGTCGAACCCTAGCGCATGTTTTCGAGGTGCGCGAGTGTGGCAGCGTTACCAAATCTAAAGATTTCGTTGTGCCGTGCAGCATCGCGCGACGGTGAGGATCTCCATCCCTCGCCCCGCGAAACCGGAGAAGATCTTTCTCAGATCGTGAGACGCGTGCCGGGGCCGAGGCGGCGCAGGAGCCGCACCAGGTCGGGGCGGCGCAGGGCGACGCAGCCCTCGGTCGGCCGGAAGCCCGGGCGGGCGACGTGGAGGAAGATGGCGCTGCCGCGTCCGGGGCGGATCGGGCCGCGGTTGTAGTCGAGGTCGATCACGAGGTCGTAGAGCCCGTCGTCGCGCCACATCGCCTCGGCGCTGATGCCGGGGGCCGGGAGGGCGAGAGGCCGGTTGTAGCGCCGGTCGCGTGGGTCGTCGCACCAGCCGTCGCCGGGGCGGATCGCCCGCAAGGGGAGGGGGGTCGGTGGGCGCGTCCCGAGCCGGTCGGGCCGGTAGAAGCCGCCGCGCAGCCGGAAGGTGCCGCGGGGCGACGCCCCGTCGCCCTCGCGTTTCACCTGCCGCTGGCCGCCCTTGCCCAGGGCGCAGGGAATCAGGACCGGGCCGGCGATCAGGGTGCCGCGGCGGCGGTCGAGGGGGTTCGGGCGGACCCGCAGGTGCGGAAGGGTCGTGCGCTTCATCGCCATCCTCTTTAAGGCTCCCGCCGCGACGGCTCCAGGGCCGCCGATCCACGAACCCGGGCGAACCCGCGACCGATGCCTGAGCCGACCCCGATTCCCGACTGGCTCGGCTGGCTGCCGCCGCGTCTCGTCGCCCTCGATGTCGAGGCCACCGGCCTTGCCGCGGGCGACCGGATGGTGAGCGTGGGCGTGGTGGCGCTCGCGACCGCCTCGCTCGCCACCGGCCGGCCGGAGATCGCCTGTCACCACCTGATCTTCGATCCGGGCCGGCCGAGCCACCCGGCGGCGCAAGCCGTGCATGGCTACGACGACTGGCTCCTGCGCCATCAGGATCCGGCCGCGATGCACCTCGCGGCGCTGGCGGGGATCCTGGCGGGGGCCGACCTCGTCGTCGCCCACAACGCCGCCTTCGATCTCGCCGTCCTCGACCGCGAGATGGCGGCGGCCGGCCTGCCGGCCGTCCCGGCCAAGGTCTACTGCACCATGGAGGCCTATCGCCGCCGGGGCGAGAGGGGCCGCGCCGCCCTCGACGCGGTGTGCCGGCGCATGGGACTCGCCCGGGTCGGCACCCGCCACGGAGCGCTGGAGGACGCCTGGCTGGCGCTCCGGGCCTATCTCTGGCTCCAGGCCTGCCCGGTGGCGGTGGCGCGCCCGGAACTGACCGCGCCGAGCAACCTGCGGCCCGTTCCGCCCCGGCCGGAGGGGCCGCTGCCGCCCCGCGCCTGAGCCCCGATGCCGTGGACAGGGAGGGGCCCGGCCCTTGCCGCGGCCCGGCGCTCCGCTACTCTGCCCCGCACGCTGCCAGGCTGCGCTCCGTCCCGGATCGCCGCCCCGGCCGGCGGCGGGGCCGAGCCCGGCCGGCGGCCGACCGTTCTGTTCGAGAGTGCCGGTTCGATGTCGAACGCCCACCGCCTGCTCGTCGTCGACGACGATCCGACCCTGCGCGACACCCTGACCGAGCAGCTCGCCCTCTCGGATTCCTTCGACGTGGTGACCGCCGAGACCGCGCAGGGCGCGATGGAGCGGGTCTCCGCCGAGCGGATCGACCTCGTGGTGATGGATGTCGGCCTGCCCGACCTCGACGGGCGCGAGGCCGTGCGGCAGATGCGGCAGGGCGGCTTTCGCGGCCCGGTGATCATGCTGACCGGCCAGGCCTCCGACACCGACACCGTGCAGGGGCTGGATGCCGGCGCCAACGACTACGTGACGAAGCCGTTCAAGCTCGCGGTGCTGCTCGCCCGCATCCGCGCCCAGCTGCGCCAGTACGAGGCGAGCGAGGACGCGGTGTTCCAGATCGGCCCCTACACCTTCCGGCCGGGCGCGAAGCTCCTCGTCGGCGAGCGCGGCTCGAAGCTGAAGCTCACCGAGAAGGAGACCGCGATCCTGCGCTTCCTCTACCGCGCCGGCCGGCAGGTGGTGGGGCGCGACACCCTGCTCGCCGAGGTGTGGGGCTACAACGCCCAGGTCACCACCCACACCCTCGAGACCCACATCTACCGCCTGCGCCAGAAGATCGAGCCGAACCCGGCGACCGCCTCGATCCTGGTGACGGAGGGCGGCGGCTACAAGCTGCTGCCCTGAGCCTCGCTCACCGCCCCGCGTTCACGCGCGGCGTGCTCACGCGATCATTCCCCGCGCCGCCACCGGCAGCGTGCCGACGATCGCGCCGCCGCGCACCGTCACCAGCGTGTCGACCATGTTGACAACGACGCAGACGTGGTTGGGCACCACCTCGACGAGCGTCCCGACCGCGGGTCGGTCGGCGCAGGCCGAGAGGTCGAGGAAGCCGTGCTCCTCGGCAAAGGCGTGGATGCGCGCGCCCGGATGGTCGGGCAGGAGCCCGAACCCGTCGAGCCCGCCGCCGGTATCGCTGGTGAGCGTCTTCGAGCCGGCATCCAGGATGCCGCGCTCGGGGCCCGCCCGGCTCACCACCCGGGCGAGCACGGCCAGCGCGCACTCCTCCAGGGTGGCGACGCCCGCCGCCATCATCATCCGGTCGTTGAAGATCACGGTGCCGGCCCGGTGCTCGGTGGCGCCGCGAATCTGGCCGAGCTCCGGCAGGTTCGGCGTGCCGCCGGTCGAGACGATCCGGGGCTCGAGCCCGAGGGCGGCGAGGCCCGCCTTCGCCTCGTCGAGGAACGTCTGGGCCCCGGCGGCGTCCCCGGCCGGCGGGTAGAGGAGCAGGCCCGCGAAGGCGAGGCCGGGGCGGCTCGCGATGTCGCGGGCGAGCGCCACCGCCTCGCCCGGGGTCTCGACGCCGGCGCGCTTGCGGCCGGTGTCGCATTCCACCACCACGTCGAGGGTGCGCCCGCCGGCCCGCGCGGCCTCCTCCAGGCCCGCCACGGTCACCGGGTTGTCGGCCGCGACCGTGAGCCGGGCCGGGCTCTCGCGCAGGAGCCGCCCGAGACGCCCGACCGCGTGCGGGCCGACCAGGTTGTAGCTCACCAGGATGTCGTCGATGCCGGCCGCCGCCATCACCTCGGCCTCGCCGATCTTCTGGCACGTCACGCCCCGCGCGCCGGCCGCGATCTGCATCCGGGCGAGGACCGGGCTCTTGTGCGTCTTGATGTGCGGGCGGTTGGCGAGCCCGGCCGCGTCGCAGGCGGCCTGGAGCCGGGCGATGTTGCGCTCGACCCGGTCGAGGTCGATGACGACCGCGGGCGTGCCGTAGCGGCGGGCGATCTCTTCGCGCAAGACGGGGGCGATCATCGCGACGTCCCCCGTCCGGGCCGGGCCCGCCCCATCCTCACCCTGCGCGCCCGATCGATCGCTTCCGTGCCGCCCATGACGGTCCCTTCCCTGCAGGTGTCCGGCCGGGACCGTAGCCGGAAACGGGGCGTGCCGGCCACCGGCCGAAACGGCATCCGGGTAAGGCTCGGACGCAACCCAATCTTAGACTTCGGGTCATACACCGGTCGTATTGCAGGCACTGCGCAACGGAGCGCCGATGCACCCTCGAGCCCGTCGGCGGGGTCCTGCCGCCTCCCGCGCGCTGGCCGGATCGATCGTCGCCGTCACCCTGGTGATCGGCGCCGCCTCGGGCCTGACGGTCATGCAGATGCGCCGCAGCGCCTGGGAGCAGGTCGGTCGGGTGTCGCAGAACCTGCTGGAGGCGGTCGAGCACATGGTCGACCGCAACATCGAGTTCTACGACCTGTCGCTCCAGGCGGTGGTGGACGGGCTGCAGAACCCGGCGATCGACGAGAGCCCGCCGGAGCTGCGCCAGCTCGCCCTGTTCGACCGGGCCGCGACGGCGAACGGCCTCGGCGCGATCCTGGCCCTCGACCCGCAGGGACAGGCCTTCGTCGATTCCACCAACGCGGTACCGCGGGCCCTGGCCTTCCCCGAGGCGGATTTCTTCCTGGCTCACAAGCAGCGGGGAGATGTCGGGCTCTATATCGGCAAGCCGTTCCGCATGGCGCCGGACGGCCGCTGGGTGATCCCCCTCAGCCGGCGCCTCACCTACGCGGACGGGGCCTTCGCCGGCGTGGTGATGGGAACCATCGATATCGGCTACTTCAACGGCCTGTTCGCCCGCCTCAGCATCGGCGACCAGAGCCGCATCGCGTTCTTCCGCGACAGCGGCGAACTCCTGGTGCGCAGCCCGCCCATCGAGCGCATGATCGGCGAGGACCTGTCGTCCCTCGCGCATTTCCGGCGCTTCTTCGAGCACCGATCGGGCCAGTTCGTCGCGCCCGGCCACCCGGACGGGGTCGAGGCCCTGTTCACCTACTGCCGGGTCGGCCGCCATCCGCTGGTGGCGACGGCCGTGGTGCCGACCGAGGTGATCACGGCCCTGTGGCGGCCCAAGGCCATCGCCATCGCGGTGCTGGTGGCGATCCTGTGCGGCGGCATGATCGGGCTGACCCTGCGGCTCCAGCGCGAGCTGGAACGGCGCAGCCGGGCCGAGGCGCGCGCGCTCGACGCCAACCGCGATCTCGCCCGCCTCGCCCATACCGACGGGCTGACCGGCCTGCCGAACCGGCGCCATTTCGACGAGGCCTTCGCGCGGGCGCAGGAGCAGGCCCGGGGGCCGATGCCGCGCCGGGCGACGTTCAGCCTCGTCCTCCTCGATGCCGACCGGTTCAAGCTCTACAACGACACCTACGGCCACCTCGCCGGCGACGAGGTGCTGCGCGCCATCGCCCGGGTGCTGCAGCGCCAGATCCGCGGGCCGGAGGAGACCGCCTGCCGGATCGGCGGCGAGGAATTCGCCGTACTGCTGCCCGGCGCGTCGAGCGCCGAGGCGGTCGCCCGGGCCGAGCGCATCCGCCTGGCGGTCGCGCGCCTGCTGATCCCGCATGCCGGCAACGAGGGCGGCGGCATCACGGTGAGCCTCGGCGTCGCCGAGGCCGGCCCGGGCGAGAGCGGCGGCGCGTGCTTCGCGGCCACCGACGCGGCGCTCTACGAGGCCAAGCGCCTCGGCCGCAACCGCGTGGTGGCCCGCCTGGGCGGCGCGGAGAGCGCGAGGGTCGCGTGAGGGGCGCAAGCCCGCACCGGGCGGGTTCCTGCCACCCGGCGTGACCGATCGGACATCGGAAGAGGGGCCGGCGCGCATGGTGCCGGCGCGCCGGATCGGCTAGAGCTTGGCCGGGCCGCCCGGGCGCGGAAGGACCGCGCCGGGGTTGCGGCAGGGGAGAGCGAGGCCGTTGGCGCTCGACGACGACATCGCGATTCTGGCCGCCGCGCCGCTGTTCGGATTGATGGATCGGGACGCCCTGCGGCTGATCTCGTTCGCGGCCGAGCGCCGCCGTCTCGAGCCCGGCGCCGTGCTGTTCACCCGCGGCACGCCGGCCGATGGCGGCTTCGTGGTGACGCGCGGCACCGTCGTGCTGGAGCCCCGCTCGCCCCGCGGCGTCCCGGTCGAGGCCGGGCCATCCACCCTGATCGGGCAGACCGCCCTGTTCCTCCCCCTGGAGCGGCCGAGCACGGCGCGGGCCGGCGCCGACCCCGCCGAGGTGATGGTCGTCACCCAGGCCCTGATGCGCCGGGTGCTCGAGGTGTTTCCCGACGCGGCCGCGGTGATCCACGACGTGCTGGCCGACGAGCTCGCCGCCCTCACCCGTACCTTTGCCAGCAGCCGCGCCGCTGACCCGACGTGACAGCGGGGCCGAGGCTTTGATAGAGGGGACGCCGATACGACTTCCCTCCCGCCCTGGACGCCTCCCATGTCGCACGCCGATCTCGCCCGGACCATCGAAGCCGCCTGGGAGGACCGCGCGAATGTCGGGGCCGACACGCGCGGGCCGGTCCGCGAGGCGGTCGACGCCGCCCTGGCGCTGCTCGATTCCGGCGAGGCCCGGGTGGCCGAGAAGGTCGAGGGCGGCGACTGGCACGTCAACCAGTGGCTGAAGAAGGCGGTGCTGCTCTCCTTCCGCCTCAACGACATGGCGCTGATCGAGGGTGGTCCCGGCGGCGGCGGCTGGTGGGACAAGGTGCCGTCGAAGTTCGAGGGCTGGGACGCCGCGCGCTTCCGCGCCGCCGGCTTCCGGGCCGTGCCGGGCGCGGTGGTGCGCCGGGGCGCCCACATCGCGCCGGGCGCGGTGCTGATGCCGTCCTTCGTCAATCTCGGCGCCCATGTCGGCGAGGGCTCGATGATCGACACCTGGGCCACGGTCGGCTCCTGCGCCCAGATCGGCAAGCACTGCCACATCTCCGGCGGCGCCGGCATCGCCGGGGTGCTCGAGCCGCTCCAGGCCAACCCGGTCATCATCGAGGACAACTGCTTCATCGGCGCCCGCGCCGAGGTGGCCGAGGGCGTGATCGTCGGCGAGGGCAGCGTGCTCTCGATGGGCGTCTATATCGGCGCCTCGACCAAGATCATCGACCGGGCCACCGGCGAGGTCTCGTATGGCCGCGTGCCGCCCTACTCGGTGGTGGTGTCGGGCACGCAGCCCGGCAAGGCGCTGCCGGACGGTACCCCGGGCCCGTCGCTCTACTGCGCCGTCATCGTCAAGCGCGTCGATGCCGGCACCCGGGCCAAGACCGCGATCAACGACCTTCTGCGGGACTGACATCCCGTGCGGGACTGACATCCCGAGCGGGACTGACGTCCCGAGCGGGACCGATGTTTCGGGAGCGGGCGGGGCCGGACCCCGCCCGCCGTCGCAGTCGCGTCAGACCGCGACGTTGTCGATGAGGCGGGTGCGGCCGAGATAGGCCGCCACCAGCACGCGGGCCGGGCCCTCGACCCGCTCCAGGGGCGCCAGGCTCTCGGCGTCGGCCACCGACAGGTACTGCACGGGCCCGAAGCCCGCCGCTTCGAGCGCGGCGCGGCCCTCCGCCAGGGCAGGTGCCGTCGCCGCGCCGCCGCGCACCGCCGCGGCCACCCGCTGCAGCACCGCGTGGATCGTCGGGGCGGCGTGCCGCTCCTCGGTCGAGAGGTAGCGGTTGCGCGACGACAGGGCGAGGCCGTCGGCCTCCCGCACCGTCGGCACGCCCTCGATCGCCACCGGGACGTCGAGGTCGCGCGCCGCGCGCCGGATCACCTGGAGCTGCTGGAAATCCTTCTCGCCGAAGAGAGCGAGATCGGGCAGGGCCTGGAGCAGGAGCTTCGTCACCACGGTGGCGACGCCCGCGAAATGTCCCGGCCGCACCGGGCCGCACAGCCCCTCGGTCAGGCCCGCCACCGTCACGGTCGTGGCGAAGCCCGGCGGATACATCGTCGCCACGTCGGGCAGGTAGGCGGCATCCGCCCCGACCTCGGCCAGGA
The DNA here is from genome assembly GCF_001043895.1 of Methylobacterium indicum. Classification (GTDB taxonomy): domain Bacteria; phylum Pseudomonadota; class Alphaproteobacteria; order Rhizobiales; family Beijerinckiaceae; genus Methylobacterium; species Methylobacterium indicum. The sequence goes on from NZ_JTHF01000086.1 coordinate 18,114, forward strand.
GAGCGATGTCGTCCTCCAGGACGCGGGGGTAGCGCGAAAAGTCCTCGTTGGGGCCGAACTGCGTCGGGTTGACGAAGATGCTGACGATCACCCGCCGGCACCGTTCCTGCGCATGCCGCACCAGGGCGAGGTGCCCCTCGTGCAGGGCCCCCATGGTCGGCACCAGAGCCACGGTCTCCCCGGCTCTCCGCCAGTCGCGCACCCGACCCCGCAGGGCGGACACGTCGCCGAGACGGAGGACGGCGGAAGGGGAGGGGGGTGGCGTCATCGCGCGGGGCTCCTGTCGGTCGAACCGGCGCGACGGTAATCGGCGCGCCGGAGCCGCGCCAGGGGAGCCTTGGGAGGAGAGTTTTGGGAGAAGAGCCTTGGGAGGAGCCCGGCTGCGATTCCGTCGAACGGGATTGCAGATGGAAGTCCGGCCCGGCCGAGTGATCCTACCCCGGATCGCCGGCGGACTTTGGGGCAGGCGAGCGATTCATCTCTCGTATCGTCCCTCCATCCGCCTCACGCCGAGCGAATCGGATATGGCGATCTTGTAGGGCGATCCTGCGGTCGAGGCTGCGCCGCACGGCACCGCGCTGAGCGAGGAGTCATCCCCATCATGAGCCCGGACGACCTCGTCGGTACCCTCGACTTCCTGCGCCGGGCCGAGGCGCTCAAGAGCACGCTGCGCAGCGGCCACGCCGCCTCCGGCCGGCCGGAGAGCACGGCCGAGCACACCTGGCGGCTCTGCCTGATGGCGATGGTGCTGGCCGACGGGGCGGACGGACTCGACCCGCTCAGGCTGATCAAGATGTGCCTCGTCCACGATCTCGGCGAGGCGGTCGGCGGCGACATCCCGGCGACCGATCCCCGGGCGGCCGACAAGGCGGCGCAGGAGCGGCGCGATCTCCTGTCCCTCACGGATACCCTGCCGCCGGCGCGCCGGGACGAGATCCTGGGCTTGTGGGAGGAGTACGAGGCCGGCACCTCGCCGGAGGCGGTCCTGGCCAAGGGCTTCGACAAGCTGGAGACGATCCTCCAGCACAACCAGGGCCGCAACCCGCCGGGCTTCGACTACGCCTTCAACCTCGCCTACGGCGCCAAGCACACCGCCCGCCACCCGCTGACGGCGGCGATCCGCGCCGTGCTCGACGAGGACACGCGGGCGCGGATGGCCGAGCGGCCTGCCGGGTAGGGTCGGTTCACGCGCCCCGTACGGCCGCCGCCGCGGCGCGCAGGCCGGCGACCGGGCTGGTGAGGGGATGGGGCTCACCGCCCACCCGCGCGGCGGCACCCGCCATCGAGGCCTGGGCGAGAGCGAGACGGGTGGCGCCCGTCCGCAACGCCGCGTCGCCCGCCGCGGCGATCAGCGCGAGGTA